>JAPKHL010000015.1 GCA_026646875.1 Rhodocyclaceae bacterium | reverse complement strand
CGGACTGATGTAGAGCATTTCCACCTCGTCCCCGAGCAGGGTAACGCGTCCCTTCCGGCGGTTGTCGCCGGTATCGCTGTACTCGAAATGGTAGATGCGGCGCAGCCGCAGGTGGCCGGCCTCGTCGCGTGCCGCGCGGACGCTGCCGAGCGCCACGGTATCGTCAAGCAGCAGCAGGCTCTCGGCCTGGCAGGCGGCGCGCGCCGCGCGCATGCCCGCCTCGCGGGCCTTGAAGCTGTCCATCCAGAACCAGGCACCGGCGAGCAGGACCAGCAGGCCAACGGTTTCCATCCAGGGCATCGCCACCCTCCCCTATGCGGCCGTGCGCAGCAGACGCTGCGGCTCGATGCGCACCGCGCCGCCGTCGCCGGTCAAGAGCACCTCGCCATCCTGGATCATGCACTGCAGGCGCATGCTGCGGCTGGCCAGCGCCGCCAGGGCCTGCGAATCCTCCGCCGCCAGGCGCAGAACGACGAGATTCGGCAGACGCTCGCAAGCCGCCCGGTTCTGTTCCCACCAGATGTCGGCCGCGCGGCCGCCGTAGACAAGCAGCACCACCTGGCGCGCGCGCCCGGCCGCCTTGCGCACCCGGCGCTCGTCCGGCAGGCCGACGTCGATCCACAGCGCGATCTCGCCGGTCAGGTCGTGGCTCCACAGATCGGGCTCGTCATCGGTCGACAGGCCCTTGCCGAAACTCAGCCGCTCATCGGCGTGAAGGGCGAAGGCCAGCAGCCTGACCATCATCCGCTCGTCGGTTTCGGACGGGTGACGGGCCAGGGTCAGCGCGTAATCCTGGTAATGGTGGCGGTCCATGTCGGCCAACTGCAGGTCGGCCTTGAAAATCGTTGCCTTGAGAGCCATCGGGTCGGAAGCGGGAATCCAGCGGGCAGGGCCGACACCGGAGGCGTCGCTGAAATATTTGTTAATGGGTGATAAAAAAGGCGGGGGAACGGGCGCGGCTATACTAACGAAAAATCCTCACGCCCACATCCTGATTGTCCTTCATGCTTCGGCATTTCCGCTTCATCCCGCCTACCGTCGCCGCGCTCATGTCCGTGTTCGCCCTCGCCGGTCCGGCCCGGGCCTTCGGCACGGCCGATCCGCTCGGCACCGATCGCCTGGCCCCCCCGCACCCCCGCCTGCCGCTGACCGGACTGACGGCGACCGACGCCAGCGGGACCGGCTGCCGTCAGCCCGTGGCCGAGACTCCGCTCGACGTGCTCGCCGCGGTCGAATCCGCCCTCTGCAACAATCCGCTGACCCGCGAGGTCTGGGCCAGCGCCCGCGCCCAGGCGGCGCTGGTCGGCGTCGCCCAGGGCGCCTTCCTGCCGGAGCTTGACGCCAGGGCCGGAATCACCCGCCAGTCGGGCGATGTCGCCACGGAACGGCAACGCACGGCATCGCTGGGCCTGGCCTGGCTGCTGTTCGATTTCGGAGCGCGCGACGCCAGCCTGGAGAACGCACGGCAGCTGCTGATCGCCGCCACCGCCAGTTTCGACGCCACGGTCCACGGTCTCTTTCTTTCAGCCGTGCAGGCCTACCACAACGCACAGGCGGCCCGTGCCGCGCTGGCTGCCGCGCGGCTCTCCGAAAAGGCCAGCCAGGAAAGCCTGATCGCCGCCGAGACGCGCTACCGGGTCGGCACCGGCACGCCAGCCGACCGGCTGCAGGCCCAGACGGCCTGGTCGCAGGCGACGCTCGCCCGCATCCGGGCCGAGGGCGAGGTTCGCAATGCCGACGGCGTCCTGGCCAACGTCATGGGCTTCGATGCCAGCCGCCCGCTGCAGCTTGCCGAACTCCCCGCGCAACTCCCGGAAAGCGAAACCGGCGCCGTGCAGCGCGACGTCGACGCGCTGATCGCCGAAGCCCGCCAGCGGCGGCCGGACCTGCTGGCTGCAGAAGCGCAGCTGGCCGCGGCACAGGCCGCCATCGACGCCGCCCGCGCCAGCGGCCGCCCCTCGCTGTCGCTCGGCGCGAGCACCGGCTGGCAGCGCAGCGACGGTATCGGTGCGCACAGCAGCTCGCTCGGCCTCACGCTCAGCATCCCGCTCTTCTCCGGCTACGAGACGACCTACCGGGTACGCACCGCCGAAGCGCAGCACCAATCGCGCTCGGCACAGCGCGAGCGCCTGCGCCAGCAGGTCGCACTCGACGTCTGGCGCGCCTATCAGGCACTTGGCACGGCGGGTCAGTCGCTGAAAACGACGGCCGACCTGCTGGCCAGCGCCGAGCAGTCCGAACGCGTCGCGCTTGGCCGCTACAAGGCCGGCGTCGGCACCATCCTCGACGTGCTCAATGCCCAGAGCGCGCTGGCCGCCGCCCGCCAGCAACGCATCCAGGCCATGCTCGACTGGCGCGTCTCCCGCGCCACCCTGGCGCAGGCCATCGGCACACTGGATACCGGCCTGCTGCAGACGCCGGCCACAGGAACCCCGCTACCATGAACCGCATCGTCAAGAAGACCCTGATCGGCCTCGCCGTGCTCGCCCTCGCCGGCGGTGGCGCCGTCCTCTACCGCAGCCAGAGCGGCCCTGCGCCGGAACAGCGCTATCGCCTGCAGACCATCGAGCGCGGCGACCTGACCCAGACCGTCTCGGCCAACGGCACGCTCAATCCGGTCGTGCTGGTCAACGTCGGCACCCAAGTGTCGGGAACGGTGAGAAAGCTCTACGTCGACTTCAACGACAAGGTCGAGGCCGGGCAGGCGCTGCTCGAGCTCGACGATTCGCTGCTCGCCGCGCAGGCCGGCCAGAGTCGGGCGAACGTTGCCAACGTGACGACGGCGCTCGAGCTGGCGCGCGCCAACGAGGCGCGCATGCAAGCGCTATTCGCGCAGGAATACGTCTCCCGCCAGGAATACGATCAGGCGGTGCAGGCGCGCCGCTCGGCCGAGGCCCAACTCGCGCAGGCAAAGGCAGCGGCCGAGAAGGACCGGGTGAATCTCGGCTACACCACGATCCGTTCGCCGGTTTCCGGCGTCGTCATCGACCGCGTGGTCGACCTCGGACAGACCGTGGCGGCAAGCTTCCAGACGCCCACGCTGATCAAGATCGCGCAGGATCTTTCCGAGATGCGCATCGACTCGGCCTTCGCCGAGGCCGACATCGGCAGCATCCGGCCCGGCCAGAAGGTGCGCTTCACCGTCGACGCCTTCCCCGACCGCAGTTTCCAGGGCGAGGTGCAACAGATCCGCCTGAACCCGACCACGACCCAGAACGTGGTGACCTACAACGTCCGCGTCTCGGTGGCCAACCCGGACCAGATCCTGCTGCCGGGGATGACCGCCTACGTCAGCATTGGCGTCGCCCGCCGGGAAAACGCCCTGTTGGTGCCCAACGCCGCGCTGCGCTTCAAGCCACCGGAAGGCAGCGTGAAGGCCGAGACGGGCGAGCGGGCGGAAAAGGCCGAACGGCCGGCCGAAGCACGCGAGCGTTCCGCGGGTGGCGGCAAGGGCCGCAAGCGTGATGGCGCCAGTGGCACCGTCCATGTGCTCGACGGCAAGACCCTGCGTCCGGTCAACGTGCAGCTCGGCATCACCGACAGCCGCAGCACCGAGGTCACCGGCGGCGATCTCAAGCCCGGCGACCGCGTCGTCACCGGCGAAATCGCCGCCCCAGGCAACGGCAAGCCGAGCAGCGTCGGCATGAGACTGTTCTGATGGCCGGAACGCGTGGCGATCCGGTCATCCGCGTGGCCGGACTCGGCAAGTCCTACCGGACGGCAGCCGGGCTTTTTCCGGCGCTCAAGGGGGTGGACCTGAGCATCCAGCCGGGCGAATTCGTCGCCATCATGGGGCCCTCCGGCTCGGGGAAATCGACCTTCATGAACCTGCTCGGCTGCCTCGACACGCCGAGCAGCGGCGATTACTTCCTCACCGGGCGCAATGTCGCCCACCTGCGGAACGACGAACTCGCCATCCTGCGCAACCGCACCATCGGCTTCGTTTTCCAAGGCTTCAACCTGCTGCCGCGGATGAACCTGCAGGACAACGTCGCCCTGCCGCTCGTCTACGCCGGCAGCGACCGCGAGACACGGCGCGCGCGGGCGCGCACCCTGCTCGACCGGGTCGGCCTCGCCGCCTATGCCGATTCGCTGCCGAGCCGGATTTCGGGCGGCCAGCAGCAGCGCGTGGCAATCGCCCGCGCGCTGGTCAACCAGCCCAGCCTGATCCTCGCCGACGAACCGACTGGCAACCTCGACAGCCACACCAGCGAGGAAATCATGGCGCTCTTCGGCGAACTGAACCGCGAGGGCATCACCATCGTCCTGGTCACCCACGAGAACGACATTGCCGCACATGCCGGACGCCAGGTCCGCTTCCTCGACGGCCGCATCGTCAGCGACATGGCGACCCCGGCGCACGGAGCAGCGGCATGATCGGGCCGATGCTCGGCGAAGCCTGGCGCGCCATGGGCGCCAACCGCATGCGCACGGCGCTGACCATGCTCGGCATGGTGATCGGCGTCGGCGCCGTGGTGCTGATGATGGCGATCGGCCAGGGCGCGCAGTATGCCGTGGCGCAGACCATCAGCAGCATGGGCAGCAATCTGTTCATCGTGATTTCCGGCTCGTCCACCATCAGCGGCGCGCGCAGCGGCAGTGGCGGCGGTCCGACGTTGAACGTGGCCGATGCCGAAGCGATTGCCGAGCTCGAGGGCGTCACGCACGTGGCACCGACGCACCAGGGCACCCGCCAGCTGGTCTATGGCGCGAACAATTGGAACGCCACGGTGATCGGCACCACGCCCGCCTATCTCGATGCGCGCGCCTGGAGCATCGTCAGCGGCCACGCCTTCGGCGACTCGGACGTCCGCTCGGCGACGCGCGTCGCCCTGATCGGCAAGACCGCCGCCGAGGCGCTGTTCGGCAGCGAGGACCCGGTCGGCAAGACGATCCGCATCCAGCAGAGTCCCTTCGTCATCGTCGGCCTGCTCGGCGCCAAGGGGCAGAACCTCGACGGACGCGACCAGGACGACACCATCATCGTTCCGCTCACCACCGCCCAGCGCAAGGTGTTCGGCACGCCCTTCCCGGGGTCGGTGCGAGTGATCATGGTGCAGGCGGCCGCCCCCGAGCTGATGCCGCAGGTCGAAAAATCGATCGTCGCCCTGCTGCGTCAGCGGCACCGCATCCGCGAGGAGATGGAGAACGATTTCTTCATCCGCAACCTGGCCGCCGCCGCCGATTCCGCTGCCGAAACGACGCGCGTGATGTCGCTGCTGCTCGGGGCAATTGCCTCGGTTTCGCTGCTGGTCGGCGGCATCGGCATCATGAACATCATGCTCGTCTCGGTCACCGAGCGAACGCGCGAGATCGGCATCCGCATGGCGATCGGCGCCCGCCAGAAGGAAATCCTCACGCAGTTCCTGCTCGAGGCGATCATCATCTCGGTGGCCGGCTGCCTGATCGGACTCGTGCTGGGCGTCGGCGGCGCCCTGCTGATCAATGCGCTGACCGACATGGTCATCGTCATCTCCGGCACGTCGGTGGTGGTGGCCTTCGGCGTAGCCGCCGGGGTAGGCATTTTCTTCGGCTTCTACCCGGCGCGCAAGGCGGCGAAGCTTGACCCGATCGAAGCGCTGCGCTATCAATGAGAGCCCTGTTTCGCAACAAGACACCCCGCCCATGCCCGTTTATGCCCTCGGCAACCGCCGCCCGCAGATCGATCCGCAGAGCTGGATCGCACCCAACGCCACCCTGATCGGCGACATCCGCCTCGGACGCAACGCCTCGGTCTGGTGGAATGCCACCCTGCGCGGCGACAACGACCCGATCACCATCGGCGAGAACAGCAACATCCAGGACGGCTCGATGCTGCACACCGACGAAGGCGTGCCGCTGACGCTCGGCCGCAACGTCACCGTCGGCCACCTGGTCATGCTGCATGGCTGCACCGTGGGCGACGGTTCGCTGATCGGCATCGGCGCCGTGCTCCTCAACCGCTCGGTGATCGGCAAGCACTGCATCGTCGGAGCCAACACGGTGATCCCCGAGGGCCGCGTCTATCCCGACCGCTCGCTGATCGTCGGCTCGCCGGGCCGCATCGTCCGCGAACTGACCGACGAGGACGTCGCCCGGCTCGAACAGAGCGCGGCGCACTACGTGGAAAACTGGCAGCGCTACGTGCGCGAGCTGACGCCGCTCGCGCCCTGAGCGCCCCCTTCCGCGCGGCTAGCGCGCGCGGTAGAGCAGCGTCGGATGCACTTCGTGCAGGATTTTCTGCATGCCCCGGCGGTTTTTCAGGTTCAGGATCAGCGGCGAGCGCGCGTTCGCTGCGATCCGGCCATCGGCTGCCTCGCTGCGGTAAACGATCACCACCACCGCCGCGTCGTCGATGCTCTCGAGTCCGAGCAGGGCGCAATCGGCATCGGACAGCTCGATCTGGTATTCGATGTCGAGCATTCCGGGAGCGACGATCGGAAACAGCACCTCACTGCGATCGAGCGACTGCAGCCAGAACACCGTCGGCTTGCCTTCCTCGTGAAACAGCTTGAAGCGCTTGCAGTCCTCGAAACCGGCAATGCCCTCGGGGAAGCTGAACAGGGTTTCCGGATCGACCGGAATTTCGCGCAGACCCAAGCGTTCGATATCGATTTTCATGCATTTCCCCCTGGTGATGGTGCCGGCCCGGACCGGACAATGTGCAAAACAGGACTCGGCGACGGTTCGGCGATTCCGCGAATTTAACCCGATTCGCATCCTTCCGGCAAAACGATGTTGATACAATTGCCGTGTTGCGCCGCGCAGCGCATCGGAGGACTCCGCATGACCCTGCCGAATTCATTCCCGCACGCTGTCGACCAGGCCGACAGCGACGATCTGCTGGAATTCATCGACGACCCCGAGGACGTCGCCCCGGCCCCGCTCAGGACACGCAAATGCTGGCGGGTGCTGATCGTCGACGACGACCGGGAAGTGCACAACGCCACCCTTTTCGCCCTGCACGACATCCTGATCGACGGCCACCCGCTGCAGTTCCTGCATGCCCATACCGGCGCGGAGGCGCTCGACATCCTGCGGCACGAACCCGACATTGCGGTGGCACTACTCGACGTCGTGATGGAAAACGAAAGTTCCGGGCTCGATCTGGTGCGCCTCATCCGCAACGAACTCGGCCTTGCCGAGCTGCGCATCATCCTGCGCACCGGCCAGCCCGGCTACGCCCCGGAAATGCGCGTGATCCGCGATTACGACATCAACGACTACAAGACCAAATCCGAACTGACACGCATCCGCCTGCTCACCACCCTGACCACGGCAATCCGCTCCTACGAACAGATCCACACCATCAACGCCAGCCGGCGCGGACTCGAACTGATCGTCAATTCCGCCGCCGACCTGTTCTCGCAGCGTGCGCTCAGGGGCTTTGCCGAAGGCGTCCTGACCCAGCTGGCGGCCCTGCTCCGCCTGGCACCGGAGGGGCTGCTCTGCGCCCGCGACGCGCACCCGCAGCCAGGCGCGCTCAACCGCCCCCTGACCGTCGTCGGCGCCGCCGGAAGATACAGCGTGCTGATCGACCGGCCGCTCGAAGAGATCGACGACCCGCGCATCGTCAACGACGTCCGCCGCTGCCTCGCCGAAAAGCGCAACATCTACACCGATGGTGCGACGGTTCTCTACTTCAGTGGCGACGACGGCAACAACGCCGCGGTCTTCCTGGCCACGCGCACACCGCTCACGGAAACCGACCGGCAGCTGCTCGAGGTCTTCTGCGTCAACATCGCGGTCGGCCTCGAGAACGTCAATCTGTTCGGCGATCTGGAATTCCTCGCCTTCTCCGACCCGCTCACCGGACTTCCCAACCGCAAAGGCTTCATCAAGGCCATTGACGAGCACCGCCAGCGCGGGGAAGCGGGCTGGACCGTCGCGCTGATCGACATCGATCATTTCTCCGAGATCAACGATGCGCTCGGCCACGAAAAAGGCGACACCCTCCTGCTCGCCGTGATGCAACGCCTGCGCGACTGGCTCGGCAACCCTGCGGCGGAGGACGCCCGGGCCACGCTGGCGCGTGTCGGAGGGGACGTCTTCGGGCTGCTCGCTCCCGACCGGAAGCTCGATCCGGCCGCCCTGCTCGCGCAGTTCGACGCACCGATCAGCGTCGAGGACTACCGCCTGCCGGTACAGGCCACCATCGGCTTGACCCGTCTGTGCGCCGACAGCGGTGACGGACTCAACGTCATCAAGACGACCAACATCGCCCTCAAGCGCGCCCGCAACGACCAGCACACCCACTGGCGCTACTACACGCAGGACATGACGGCCGCCACGCGCGCACGCCTCGATCTGCTGCACGACCTGCGCGCCGCGATCGTCGGCAAGCGAGGACTGTCAGTCCATTACCAGCCACAGATCGACTTGGCGAGCGGTCGCGTGGTTGGCGCGGAAGCCCTGATCCGCTGGCGCACCGACGACGGTCGCAACATCCCCCCCGACCAGTTCATTTCGCTCGCCGAATACGCCGGCCTGATTCCCGATCTCGGCGAATGGGTCCTGCGCACCGCCGCCGCCCAGTTGCTGCGATGGGACGCCGAGGGACTGCCGTCGCTGCGCATGGCCGTCAACGTCTCGCCCGTGCAGTTCCGCGACAACCGCTTCGTGAGCCGCGTGCGCGAGGTTTTCGATACCCTCGGGGTCCCCGCGCGCCGCATCGAACTGGAAATCACCGAGGGTGTGGCCATGTTCGACGCCGACACCGTCATCGCCACGCTGCGCGAATTGCGCTCACTCGGCGCCGAGATCGCCGTCGACGATTTCGGCACCGGCTTCTCCTCGCTCTCCTACCTGCAGCAGCTGCCGCTCAACCGCCTGAAGATCGACCGCAGCTTTGTCAGCGCCATGACCCTGCCCGACGGGTGCGGCACGCGCATCGCCGACATGGTGGTCAAGCTGGCCCAGGCCCTCGGCCTCTCCGTCGTCGCCGAGGGGGTCGAGAACGAGGCGCAGGCCGCATTGCTGCACAACATCGGCTGCGAGCAGGCGCAGGGCTACCTGTACGCCCGGCCGATGGATGCCGACAATTTCCGCGCCTGGCTCCACGCCCGGCTGCCGGCGGAGGCCTGATCCGGCTGGAGAAAGTTCCCGCCGGAGACCTGTGGTGCGGGCCCGCGCGGAACTTGAGTTTTCACGCCCGATTCTGCATAGTTCGCCCTCCTTTTTTCACGCGAACGCCCGCGCACCGATGTCGCAACTGACCGCCCCCACCGAGAATCGCACCGAGAACAACACCGAATACCGCATCGCCCGGAAGATCGCCGAGGAACTCGGCTGTCGCCTGCAGCAGGTGGTCGCCACCGTCGAACTGCTTGCCGAGGGAGCAACCGTCCCCTTCATCGCCCGTTACCGCAAGGAGGTCACCGGCGGACTCGACGACACCCAGCTGCGCATGCTCGACGAGCGCCTGGTTTACCTGCGCGAGCTCGAGACGCGCCGTGCCGCGATCCTCGCTTCGATCGGCGAGCAGGGCAAGCTGACCCCCGAGCTCGAAGCCGACATTGCGCTGGCCGAGACCAAGCAGCGTCTCGAGGATCTCTACCTGCCCTACAAGCAGAAGCGCCGCACCAAGGCCCAGATCGCCCGCGAAGCCGGGCTGCAGCCGCTCGCCGAGGCCCTGCTCGACGATCCGTCGCTGACGCCGGACGCCGAAGCGGAAAAATACCTCAATGCCGAGGCCGGCTTCGCCGACGTCAAGGCGGTGCTCGACGGGGCGCGCCAGATCCTCATGGAGCGCTTCGCCGAGGATGCCGGACTCCTTGGCAGCCTGCGCGAATACCTGGAGGCGCACGGCGTGCTCAGGTCGACCGTCGTCGCCGGCAAGGAAACCGAGGGCGCCAAGTTCCGCGATTACTTCGATTACAGCGAGGCGATCGGCGAGATTCCCTCGCACCGCGCACTGGCCCTCTTCCGCGGACGCAACGAGGGCATGCTGCAAGTCAGCCTGGTGCTCGACAGCGAGCTCGACGAGAACCACCGGCCGGTTGGACACAATCCCTGCGAAGCGCGCATCGCCAAACGCTTCGGCATCGCCGATCAGGGCCGCCCCGGCGACCGCTGGCTCTCCGAGACGGTGCGCTGGACCTGGCGCGTCAAGATCTTCCTGCATCTCGAACTGGAACTGATGAATGTCCTGCGGGAGCGTGCCGAGGAAGAGGCAATCCGCGTCTTCGGCAGCAATCTGCACGACCTGCTGCTGGCCGCGCCGGCTGGACAACGGGCCACCATGGGGCTTGACCCCGGCCTGCGCACCGGGGTCAAGGTTGCCGTCGTCGACGCCACCGGCAAGTTGCTCGAAACCGCCACGGTCTATCCGCACGAACCGCGCCGCGACTGGGGCGGTGCCCTGCAGACGCTCGGCCTGCTGGCCAGGAAACACAGTGTCGACCTGATCAGCATCGGCAACGGCACCGCCTCGCGCGAAACCGACAAACTGGCCGCCGAACTGATTCGCCTGATGCCCGAGTTGCGCATGACCAAAATCGTCGTCTCGGAAGCTGGCGCCTCGGTGTATTCGGCCTCCGAATACGCTGCGCGCGAATTCCCGGAACTTGACGTCAGCCTGCGCGGCGCCGTCTCCATCGCGCGCCGCCTCCAGGATCCGCTCGCCGAGCTGGTCAAGATCGATCCGAAATCGATCGGCGTCGGCCAGTACCAGCACGATGTCAGCCAGACCAAGCTGGCGCGTGCGCTCGACGCCGTCGTCGAGGACTGCGTGAACGCCGTCGGCGTCGACGTGAACACCGCCTCGGTGCCGCTGCTCACCCGCATTTCCGGCCTCAACCCGACGCTCGCCGCAAACATTGTCGCGTACCGCGACAAGCACGGCGCCTTCAGGACGCGCCAGGACCTGCTCGCCGTTCCCCGGCTCGGCGAGAAGACCTTCGAACAGGCCGCTGGCTTCCTGCGCATCACCGGCGGCGACAATCCGCTCGACGCCTCGGCGGTGCACCCGGAGGCCTATCCACTGGTTGAGCGCATCCTGGCCGACATCAGGAAGGGCATCGGCGAGTTGATCGGCGACGCGCGCCTCGTCAAATCCCTGCAGCCAAACCGCTACACCGACGAGAAATTCGGCCTGCCGACCGTGCAGGACATCCTCGGCGAGCTGGAGAAACCCGGTCGCGACCCACGCCCGGAATTCCGCACCGCCGCCTTCAGGGACGGTGTCGAGGACGTCAGGGATCTGCAGCCGGGCATGCTGCTCGAAGGCGTGGTGACCAACGTCGCGAACTTCGGGGCCTTCGTCGATATCGGCGTGCATCAGGACGGCCTGGTGCATATCTCCGCGCTGTCCACCAAGTTCGTCAAGGACCCGCGCGAGGTCGTGAAGGCCGGCGACGTGGTCAAGGTCAAGGTGCTCGAGGTCGACTTGCCGCGCAACCGCATTGCGCTCACCATGCGCCTGAACGACGAGCTGCCGGCCGCCGGCGCCAGGGCCGGCGGCGGCAGCGCGCCGCTCTCGAACAAGGCCCGTCAGCAGCAGGCGCGCCAGCCCGAGCCGGCCGGCGCGATGGCGGCGGCCTTTGCCCGTCTCAAGCGCTGAGGAAGGAACGATGATCCGCATCTACGGCATCCGCAACTGCGACACGATGAAGAAGGCCATCGCCTGGCTGGAGGCCAACGGCATCGCCCACGAATTCATCGACTACAAGAAGGCCGGCGTGGCGGCGAGTCACCTGCCCGACTGGAACCGGCGCGCTGGCTGGCAGACACTGCTCAACACGCGGGGCCTGATGTGGAAGAAGCTCACCGACGAGCAGCGTTCCGGCGTGGACGAGGCCAAGGCGCTGGCCCTGATGGCCGAGGTGCCGAGCCTGATCAAGCGGCCGGTCCTCGATGCCGGCGCGCAGCTGCTGGTCGGCTTCGACCCCGAGCGCTACGCGCGGGAGCTGGCACGATGAACGACCAGGTCCAGCGCTTCCTGTTCGACGAGCTCGACATCCGCGGCGCCGTCGTCAACCTCGGCCCGGTGTGGCGAGGGATGCTCGCCGGCCGCGACTATCCTGCCCCGGTGGCGCGCCTGCTTGGAGAGATGAGCGCCACCACCCTGCTGATCGGCTGCAACCTCAAGCAGCCCGGCCGCATCACCTTCCAGCTGCGCGGCAGCGGGCCGGTCTCGCTGCTCGTCATCGATTGCAACGAACGCCTGCAGATCCGCGGCATGGCGCGCTGCACCGGGCAGGTGGCGCCCGGCCCGGCGCCCGACCTGCTCGGACACGGCCAGCTGCTGCTGTCGCTCGACCTGCCGAGCATGCGCGAGCCTTACCAGAGCTTCGTCCCGCTCGACGGCGACAGCATCGCCACGATCTTCGAACACTACCTGAAGCAGTCCGAGCAGCTGCCCTCGCGCCTCTTCCTCGCCGCCAACGAGCACGGCGCGGCCGGTCTCTTCCTGCAGAAGCTGCCGACCGCCGACGAGCGCGACCCCGATGGCTGGGCGCGCATCGAGCACCTCGCCTCGACGGTGAAGGCGGAAGAACTGCTCGGCCTGTCGCCGGAAGCGCTCCTGCTGCGTCTGTTCAACGAGGAAACCGTGCGCGTCTTCGATGCGCAACCGGTCGCGCACGACTGCCCGGAAGACTGGGAGAAGGTGCGCTCGATGCTGCGCACCCTGGGCCGCGACGAGGTCGACGCCATCCTGCGCGAATACGGCGAAGTGGTGATCAAGGACGATATCTGCAACCGCGAATACCGCTTCGACGCCCAGGCTGTCGAGGCGCTGTTCCGCGCCAATCCGCCGACGCTGCACTGACACGCCGGCAAGCCCAGAAGGATAGAACGCATGGCCATGAAACGCACCGACCTCGAGAAGAACAAATTCCTCAAGGCCGCCAACCGCCTGCGCACCGCCGCCACGCCCGAGCGCTTCGCCGAGGCCGCGACGGCCCTCCCCGACCGCCGCGAACAGCGCCGGCTCGATCAGGCCGCCGGCCTCGTGCCCTTCGCCGTCAAGCTCGACGGCGACCTCGTCAGGACGCTGCAGACGCTCGCCGCCGAGCGCGGAACGGGACTCAACGAGCTGGTCGGCGAGTTGCTGACGCGGGCGCTCGAAACCCCCTGAAGCCGCCCCGTCGCGGCCCGGAGCGCCCTGCGGCCGGCTACAGCACTTTCCCCGGATTCATCAGCCCGCGCGGATCGAGCGCCTGCTTGAGCGAACGCATCATTTCCAGTTCGAGCGGACTGCGGTAGTGCGCCAGCTCCTCGCGCTTGAGCTGGCCGATGCCGTGCTCGGCGCTGATGCTGCCGCCGAGTTCGTCGACCAGATCATGGACGATACGGTCGACCACCGGCTGCGCGGCGATGAAGGCGGCGTTCTCGCCGGCTTCCGCGCGCGACTGGTTGTAGTGCAGGTTGCCATCGCCGATATGCCCGAAAGCAACGATGCGAATGCCCGGAAAGGCCGTCAGCAGGGCGGCGTCGGCGCGCTCGAGGAATTCGGGGATGCGCGAGATCGGCACCGAAACGTCGTGCTTGATCGACAGCCCCTCGATCTTCTGCGCCTCACCGATGTTCTCGCGCAGGGCCCACAGCCGCCGTGCCTGCGCGGCATTCTGCGCCAGCGTCGCATCGGCGATCCCTCCGGCTTCCAGCTGCCGGCCGAGGAAGGCTTCGAGACCGGCGCGCAGGGCCGGCTCGTCCTCGCCCGCGCTCAGTTCGACGAGCAGGTGCCAGGGACTGGGCGCCAGCGGTGCCTGTGCGTCGGGGATGTGCTTGAGAACCAGCCCGAGGGAGATTCCGGAGACCAGTTCGCAGGCCGTCAGCTGCGGTCCGAAGGCCGCCTGCAGGTCGGCCAGCAGTTGCACGGCGGCTGCCGGCGAGGCAATCGCCAGCCAGGCCGTGGCGCTCGCCCGGGGCAGCGGGAAGAGCTTGAGCACGGCCGCGGTGATGATCCCGAGCGTCCCCTCGGCGCCGATGAACAACTGCTTGAGGTCGTAGCCGGTATTGTCCTTGCGCAGGCCGCGCAGACCGTTCCACACCCGTCCGTCGGCCAGCACCACTTCCAGCCCAAGGGTCAGCTCGCGCGTGTTGCCGTAGCGCAGCACCTGCACGCCGCCGGCGTTGGTCGACAGGTTGCCGCCGATCTGGCAGCTGCCTTCGGCCGCCAGCGCCAGCGGAAACAGGCGGCCGGCCCGTTCAGCGGCCTCCTGCACGGTAGCCAGCACGCAGCCGGCCTCGACGGTGATGGTGTTATTGGCGGTATCGATGGCACGGATGCGGTTCAGTCGCGACAGGCTGACCACCACCGACGCCGCCCCCGGCAGCGGCGTCGCGGCACCGCACAGGCTGGTGTTGCCGCCCTGCGGCACCATCGATACGCCGGCCGCCGCGCAGGCCCGCGCCACGGCCGCCACTTCCTCCGTACTGCCGGGCCGGACCACGGCCAGGGCATCGCCCCGGTAGCGCCCGCGCCAGTCCTCCAGCGCGGGGCGCATTTCCGCCGGCGTGCACAGCACGTGCCGCGCCCCGATCCGCGCGGCAATCGCTTCGATGAGTGTTGTTCCGTCCATGATGTCCCCGGGATCGTGTCGTGCGCGCGGGCCCTGCCCGGACCGCCGCTGCGCCAATTATGCTGGAAGTTTCATGCCGGATCGGGTAACAATAAGGCCGCCCCGGCCACGTCTGCGCGAAGCCGCAGCGTCCGTTCCCTGCCCCATCCCGCGTGAAGGAGAAAGCAATGCCGAACCGCAAGATCAGCGATGTGATCCGCAACCAGAAGATTCTCTGCGCCGATGCCGCCCTGAGCGTGCGCGACGCCGCCAGTCGCATGGCCGCCGAGCGGGTCGGCTCGCTGCTGATCGTCGCCCATGGCCGGCTGGCCGGCATCTTCACCGAGCGCGACCTGCTCAACCGGGTGGTCGCGCCGGGGCTCGATCCCGAGCGAACCCGGCTGGCCGAGGTGATGACCCGGGACCCGCAGACCATCGCCTCCGACCGGCCGATCAGTCACGCCCTGCACATGATGTACGAGGGCGGTTTCCGTCACATGCCGGTGGTCGAGGACGGCAAGCCCCTGGGCATGATCTCGATCCGCGACGCGCTCGGCGCCGAGCTCACCGAATTCGAATCGGAACTCCAGCGGCGCGACACGCTGACCGAGATCATGATCTAGCCCGCCCGCCGTCTGGCGAGCGCTCTCGGGCCCGACGCCACGGGCGGGCTCGCCGGCCGAATCAGAGTGGCTCGGCGTAGAGGTCGTGTTCGTCGGCGTCGACGATGCGCACGCGCATGAAGTCGCCGGCCTCCGCATCGAAGTGGCCGTTGACGAAGACCAGGCCGTCGATCTCCGGCGCATCGGCCTGCGACCGGGCGATGGTGCCCTCGTCGTCAACCTCGTCGACCAGCACCACGATCTCGCGGCCAATCTTGGCGGCCAGCAGTTCGGCGGAAATGTCCTCCTGCAACTCCATCAGCTGACGCTGGCGCTCCTCGCGCACGGCCTGCGGTACGGCGCCCGGCAGGTCGTTGGCGGCCGCGCCCTCAACCGGCGAGTAGGCGAAACAGCCAACACGGTCGAGCCGCGCTTCTTCGAGGAAGCCGAGCAGTTCCTCGAATTCGGCGTCGGTTTCGCCGGGGAAGCCGGTGATGAAGGTGCTGCGGATGGTCAGTTCGGGGCAGACGGCCCGCCACGCACGGATCCGCTCGAGATTGTTCTCGGCGCTCGCCGGCCGCCGCATCGCCTTGAGGATGCGCGGACTGGCGTGCTGGAAGGGCACGTCAAGGTAGGGGAGGATCTTGCCCTCGGCCATCAGCGGGATCAGTTCGTCCACACTCGGGTAGGGATAGACGTAGTGCATGCGCACCCAGATGCCGAATTCGGCAAGCGCCTCGCACAGCTCGCGCAGGCGCGTCCGGACCGGACGCCCGCCGAAGAAGCCGGTGCGGTACTTGACGTCGACGCCGTAGGCGCTGGTGTCCTGGGAGATCACGAGCAGTTCGCGGACACCGGCCTCGGCCAAGTTCTTCGCCTCCTGCAGCACGTCGCCGATCGGGCGGCTGACCAGCGGACCGCGCATCGACGGGATGATGCAGAAGGTGCAGCTGTGGTTGCAGCCCTCGGAAATCTTCAGGTAGGCGAAATGCTGCGGCGTCAGCTTGATGCCCTGCGGCGGCACCAGGCTGGTGAAGGGGTCGTGCGGTTGCGGCAGGTGTGCATGCACATGCCGCAGCACCTCGTCGGCGGCGTGCGGGCCGGTGATCGCGAGGACCTGCGGGTGCGCCTCGCGCACCACCTCCTCCCGCGCGCCGAGACAGCCGGTGACGATCACCTTGCCATTCTCGGAGAGCGCCTCGCCGATCGCATCGAGCGATTCCTCGACGGCGGCATCGATGAAACCGCAGGTGTTGACGACGACCAGGTCGGCGCCGTCGTACGAGGGCGAGATGAGGTAGCCCTCGGCCCGCAGCTTGGTGAGGATCTGTTCGGAATCGACCAGCGCTTTCGGGCACCCGAGCGAAACGAATCCCACCTTGGGCGGTCTGGAAACTTCAACGGTCACGTAAAACTCTTCGGCGGAAACTGCCGGGGCAGTCGGTTATTTTTCGGAGCCTTCCGGCTTCTTCGTGGCATCCCCCGGGAAGCCGGGGAACTGGATGCCGGTGAACATGTTGCGCGTCTGGCTCTGCAGCTGGCTCTGCATCTGCTGGATCATCTGCTTGCTCTGGTCCATGTACGCCGACATCATGGTCTGCATGGCCGGCCCCTGAAAGCTCAGGAACTGCGACCACATGTCATTCTGCATCTGGGTGTTGTCGCCGTAGAGCGAGCGCGACTGTTCCTGCATCTTGGCCTGGAAATCGGAGAAAGCCTTCATGTTGGTTTCCAGGTACTTGCCGAGCATTCCCTGCATGGCATGCCCGTAGAAGCGGATCATCTGCGCCAGCAGGTCGGTGGAGAACAGCGGTGCGCCGCAGGTTTCCTCCTCGAGGATGATCTGCAGCAGGATGCTGCGGGTCAGGTCCTCGTTCGACTTGGCGTCGACGACCTTGAAGCTCTCGCCGGTCAGGACCAGATCCTTGACATCGCTGAGGGTGATGTAGGCGCTGGTGCGGGTGTCGTACAGACGACGATTCGGGTATTTCTTGATCAGTCTCGACTGCTCAGGCATGTAAACCTTCCCTCCGCTTGTGGATGATCCGGCGGACGCTCTGCGGCGCCCTTGCAATGCTGCAAGGCACAATTATAACGGCAAAAACCCTCCCCTTGCGGGGAGGGTTTCCCTGAGGGCGGGAGAGCGGTCAGCACATGTGCAGGCCGCCGTTGATGTTCATGGTCGCGCCGGTCATGTAGCCGGCCAGGTCGGAGGCCAGGTAGGCGCACAGGCCGCCGATCTCCTCGGGCTTGCCCAGGCGCTTCATCGGCACGCTGTCGATGATCGCCTGACGGATTTCCTCCTTGATCGCCATGACCATTTCGGTACCGATGTAGCCCGGGGCGATGGCGTTGACGGTCACGCCCTTGTTCGCCAGCTCCTGCGCCAGCGCCTTGGTGAAGCCGATGCAGCCGGCCTTGGCGGCGGAATAGTTGGTCTGGCCGGCCTGGCCCTTGACGCCGTTCACCGAGGAAATGTTGATGATGCGTCCCCAGCCGCGCTCGGCCATCTTCGGCGAGATCTTGTGGGTGACGTTGAACAGGCTGTCGAGGTTGGTGGCGATCACCGCGTCCCACTGGCCCTTTTCCATTTTCGGGAAGAACTTGTCGCGGGTGATGCCGGCGTTATTGACCAGGATGTCGATCGGGCCAACTTCCTTCTCGATGGCCTCGACCATGGCGGCACACTGGTCGTAGTCGGAAACGTCGGCCGCGAACAGCGGGATGTCCAGACCCTCGGCCTTGCGTGCCTCGACCCAGGCGTCCTTGGCGGGATCGCCCGGATAGAAGTTACCGACCACGCGGTGACCGGCCTTGGCCAGTTCCCTGCAGATGGCGGTGCCGAGACCGCCGACGGCGCCGGTAACGAGAGCGATGCGTTGCGTCATGATGTTTCCCTTTCTTTTGTTGAGGAGCGAGCGAAAAAAACGGGGCGGTCAGTACATGTGTTGGCCGCCGTTGATAGAGATGTTGGCGCCGGTGACGAAGGCGGCTTCGTCGGAAGCGAGGTAGGCCACCAGGCCGGCAATTTCCTCGGGCTTGCCGAGGCGGCCGACCGGAATCTGCGGCAGGATCTTGGAATCGAGGATTTCCTGCGGGATCGCCGTGACCATGCGCGTGCCGATATAGCCGGGCGAGATGGTGTTGACCGTGACTCCGCTCTTTGCCACCTCGAGCGCCAGCGCCTTGGTGAATCCGTGCATGCCGGCCTTGGCGGCGGCATAGTTGGTCTGCCCGAAGGCGCCCTTCTGGCCATTCACCGACGAAACGTTGATGACGCGCCCCCACTTGCGTTCCACCATGCCGTCCATGACCTGCTTGGTCATGTTGAAGACCGAATTGAGATTGGTGCCGATCACCGCGTCCCAGTCGGCCCGGCCCATCTTCCGGAAGGTCATGTCGCGGGTGATGCCGGCGTTGTTCACCAGCACGTCGATCGGTCCGACTTCCCGCGTGACCTGCTCGACGCAAGCCTGGCAGGAATCGAAATCGGCCACGTCGCAGGGATAGGCCCGGAACCCGTAGCCCATGTTGTTCATCGTCTGCAGCCAGTCCTTCGCCTTGGCGTTGCCCGGCGAATGCGTGGTCACCACCCGGTAGCCGAGCGCCGCGAGCTTGATGCAGATCGCCTCGCCCAGACCGCCCATTCCTCCCGTCACCAGTGCAACCCTTGGCATGATCGTCTCCCGTCTCGTTGTCAGTGTGATCCGCGGCAAGGCACGCCGGCGGCCCCCGCCGTCAGGCCTTTTCCTTCACGTAGCGCCCGGGGGCCGGCTCGATCGGGCGATGGCGGGCATTACCGGGCTTCGCCCGTGCCTTGCACTGACCGCCGGCATGCTGCGCCAGCCAGGCGCTCCAGTCGGTCCACCAGCTGCCCTTCCGCTCCTCGGCGCCGGCCAGCCAGGTTTCGGCATCGCCGCGCTGGTCGCCGCCGGTCCAGTAGCTGCGTTTGTTCTTGCTCGCCGGATTGACGACGCCGGCAATATGGCCGCTGGCTCCGAGAACGAAGCGCGACTCGCCACCCAGCAGGCGGGTGCCCTGGTAGGAGGTCTGCCAGGGCACGATGTGGTCCTCGCGCGTCGCCAACAGGTAGCTCGGCATGTTCACGCGGCCGAGATCGACGCGCACACCGCACATCTCGAGCTTGCCCGGGATGCGCAGGCTGTTGTTCAGGTAGAGGTTGCGCATGTACCAGCAGGCGAAGGGGCCCGGCAGATTGGTGCTGTCCGAGTTCCAGTAGAGAAGATCGAAGGCGGGCGGGGTCTGCCCCTTCAGATAGTTGCTGGCGACATAGTTCCAGATCAGGTCATTGGCGCGCAGGGCCGAGAAGACGCCGGCCAGTTCGCTGCCCTTCATGATGCCCCCCTTGCCGATCGCCGCATCGCGGGCGGCGAGCGAGGCCTCGTCGATGAAGAGGCCGATCTCGCCGGTATCCGAGAAATCGAGCAGGGTGGTGAGCAGCGTCAGGCTGGACACGGGCACCTCGCCCCGCCCGGCGAGCACCGCCAGGGCGCTGGTCAGGATGGTGCCGCCGACGCAGAAGCCGAGAACGTTGATCTGCGCGGACTTGCCGATCTCGGCGGCGATCTCGATGGCGCGGATGGCACCCTGTTCGAGATAGTCGTCCCAGCCGAGCAGGCCCTGCGGCGCCTTGACGTTGCGCCAGGAAACCAGGAACACCGTGTTGCCCTGCTCGACCGCGTAGCGGACGAAGGAGTTCTCTGCCTGCAGGTCCAGGATGTAGTACTTGTTGATGCAGGGCGGAACGATCAGCAGCGGACGCTTCGCCACCGCATCGGTGAGCGGCGCGTACTGGATCAGTTGCATCACCTCGTTCTCGTAGATCACCGTGCCCGGCGTCGTCGCCAGGTTGCGGCCGACCTCGAAGAGCGACTCGTCGGTCATCGAGATGCGGCCCTTCTCGTAATCCCGGATCAGGTTGTTGATGCCGTCGGTGATCGTCTTGCCCTTGCTCTCGACGGCGAGCCGGATGAATTCCGGATTGGTCGCGGCGAAATTGGCCGGCGACAGCGCATCGATATACTGGCGGGCGAGGAAGCGCAAGCGGTTGTGCGCCTTCTCGTCCTCCACCGGCAGCGCTTCGACCAGATCGCGCACGAAGCGTGAATTGAGCAGGTAGGCCTGACGCACGTAATCGAAGACGGGGCTCGACTGCCATTCCGGCGCGGAGAAGCGCCGGTCGCCGGGCTCCGGCGCGATCACGGTGGCCGGCGCGGTCGCGGCCGCCCCCTCCTTGCCCCGCTGCAGCATGGCGTTCCAGAGTTGCGCCTGCTGCTCGAAATAGCGCTGCTGCAGGGCCGCGAACCGCTGCGGATCGGGCGGCGGCACCGCGCTGCCGCCGGCACCGGCGGCCTGCTGCTGGCTGTCGAGGAATCCGAGAACGCTGCGGGCCAGGACCTGACCGGCCTGCATGAAATTCTGCAACGCGGGAACAAGGGAATCCGGCGGCATCGACATGGGCACTTCCTCGTGGGGATGGATGCTTGGGCGGGGGGCGAACGGGATCGCCCTGCGGCATCGCGTGTTTGTGTTTGAGTCGATTCTGCATTGCAGCATGAGGGCTGTCAATGCGAGCCGGCGCCCGTGTCGCGCCGGCACCCGGAGGCGTCGTCGTCATGTTCCGCTCTGCGGAAAAACCAGCGGAACAGGCTGCGGAAAAGGGGCATCGGGCATAATGGCGCGATGTACATCATCGCAATCGGCTGGCTCTACGTAACCGTCCTGATGGCGTTTGCAGAAAGCAACGTCGTCGCCGGTCTGCTCACCTTCGTCTTCTACGGACTGCTGCCGACGCTGCTCCTGCTCTGGCTGTTCGGCGGTCCGGCGCGGCGTCGTCGTCGCGCGCGCGCGCGTGCCGGAGAAGACCGGGACAGCGGGACGACGCCCCGGCCGGAGGGCTGATCCAGCTCAGCCGGCGAGCCAGATCAGCGACGCCATGCGCCCGGTCGTTCCGTCCCGGCGATAGGAAAAATAGCGCTCCGCCTCATGCACGGTGCAGAAGCCGCCACCGTGCACCACATCGACGCCGCTGCGCGCCAGGCGCTGATGCGCCAGCAGGTAGATGTTGGCCAGCCATTTTCCGGGATGCAGCGGCTTGAAGGCCGCCTCGGCCTCTTCCCCCGCCGCGACGAAGGCGGCGCGCACCTCGTCGCCAACCTCGAACGATTCCGGTCCGATCGCCGGCCCGAGATAAGCCATCAGGCTGCCGGCCGGGACCGCCATGGCCGCCACGGTGCGCTCGAGCACGCCGGCCAGCAGGCCTCGCCAGCCGGCATGCGCGGCGGCCACCACACTCCCGGCCGCATCGCAGAGCAGCACCGGCAGGCAGTCCGCGGTGAGGACCGCGCACACCACGCCCGCACGACGGGCCAGTGCGGCGTCCGCCCGGGGCGGGGCGGCGACGGATGTCAGCGTGCCGAGGTCGATCACGTCCGTGCCATGCACCTGCTCGAGCCAGCACGGCGCGGCGGGCAGCAGGGACGCGAGCCGCGCCCGGTTGGCCCCGACCCGCGCCGGATCGTCGCCAACGTGACTGCCGAGATTGAAGGAAGCATACGGCGCCGCGCTGACTCCGCCATGGCGCGTGGTGATCAGCGCCCGCACGCCGGGCGGAGCAGGCCAGTCGGGGCGCAGGAAGTGGTCAGCCCGCACGCCGCTCACTCGTCGAGCTCGTCATCGTCTTCCCCGTCACCATGCACGTAGATGATCTCGGGACCGCCCTCGAGGTCCTCGTCCCAGTCATCGTCCTCGAGATCGGCAATGGCGCGCGCCTCGTAAGCCTCCATGCGCAGCGTCTCGATCAGCCCGGCCATGTCCTCGGGCAGCGCGGAGCGCCACAGCATCGGCTTGCCGCTGGCCGGGTGCACCAGCCCGAGGCGACGGGCATGCAGCGCCTGCCGGGGAAAGGGCGGTCCCTTCGGCACGCGGCTCGCGCCGCCGCCATAGACCGGATCGCCGACCAGCGGATGGCCGAGCGAGGCCATGTGCACGCGGATCTGGTGGGTGCGTCCGGTTTCGAGCGCGCATTCGACCAGCGTGCAACCGAGGAAGGGTTCGACGACGCGATAGTGCGTACGCGCCGGCTTGCCGGTGCGCACCACGGCCATCTTCGTGCGCTGCGTCGGATGGCGGCCGATCGGCGCGTCCACCGTGCCGCCGTGCGCCAGTTCGCCGCGCACCAGCGCCTGGTAATAGCGCTTGACGGTGCGGGCCTGCAGCTGGCGGACGAGGTCGGTCTGCGCCGCCAGGGTCTTGGCCACCACCATCAGGCCGCTGGTGTCCTTGTCGAGGCGATGCACGATGCCGGCGCGCGGCACCGCCTGCAATTGCGGCAGGTAATGCAGCAAGGCATTGAGCAGCGTGCCGCTCCAGTTGCCGTTGCCCGGATGGACGACCAGTCCGGCCGGCTTGTCGAGAATCAGGAGGCAGTCGTCCTCGTACACGACGTTCAGCGGAATCGCCTCCGGCGCCGAGGATTCGGCCCGTTCGTCCGGCGCAGCCGCCACCGCGAGGCGCTCGCCGCCCCACAGGCGGTGCCGGGGCTCGAGGACCGGCGCCCCCGCCAGCAACACGCGCCCGTCGCGGATCCAGCCCTGCAGACGGTTGCGGGAATGCTGCGGCAGCAGCCGGGCCAGGGCCTGATCGAGGCGCTGGCCGGCGCAGTCGGCCGGAACCGTCAGGTCGAGCGTATCGTTTGCGCTATAATCGGGCGCCTTCGGGCCCTGCCCCGGCGCGCCCTCCCGTGTCTTTTTCTGTGGAATGCTCATGATGCGTAGTTTAGCGGTTATCGCAGCGCTTTTCCTCGCGACCGCCCTGGCCGGTTGCGGGTTGTTGCCCGAGCAGAAGGACGAAACCGTCGGCTGGACGGCCAACAAGCTGTACGCGGAAGCCAAGGAAGCGATGACCGACGGCGCCTACGACAAGGCGATCAGGTACTTCGAGAAGCTCGAGTCGCGCTACCCCTACGGCCGCTTTGCCCAGCAGGCCCAGATCGAGGTGGCCTACGCCTACTGGAAGACCGGCGAGCCGGCTTCGGCGATCGCGGCCTGCGAGCGCTTCATCAAGCTGCACCCGAACCATCCACACGTCGATTACGTGTATTACCTGCGCGGACTGGTGAATTTCAATGAGGATCTCGGCCTGCTTGGCAACATCGCCAACCAGGACATGACCGAGCGCGATCCCAAGGGCGCGCGTGAATCCTTCGATGCCTTCAAGGAACTGGTGGCCCGCTTCCCGGACAGCAAGTACGCACCGGACAGCGTCGCGCGCATGAAATATCTGGTGAACGCCCTCGCCTCGCACGAGGTGCATGTGGCCCGCTACTACATGAAGCGCGGCGCCTACCTCGCAGCGGTCAATCGCGCGCAGTACGCGCTCAAGAACTACCCGGACACCCCGGCCATCGAGGAAGCCCTGTTCGTCATGGTCAAGGGCTACGATGCCCTGGGCATGACCGACCTGCGCAACGACGCCGAGCGGGTGATGCGCAAGAACTTCCCGCAGAGCCACTACTACGTGCGCGGGCTCGAACGCGTCGAGCCCTGGTGGAAACTCTGGTAAGCATCCGGCAAGCGCGGCCGCGGGCGGCCCCGACTGCCCGGCCGCTCACGTTCAGCCGGCCTGCTTGATCGCCAGCACCGCCTGATTGCGCAGGGTGCGCAGCAGAGCCAGTTCCTTCTCCGGAATCACGATCTCGCCGGCCAGGTCCCGGTCGGCGTAGATCATGGCGACCGGATTGCCCTTCACGCACAGGGGAAAGAGAACGAAGGTCCCGGCCGCGATGCCCTTGCGGAACCACTCCGGAATGCGAGCGGCGATCTTGGCGTCATTGGTGTCGCTGATCAGGATATCGACCCCCTTCGACAACGCCGCATGAAAGATGTCCGGCGTGAACGACAGCGGGAAATTGAAGCGCTTGGCGATTTCCGGCGCGTCCGGCCCGAAGCCGAAGCGGCCGGTCATGGTGTTCTTCTTGGCGTCCCGGATGCACAGGATCACCCGCTTGAATCCCTTGGCCCGGTACATCGTCTCCAGGATGATGCGCAGCACGTCGTTGAGCCGGAAATCCTCGACCAGGGTGTTGCTGATGTCCTGGATGCCTGCCGTGAGGATCGCTTCGGCCGCTCCCGCCGCCGCGGCCTCGCCCGCCTCCCCGCTGCCCGGCGGTGCACCGGCCGCCCCCGCCGGAACGGCATCGGCCAGCGCGGTCCCCGACAGGCTGTCGCCGCCGGCGAAGGTCTCCGCATCATTGCCGGCGGGGCTACGCCCCCCGTTCCAGGCACGGATCTGGCGACCGAAGCTGGTCTGCTGCAGGTTGAGGTGGATGATGCCGGCGAACTGGGCGACGGCCTCGAACGATTTTTCCATGGTCTGCCGCAGTTCCTGTTCGGACAGCGGCACGCTCTCGCCGAAGCGGGCGCTCAGCTTGCGCAACTCCTTCTGGCGGTCTTCCGGCGCCGTCTCGGCGATCAGCCGGCAGAGCTCGTTCGAAAAGCCCGAGAGCACCCGCAGCCGGTCCTCCGGCGTGGCCGGCTTGCGCACGTTGCCCCCGGGCAGCTTGCGCATGCTGCCGACGATCAGCGGCGGGAATCCCCAGGTGCGCGCGATCCCGATCCCCAGCTCCTCGAAGGAAATGCCCAGCACCTGCAGGACCACGCTCTCCTCGCTGCCGGGTTTCTGCTGCTGCAGCTTGCGGATTTCCTCGCTTTCCTCGGGGAAGTAATACTGGCAGAGCAGGCGGCCGAGGTTGTGGAACATCGCGCAGATGAAGGCCTGCTCGGTATCGTGCGCCGACATCCGGTTGCCGATGTCGCGCGCCAGGATGCCGGCGAGATTGGCGCGCAGGAACTCATCCTTCAGCTGGTTGGCGTTGCCCTTGTTCTGCAGGTGCTCGAACAGCAGGACGGTCACCGCGATGTTGCGCACCGCGTCGAACCCGAGCACCAGCACGGCGCGCGAGACGGTGCTGATGCTGCCGCCGCCGGCCTGCCGGTAATAGGCCGAATTGACGAGGCGCAGGATCTTGTTGGTCAGCGAGAAATCCTTGAGGATCGACGAGGAGAGCTGCGCGATGCTCTCCCGGTCCGAGCTGGTGATCTTGTTGATCGCGCTGACCGACTCGGAGAGTGCCGGAAAATCGCTCTTGTGGCGCATCCGGCGGAGCAGGAAATCGATCGTGCTCTGCCGGCCGTCGGCGGCCCCCGGCGCCTCGTCGGGCGAAAGGTAGGCGTCGAGCGCGTCGCGCATCTGCGTCGCGCTGGCGTAGCGCGCCCCCGGATCGCGCGACAGCGCCTTCAGCAGCACCCCGGCGATGCGGTCGTCCAGACTCAGGCTGCCATCGTCGGGCAGCACGATGTCCTCGTTGGCCAGGCGGTTCATCACGTGATACACATCGCTGCCCTGGACGGCGCGCCGTCCGGTGAGCAGTTCGAAGAAGACGAGGCCGGCGGCGAAGACGTCGGTCCCCTCGCCGATCACCCGCCCGGTGATGTACTCCGGCGCCATGTAGGCGGGCGTGCCGGTGAAATGCTCGCCGTCGCGGTTGGGCGCATCGATGCGGGCGGCGATTCCGAAATCCATCACGTGCGGTACGCCGTCGTCATCGATCAGGATATTGCTCGGCTTAAGGTCGCGGTGAATGATGCCGGCCGCATGGGCATGCGCGATCGCATCGAGGATCGGACGCATCACCGTGATCGCCCGCACCGGCGACAGCGCGCCGCTCGCCTTCAGGTACTCGCCCAGATTCTTGCCCGGCACGTACTCGAAGGCCAGGTAGAGATCCCCTGCCTCCTCGCCCGCCTCGAAGATCGGCACCACGTTGGGATGGCGCAACTGGCTGACCGTGCGCGCCTCGGCCAGCAGACGCGCGTTCTGCGCGGGGTCGGGCTGCGAGAAATGCAGGGTCTTGATCGCCACCTCGCGCTCGAGGTGCGGATCGTGCGCGAGATAGACCACACTCTGCGCCCCGCGCCCCAGTTCGCGGATGATCTGGAAACGTCCCACGTGCTTGGCCATGGCTGCATATCACTTTAGTATTAGTATCATTCTAGGCGCTTTCGGGTAAAACCGACACCCGCCGACCGCCGTCGCCCTCCGGATTCGGGCCGGAAACGTGACCGAATGCACAGCCGAGGGCAGACTGTTCCGCTGACCTCACTCCGCAGGCGGATCCAGCCAGACGAGGTCAGGGGCTTCATCGCCCTGCCCGCCCAGCAGCGCCGCCTGTGCGAACCGCCGGCCCAGCGCGCGCAGCACGCCAGCCTCGGCGGCGAGCAGCAGGAAGCCCGGCTCGTCCGGCCAGTCACCCCGTTCGGCGACGTTGCACGCCGGGAAAACGGGGCAGCCGGCCTGCGCCGCTGCGTCCGCCAGCGCCCGGTTGGCCGCCGCGTTGAGCGCGTCCGGCAGGCGCTGCGAACCGGGGTTGCAGGCAGTCAGCACGGCCCAGCAGGGCGTCCCCTGCGCGCGCAACCAGGCGGCGAAGGCCGGCGGCAACGGCTGGCCGGCACGCAGCGCGAAACGACCGGCCGGTGTATCCACGCAGTAGCGCGTGGCCGCATAGGCGACCGCCAGCGCCGCCCGCAAATCGCTCACGTCGCCGCCTCGTCGGTGGCCACGCTCTCGAATTCCTCCAGCGCCCCCAGCTGCAGCTGCGCCTCGGCCGCCGGCAGGGCCTCCACACCGCGCAGCTTGCGCTCGATCTGGCGCGTGCGCACGCCAGCGGCATCGATGCTCTTGGTCGCCTGCTCGAGCTTCTTGCGCGTCGCGTCGAGCGCTTCGCCGAACTTGCCGAATTCGGTCTTGATCGCACCGAGCACGGCCCACACCTCCGACGAGCGCTTTTCGATGGCCAGCGTGCGGAAGCCCATCTGCAGGCTGTTCAGCAGCGCCGCCAGGGTCGTCGGACCGGCGATGCTGACGCGGCTCTCGCGCTGCAGCGTGTCGGCCAGCCCCGGCCGACGCAGCGCCTCGGCGTAGAGCCCCTCGGTCGGCAGGTAGAGGATCGCGAAATCGGTGGTGTGCGGCGGTTCGACGTACTTGTCGCGGATGGTTTTCGCCTCGTCGCGCAGGCGCATTTCCAGCGCCCGCGCGGCCAGCTCGACCGCCGCCGGATCGGCCCGCTCCTGCGCCTCGACCAGGCGCTGGTAGTCCTCGAGCGGGAACTTGGCGTCGATCGGCAGCCAGACCTGGCCGCCATCGCCGTTGCCCGGCAGGCGGATGGCGAACTCGACCCGCTCGCCAGCCTTCGGCCGCGTCGCCACGTTCTTCTCGTACTGCTCGGCGGTCAGCACCTGCTCGAGCAGCGCCTCGAGCTGCACCTCGCCCCAGGTGCCGCGCGTCTTCACGTTGGTCAGCACCTTCTTCAGGTCGCCGACGCCGGCCGCGAGCGTCTGCATCTCGCCCAGCCCGCGATGCACCTGCTCCAGCCGCTCGCTGACCAGCCGGAAGGAATCGCCGAGCCGCTGCTCCAGCGTGGCGTGCAGTTTCTCGTCCACGGTCTTGCGCATTTCCTCGAGCTTGGCCGCATTCTCCTGCTGGATCGCCGTCAGGCGCGCCTCGACCGCCTGCCGCAGCTGCTCGGCACGTGCCTCGCTGCCCTGCGTCTGGCGCGCCAGCTGCTGCGCGAAGGCATCGAGCTGCTGCGCCTGCAGGGTTCCCAGCTGCACCAGGCGATCGGACAGCGTACTCGCCAGCCGGTCGAGGGTGACATGCAGCTTCTCGTCCACGGTCCTGCGCATTTCCTCCAGCCGCGTCGCGTTTTCCTGCTGCAGCGCCGTAAGGCGCGTCTCGACCGCCTGCCGCAACTGCTCGCCGCGCGCCTCGCCGCCCTGCGTCTGGCGCGCCAGCTGCTGCGCGAAGGCATCGAGCTGCTGTGCCTGCAGGGTACCGAGCTGGACCAGCCGCTCGGCCAGCGTGGCGGCCAGCCGCTCGAGCGACTGCGCCTGCTCCTCGCGGCCGCCGCGCGCCGCCAGCGCGGACTCCTGGCGGCTGCGCGCGAGTTCCTCGCGCAGCTCGCGCTCGAGCCGCTCCAGTCCCGACTCCAGGGCACGGAACATCGGCTCGGTGCGCGCCAGGACATCGTCCCGGCCACGCCCGCGCCACAACGCCAGCTGCACGCCCAGCGACACCAGCACGAGCAGCAGCAGTACCGGGATGGTCCATCCGAGCCACCCGTTCAACTCGTTCGCAACGTTCATTGCATTCCTTTTCCGTGTTGTTGCGCCGCGCCACTACTTCAGCGAGAAGTCGACGCGGCTCGGGCTGCGGCTCTCGCCAGCCTCGCCGCCATTGCCGGCACCGGCGCGCGCCTCGAGCGTGACCGGGCGCAGGAAGATGCGCTCGGCCGGCACCCCGCCGCGCGTCACCAGCCAGTCGCGCGCCGCCTGCGCGCGGCGGGTCGCCAGCGCGCGCAGCGCCTCCTCGTCGACCTGGGTATGCGTGACGATCAGCTTCTCCATCTCCGCCACCGGCAGGTCCTTGACGAAGCCCACGAGATTGCGCGGCTTGGGAAACTTCTCCGCACGGTAGACCCGCGCGAGCAGTCCCGGGTATTCGGCCGGCTCGACCGCGATGTCGTCGGCGGAGCCGGCCTCGACCCCCTTCTTCACCAGATCGTCGCGCTTGAGCGTGCGCACCCGGGCATCCAGCAGCGCCAGCTTCAGGCCCTCGCGGTCGCGCTCGGGATCGGCGTGACCGTCGATCTCGAGCTTGAGGGCGGGCCGGTCCTGCAGCGCCCGGGCCAGCGCCTCGAGGCGCTGCTGCGCCGCCGCGTCGAGTGTGTGGCGCCCCTCCGGGAAGGTCAGGAAGGACAGCTCCTCGCCGCCCCCGAAGAGCGAGCCAAGCAGCGCGAAGGGTGAGGTGACGGCCTTCACGAACAGATTGACGATGACCTTGACGACCAGCCCGCCGACGCTGAATTCGGGATCGTCGAGCGAACCGGAAATCGGCAGGTTGATGTCGATCTCGCCGCGCCGGTTCTTCAGCAACGCGACCGCCAGCGTTACCGGCAGCCGGGTCGCCGAGGGACTCTCCACCGGCGCACCGAAGGTCAACTGATCGAGGAAGACACGGTTCTCGGCAGTGAGCCGCTGGTCCTCGATGCGGTATTTGACGAACAGCGAGAGCTTGCCCTTCTCGATGGCGTAGCCGGCGTACTTGCCCGAATACGGCGAGAACGGGGTCAGCTCGATGCCCTTCACATCGGCGTCGAGATCGAGGAAGGGTTTGCTTGCCAGCGGGTTGAGGCGGGCCTCGATGCGCAGCGGCGCGATATCGTCATAGCTGCCGCGCAGGGACAGCGTGGCGACGCTGTCCTGCGCCGACGAGAGGCCGCTGACACTGCCGCCGATGGCGCGCAGGTTTGCCGAATAGTTGGGTTTGACGAAGTTGTCGGTGAAATTGACGCTGCCCCCCTGCAGCGTCACCTTGTCGATGCGCAGCGGCAGTGCGGGCGACGCCCGCGCGGGAAGCGGCGCGGCAGCCTCGCCCGCGCGCCGCTCGACGGCCCCGGCCGCCGTCGTGCCTTCCGCTCCGGCCACCGCTCCGGCCCCATCCGTCTCCCGCCGGACGATGTGCATCAGGTTGAGCCGCCCTTCCGGACTCACGATCACGCGGGCAAAGAAATCGCTGAGCGCGACCTCGGCAATGTTCAGCGAATCCGGCCCCAGGCGCGCATCGATGCCGCCCAGGTGGAAGGATTTCCACTTCAGGAAATCGGCCGAGTTCGGCTTGTCCACGGCATGGAAATCGCCCACCGTGGCCTGCCCCCGGAAGCCGCCGCGCAGGGTCTCCCCGAGCGCCAGCGACAGATCGCCCTTGAGTGCCAGCTGGCCGCGCGTCACCGCGATGTTCAGCCGGTCGGTGAAATAGGCCTGCAGCGGCAGCAGCTCGATCGCCTTGAGGTCGAGCGCCAGCGCGACGGTCAGCGGCGCCAGCCCGATCCGGCCGCTGGCCGCCACATCGCCGCGCCGGTTGAGACCGAAGCGCAGCGACACCTCGGCCGGGGCGTCGGCGGCGGTATCGATGCCGCTCGCCGTCAACGCGAGCTTGTGCACGCTCTGCGTGACCGACGGCGTCACCGCGCGGTCGTCGAAGCGCAGGGAGGCATTCTCGGTGCGCAGGCTGGGAAGCTGCAGCCGCCACGGGGCCGCGCCATCGTCCGGCGGCGTGTCGCGCAGTGCTGGCGCCCGCAGCCAGGCCACGCTGCCGTCGGCGGCGCGACGCGCGCGCGCCGACAGGCCCTGCACGACGACTTCACCGAGCGAAAGCCGCCGTCCGGCCAGATCGAGCTCGCCCTTGCCCAGCGCGACCCGTTCGGCGACCAGGGCATCGCCGGCCGCAACGCGCAGGGCGAGATCGAAGGTCGCGGGCTCGGCGGATTTCCCGCCGCCGAGCCCGCGCAACGAGGCCTCGATTTCGTCGAGCGTCGCGCGCAGGGGCTGCGGCCCGGTCTCGTCCAGCCAGTGCACCGTGCCGCGCGCGATGCTCGCCTCGCCGAGCGTCCAGGAGAATGCGGGCGCCGCCGCCGGCGAGGCCGCTGCAGCGGGCGCCGCCGCCGGCGAGGCCGCTGCAGCGGGCGCCGCCGGAGGGGCTTGCGTGCCGGACAGCAAGGTGCGCCAGTTCAGCGCGCCCTGCGTCGTCGCCCGTGCATGCACCACCGGCGCCAGCAGCGCCACACGGTCGATGCGCGCCTGCCGGGCCGGCAGATCGAGACTGCCGAGCGTCAGGTCGAGCCGCTCGAAGGCCAGCAGCGCCTGCCCGTCCGCCTCCTCGACCGCCAGCCCCTTGAGCGCCAGGCTGCCGGCCAGGCTGATCGTCGCCGGTGCGTCCGCGGCCTGGCGGAAGCGCAGGGTCAGGTCGCTGTCGAGTGCGCCGCCGGTCAGTCGCGCCGGCACGGCCAGCGGCAGATAATCGAGGTATTGCGCCAGCTGCAGATCGTCGACCGCCAGCTGTAGCTCGCTCTCGGTCGAATCGGCGAAAGGCTTGCTGCGCCCCTTGAGTTCGATCGGCGAACCGTCGAGGGTGGCGGCGAAGGCCGGCTCGACGAAGGATTCGAGGTGATGCGGCAAGCTCGAAAGGAAAGGCAGGCCCAGCGTGATGCCGGCCAGCGCGTGCTGTTCGTCGAACAAGCGGTCGTCGAAATCGATGCGGCCGTTGCTCACGCGGATGTTGGCCAGCGAAAAACGCGGCAACGGCGCATCGGCGGCCGGCGGCGCGGCCTGGCGCTCGAGCAGATCGGAAAAGTTATAGCGCCGGTCGGGCTGGCGGACGATCCGCAGCTGCGGCCCGTCGAGGCTCAGCTCGCTGACCACCGGCCCGCCGCGCAGCAGCGAGGAAAGCTGGAAATTGGCATAGAGACGGTCGAAGCCCGCAACCACCGTCTCGCTGCCGTGCTCGCGCACGCGCAGCCCCTCGACGGTCAGCGAAAGCATGAAGGGATTGAAGCGAACGCGCTCGACCGCGACCTCCCGCTGCAGGGCCTCGCCCAGCCGTGCGACGAGCTGCGCGCGGACGACCGGCGGCAGGACGAAGAAGCCGAGCAGCACCAGCACGCCGAAGACGATCGCCAGGCGCGCTGCGTAACGCCGGGCTTTTCCGCCAGCCGGCAGAGCGGCGGCGATTCTCTCGGGAATCATGAGGGCCTCGCGACAGGAAGGAAAAAGGGGGAGAAATCCGGCGGGGAACTGGCAGCGGGATACAGGCGCACCGACACGCTCCGGCACACTCCGGGGCGCCCCGGCCTTCGCCGAATTTATCATGAAGCCCGCCGGCCCGGCCCGTTCGCGCTAGAATTCCGGCCGCAGCCTCCCGCGCCGGCATCATGAAAACCCTCATCGTCGAAGACAGCAACAGCTACCTGAAAGTCCTTTCGCTCCAGGCCGAGCGCGCCGGCTTCACGCCGCTGCCGGCGTCGAGCGGCAGCGCGGGCGTCGAGCTGTTCGACAGCGAGCGGCCGGACCTCGTCCTCCTCGACATCGTGCTGCCGGACATCGACGGCTTCGAGGTGGCGCGGCGCATCCGCCAGCTCGAACGGCCGGGCGACTGGACGCCGATCATCTTCCTCACCGCCCTCGACGGCGACAAGCATCTCGAGAAGGGCATCGCCGCCGGTGGCGACGACTACCTCTACAAACCGGTCAGCGAGACCGTGCTGGCCGCCAAGATGCGCGCCATGCAGCGCATCCTGCAGATGCGTCAGTCGCTGCTGGTGGTGACCCGCAAGCTCGACGCGGCGAACCAGGAGCTGCGCCGCCTGAGCGCGCTCGACGGACTCACCGGCGTGGCCAACCGCCGCCACTTCGACGCGATGCTCGACCGGGAATGGCGACGCGCCCAGCGTCAGGGCAGCGCGCTGTCGATCCTGATGTGCGACATCGACTACTTCAAGAGCTACAACGACCGCTACGGCCACCTGCAGGGCGATGAATGCCTGCGCCAGCTGGCGCGGACCCTGCAGCAGGGGCTCGACCGCGGCGGCGACCTGCTGGCGCGCTACGGCGGCGAGGAATTCGTCGTCCTGCTGCCGGACACCGGCCCCGAGGGCGCCGCCTTCGTCGCCGGGCGTCTGCGCCGCGCCCTGGCCGAGTTGCGGCTGGCGCACGAGGGCTCGCCGTTCGGCGAGGTCACCGCCAGCTTCGGCGTGGCCAGCGGCCTGCCCGGCACGGATGGCGACGCGCAGGCGCTGCTGGCCGCCGCCGACCGGGCGCTCTACGCCGCCAAGCAGGCGGGCCGGAATCGGGTCGCGGGGCAGCCTGCCGAACTTCCGGCCGAAAACGGAGTGGCCTCGTGAGGACCGCCCCCCCGAAAATCCTCATCGTCGACGACAACGACCTCATGCGCACCCTGCTGCGCGGCATCCTGCGCAAGGAGGAATACGAGATCGTCGGCGAGGCGAAGAACGGCGCCGCCGCGCTCGACCTCGTCGAGCGCCTGCGTCCCGACATCGTCTGCATGGACGTGATGATGCCGCAGATGGACGGCATCGAGGCGCTGCAGGCAATCAAGGCCGCCCACCCCGAGGTGCGGGTGGTGATGATCTCCGGCAACCCGAGCAAGGACAACGTCCGCGAATCGATCGAGGGCGGCGCCAGCGGCTTCATCGTCAAGCCCTTCAACGCCGGCCGGGTGGTCGACGCGCTGCGGCGCGCCCTCGCCGGCTGAGGTCCGCCGGCCGCCTCCGCCGCGCGGAGGGGACGCTCAGAACCCGTTGCGCCACGCCCGCAGGGCGGCGAACACCGTCACCGGATCGGCCGCATCCGGCGCGCGGATGCGCGCGGCGGCGATCACCGCCGGCTCGCGACAGCGCAGGAAGGGGTTGGTGGCACGCTCCTCGGCGAGGGTGGACGGCACGCTCGGCAGCCCCCGGGCGCGCAGCGCGGCGACCGTCTCCACGCGTCGCCGCAGGAGCGGATTGTCCGGCTCGACGGCCAGTGCGAAGCGCAGGTTCTGCTCGGTGTACTCGTGCGCGCAATGCACCGCCGTATCGCCGGGCAGCGCGGCCAGCCGGTCGAGCGAGGCGGCCATCTGCGCCGGCGTGCCCTCGAAGAGGCGGCCGCAGCCGGCACCGAACAGGGTGTCGCCACAGAACAGGAGGCCTTTGCGATAATAGGCCAGATGTCCGCGCGTATGGCCGGGCACCGCCAGCACCGCAAAATCCGGATCGTCGGCATCGCCGGCCCCGGCAAGCGGCCGGATCGTCTCGCCCCCCGCCAGGGGCCGCGTGAGCGCTGTGATAGACTCCGCCGCCGGACCGAACACCTCGGCGCCGCAGCGGGCGGCCAGTTCGCCGACGCCGCCCTGGTGATCGGCGTGGTGATGGGTGACGAGGATGGCGCGCAGCGTCAGGCCAAGCCGGTCCAGCGTGGCAAGCACCGGCGCCGCGTCGCCCGGATCGACGACCAGCGCCGACTTTCCCTGGCGGAGCAGCCAGATGTAGTTGTCCCTGAAGGCAGGGATCGGAATCACTTCGAACATCGCTCAATTCTGGAAGAAGGGCGCCAAATGTCAATTCCCGGGCTGGATCGCTGGCTCGCCACCGCACCGGGGCGCTACGTCGCCGCCTGGGAGGAGGCACGCTACGGCGCCCTGGTCGAGGATGTTTTCGGCTACAACGCCCTGCAGATCGGCCTGCCGCAGCTCGACCTGCTGGCCCGCAACCGCATCCCGCTGCGCCAGCGCGTCGGCCTGCCGGCCACCGCCGGCGGCGTGGACGTCAACTGCGATCCGCGCCAGCTGCCCTTCGCCGCCGGCAGCATCGACCTCGTGGTCCTGCCGCACGTCCTCGAATTCAGCGCCGAGCCGCACCAGATCCTGCGCGAGGTGGAGCGGGTCCTGATTCCGCAGGGCCAGCTCCTGCTCAGCGGCTTCAACCCCTACTCGCTCTGGGGGCTGCGCCGCCGCCTGCCCGGCTGCCCCGGCGATTTTCCATGGACCGGCAGCTACCTCTCGGTGCAGCGCATGAAGGACTGGCTGCAGCTGCTCGGCTTCGACGTCGACCGCGGCGCCTTCGGCTGCTACCTACCGCCCTTCCGCTCGGAAGGCTGGCTGCGCCGCTGGCGCTTCATGGAAGCCGCCGGCGACCGCTGGTGGAGCTTTGGCGGCGGCATCTACATCCTGCGCGCGGTCAAGCGCGTGCATGGCATGCGCCTGATCCTGCCGGCCTGGGGCCCGCCCAAGGCCCGGCGCAAGGCGCTGGGCGCGCTGACACAAAAGGAAACGACACATCATGAACACTGAATCGGGCATCGAGATCTACGCCGACGGCGGCTGTCGCGGCAACCCCGGCCCGGGCGGCTGGGGCGTGCTGCTGCGCGCCGGCGCGCACGAGAAGGAACTGTGGGGCGGCGAGCCGGACACCACCAACAACCGCATGGAACTGACCGCCGTGATCCGCGCGCTGGAAGCGCTCAAGCGCCCCAGCAGCGTGCAGGTGCACACCGACTCGCAATACGTGCAGAAGGGCATCAGCGAGTGGATCCACAACTGGAAGCGCAACGGCTGGCGCACCGCCGACAGGAAGCCGGTGAAGAACGCCGACCTGTGGCAGACGCTCGACACCCTCGCCCGCCAGCACCAGGTGCGCTGGCTGTGGGTGAAGGGCCACGCCGGCCATCCCGGCAACGAACGCGCCGACGCGCTGGCCAATCGCGGCATCGACGAACTGCTGGCACGGCAGCGCGCTGCCGGCGGATAATCCGTCCCGGACGCCACCGCCCCCGACCCCCATGCGCCAGATCTTCCTCGATACCGAAACCACCGGCCTCGAACACCGGCTCGGCCACCGCATCATCGAAATCGCCTGCGTCGAGATGAACAACCGGCGGCTGACCAACCGCCACTTCCACCGCTACGTCAATCCCGAGCGCGACATCGACGAGGGCGCGCAGGCGGTGCACGGCATCAGCCGCGAGTTCCTCGCCGACAAGCCCCGCTTCGGCGAGATCGCCGGCGAATTCCTCGACTTCGTGCGCGGCGCCGAACTGGTCATCCACAACGCCCCCTTCGACATCGGCTTCCTCGACGCCGAGCTCGCCCTGCTCGACATGGCGCCGATCGAAACCGTCTGCCGCGGCGTCTGCGACACCCTGCGCATGGCCAAGGAGCTCTATCCCGGCAAGCGCAACAACCTCGACGCGCTGTGCGACCGCTACGGCGTGGACAACTCCCACCGCACCCTGCACGGCGCCCTGCTCGACGCGGAAATCCTCGCCGAGGTCTATGTCGCCATGACGCGCGGGCAGGAAAGCCTGATCATGGATCTCGGCGACGGTCCCGACACCGTCTCCGGCCCCGGCGCCGCCGCCGCGGTCGTCCGCGCGCGGCCCCTGCGCGTGCTGCGCGCCAGCGACGAGGAACTATCCGCGCACGCCGCACAGCTTGCAGCCATCGACAAGGAAAGCAAGGGAAAATGCCTCTGGCTACCGCACGAGGACGAAAACTGATCTCCCTCCGGCGCTGCCTCGCCAGCCTGCCCGCCCCCCTCCTCGGCATCCTCCTCGCCCTCGCCGCGCTCGGCCTGGTGACCGGCAGCGCCCCGCTGCGCGCCACCCCCGCCGCCACGGCGCGTGTCCTGCCGCCGCTGCAACCCTGGATCGACGCCACCCCCGCCGGCGGTACGCTGAACCCGCCGGCCGGCACCTACGCCGGCCCGGTGCGCATCGACCGTCCGATCCGCATCGACGGACGCGGCGAAGTCGTCATCGATGGCCAGGGCCAGGGCACCGTCGTCACCGTGCGCAGCGACGGCGTCACCCTGCGCCGCCTGCACATCACCGGCTCCGGCGAATCGCACGACCGCCTCGACTCCGGCCTGCTGGTCGAGGATGGCCACGGCAACACCTTCGAGGACAACCGCATCGACGACGTGATGTTCGGCATCACCCTGCAGCGCGCCAACGGCAACCGCATCGCCGGCAACCGCATCCGCTCCAAGGATTTCGACCCGGCCGACCGCGGCGACGGCCTGCGCCTCTGGTATAGCTCCGACAACCGCATCGAGCGCAACGAAATCGCCGGCATCCGCGACATCACGGTCAGCAACGCCCTGCGCAACCACTTCACCGGCAACACCGTGCGCGACAGCCGGCGCGCCCTCAATCTGCTCTTCTCGCACCGCACCCGGATCGAAGGCAACCTGCTGACGCACAACTCGACCGGCATCACCACCCTCAATTCCGAGGGCGTGGTGATCCGCGGCAACCGCATCCAGCACGCCATGGACGCCAGCGGCGCCGGCGTTGCCCTCAAGGAAAGCGCCTCGGTGCTGATCCACGGCAACGAGATCATCCACTGCGCCGTCGGCGTGATGAGCGATTCCCCCATGCACCCGGTGAACCGCGTCGTCCTGATCGGCAACCGCCTCGCGCACAACGTCACCGGCGTCAATTTCTACGGCGAGCGCGGCGGCCGCCTGGTGCTCGGCAACCGCTTCGAACACAACCTCTGGCAGGCCGTGGTCGGCGGCGACGACCGCGAGGAATCGCACGACTGGCAAGGGAACTACTGGGACGACTACGAAGGCTTCGACCGCGACCGCGACGGCACCGGCGACAGGCCCCATGAAATCTGGGCCTACTCCGACCGCATCTGGATGGACACCCCGATGGCCAAGTTCTTCCGCAGCTCCCCCGCGCTCGAACTGCTCGACTTCCTCGAACGCCTCGCCCCCTTCGCCTCCCCGCGCCTGATCGTGCGCGACCACCAGCCGGTGGCGCACGACGCCGCCCGGCAGGAGCCGCGGGCAGGACTGCCGGCGGTGCCGGAGCAGCGAGGAGCGGAACCGGAGGCCGAGCACAAAACCGGCGCTCGAATAGACCGTTGACCCCATTGACCATTTTTACCGCCATCGATCTTGTCGGGTCTCATCGCGCACTGCCAGACTCCCCCGGCCATCCCCCTCCATTCGCATGCTTGGGTCGTGAAATGACAACCACCGAAAGTCGGATCGAGCTCGATCTGGTCGCCAAGCTGGGCGACCTCAAATACACCTATCGTCCGGACATCCGCGACCGGGCAGCACTGGAAGCCAATTTCCGCGAGAAGTTCGAGGCACTCAACCGCGTTCGTCTGACCGACAGCGAATTCCAGCGCCTGCTCGACGGCGTGATCACGCCGGATGTCTACAACGCGGCCCAAACGCTGCGCAACATCAACGCCTTCGAACGCGATGACGGCACGCCGCTCAACTACACCCTGGTCAACATCAAGGATTGGTGCAAGAACCACTTCGAGGTCGTCAACCAGCTGCGCATCAACACCGCCAATAGCCACCACCGCTATGACGTGATGCTGCTCATCAACGGCGTGCCGGTCGTGCAGATCGAGCTGAAGACTCTGGCCGTCAGCCCGCGCCGGGCCATGCAGCAGATCGTCGATTACAAGAACGACCCCGGCAATGGCTACGGCAAGACGCTGCTCTGTTTCATCCAGCTCTTCATCGTCAGCAACCGTGCCGACACCTGGTACTTCGCCAACAACAACGCTCGCCATTTCAGCTTCAACGCCGACGAGCGCTTCCTGCCCGTCTACCAGTTCGCCGCCGAGGACAACAAGAAGATCACCCACCTCGATGCGTTTGCGGAGAAGTTTCTCGCCAAATGCACGCTGGGCCAGATGATCAGCCGCTACATGGTGCTGGTGGCCAGCGAGCAAAAGCTGCTGATGATGCGGCCGTACCAGATCTATGCCGTGCAGGCCATCGTGGACTGCATCCACCAGCGCTGTGGCAACGGCTACATCTGGCACACCACCGGCAGCGGCAAGACGCTGACCTCGTTCAAGGCGTCCACCCTGCTCAAGGACAACCCGGACATCGACAAATGCCTGTTCGTGGTGGACCGCAAGGACCTGGATCGCCAGACGCGCGAGGAATTCAACCGCTTCCAGGAAAACTGCGTCGAAGAAAACACCAACACCGAAACCCTGGTGCGCCGCCTGCTCTCCGACGACTACGCCGACAAGGTCATCGTCACCACCATCCAGAAGCTTGGCCTGGCGCTGGATGACAGCAACGGCGGCAGCAATAAACGCAACTTCGGTAACTACAAGGAACGCCTGGAGCCCCTGCGCAACCAGCGCATGGTCTTCATCTTCGACGAATGCCACCGCTCGCAATTCGGCGACAACCACAAGGCCATCAAGGAATTCTTCCCCAACGCCCAGCTGTTCGGCTTCACCGGCACCCCCATCTTCGAGCAGAACGCCAGCTATCAGCAGATCGAAGGCCAGCAGGCCAGCTACCGCACCACCGACGACCTGTTCCAGCGCTGCCTGCACCAATACACCATCACCCACGCCATCGAAGACCGCAACGTCCTGCGCTTTCATGTCGACTACTACAAGCCGGAGGGCAATCATCAACCGAAGCCCGGCGAGGCCCTCGCCAAGCGCAAGGTGATCGAGGCCATCCTGGCCAAGCACGACGCTGCCACCAACGGCCGCAAGTTCAACGCCGTGCTGGCCACCGCCAGCATCAACGATGCCATCGAGTACCACGCCCTGTTCCAGACCGTACAGGAAGAAATGCGGGCACAAGACCCGGACTTCGCGCCGCTCAACATCGCCTGCGTCTTCTCGCCACCCGCCGAAGGCAACAAGGACGTGCAGCAGATCCAGGAAGACCTGCCGCAGGAAAAGCAGGACAACCAGCAGGACCCGGAAGGCAAGAAGGCAGCGCTCACCCGCATCATCGCCGACTACAACGCCCGCTTTGGCACCAACCACCGCATCGGCGAGTTCGACCTCTACTACCAGGACGTGCAAAAGCGCATCAAGGATCAGCA
>JAPKHL010000014.1 GCA_026646875.1 Rhodocyclaceae bacterium | reverse complement strand
TTCCTCCGGTGAGCACGATCTTGCCGAGAACATCGTTCATCTGGTGCTTGCCCGCCTGCCCGACGCCCCTTCTGGGACGAAGGGAATCAGCCTGTTCGTTGTTCCAAAATTCCTGCCGGCCGCCGATGGTACGCCGGGAGCGCGCAACGGTGTTGCGTGCGGCTCGATCGAACACAAGATGGGCATTCACGGGAATTCGACCTGCGTCATGAATTTCGATGGCGCAACGGGCTACCTCCTTGGCCAACCACACAAGGGGCTGCAGGCGATGTTCGTCATGATGAATGCGGCCCGCCTTGGTGTCGGGATGCAGGGACTCGGGCTGACCGAGGTGGCCTACCAGAATTCGGTGGCCTATGCCCGGGAGCGCCTGCAAAGTCGTGCTTTGACGGGGGTCAAGGCTCCCGACAAGGCAGCCGATCCGATCATCGTGCATCCCGATGTCCGCCGTATGCTGCTGACGCAGCGAGCCTACGCCGAAGGTGCGCGTGCCTTCGCTTACTTCGTTGCGCTGGAGCTCGACAAAGCGCTGACCCATCCGGATCCCGAAGAGCGTGAAGCGTCGGAAGGCTTGGTTGCCTTGCTGATTCCGATCATCAAGGCATTCCTGACCGACAACGCCTTCGAGTGCACCAATCTCGCCATGCAGGTTCTCGGGGGGCATGGCTACATCAGCGAATGGGGAATGGAGCAGCATGTCCGCGATGCCCGCATCAACCAGATCTATGAAGGAACGAATACCATCCAGTCGCTCGATCTGCTTGGCCGCAAGGTGCTGGCGGACAGCGGCGCACGCTTGAAGCAGTTCGGTGCCCAGATCGAGAGCTTCTTGCGTGCGGAGGGCAACAATCCGGCCATGGCCGAATTCATTGCGCCGCTGGCCGACCTTGCGGAAAAGGTGCAGAAGCTGACCATGGAGATCGGCATGAAGGCGATGCAGAATCCGGATGAGGTCGGCGCCGCCGCCGTCCCCTACATGAAGGTGGCGGGGCACATGGTGTTCGCGTATTTCTGGGCACGCATGGCGAAAATCGCTCTCGCCAAGCAGGACTCCGGAGACGCCTTTTACAAGGCGAAATTGCTCACCGCCCGTTATTACTTCACCAAGCTGTTGCCCGAAGCTGCCTACTGGATCCGGGTTGCCCGTGCTGGAGCGACCCCCCTGATGGCGCTTGAAGCGGAACTCTTCTAGACAGCCATCCCAGAAACCGGCAATCGAAACCCAGCGCGTCCCCTCCCGGGCGCGCTGATTTTTTACGTGCGATACGTCCGATTCCCGGTGTCGCTCGAGCGGTCGCGAAGCCAGGCGGCCAGAGCGTCCGCCGGCATCGGGCGAGCGAAATGAAATCCTTGGGCTTCGTCGCAATGGAAAATTCCGAGAAGGCGCGTGATCTCTTCGCTTTCCACGCCTTCGGCAATGACGCTGAGCTTGAGGGTTCTGGCCATGCTGACGATGGCCCGGACGATCGCTGCGTCATCGGGGTCGCTGGCGATGTCACGCACGAAGGACTGATCGATCTTCAGCTTGTCGACCGCGAAACGCTTCAGGTAGGCAAGGCTTGAATAACCGGTGCCGAAATCGTCGATCGACAAGCGGCCCCCGATGGTTTTCAGGCGGCGTACCGTTTCCAGTACCCCCTCTGCATCCTCGATCAGCAGCGACTCGGTCAATTCCAGCTCCAGCAGGGAAGGATCGAGCCCCGAGCGGGCCAAGGCTTCGCTGACGCTGCGTTCGAGATCGCCCCGGCGGAACTGTACCGCCGAAAGATTGACCGCGACCGACATCTCGGGCAATCCTGCCTTTTGCCAGCGCATCGCTTGCGTACACGCCTCGTGCAGCACCCAGTCACCGATCGGCACGATCAGTCCACTCTCCTCTGCTGCCGGGATGAAGCGAGCGGGCGGCACCAACCCGCTGCCGTCCCGATTCCAGCGCAAGAGCGCCTCGACACCGGACACGCGGCCACTTGCCAGTTCGATCTGGGGCTGGAAGTGCAGTGCAAATTCCCTGTTCTCGAGGGCGCGGCGCAGGGCGCTGCGGATCTGCAGACGCTCCAGGGCATCTGCATTCATTTGCTCGGCGAAATAGCGGGCCGTGTTGCGTCCGGCGCTCTTCGCCTGGTACATCGCAGTGTCGGCTTTCTTCAGCAGGGTGTCGAAATCGCGGCCGTCGTCGGGCCAGACCGCGATGCCGATCGACAGGGTGTTGCTCAACTCGCGCCCATCGATCAGGAAGGGGTGCCCGAGTGCCTCGAGGATCTTGTTTGCCGTCCGGTTGATGGCCTCGGCATCCTGCACATCGGTGATGGCGATGAGGAATTCGTCGCCGCCCAGGCGGCTGATCGTATCCGTCTCGCGCACGCATTCGCGCAACCGCTCGGCGACGCATTCGAGCAGGCGGTCACCCACCGGGTGGCCCAGTGTGTCATTGATGGTCTTGAAGTGATCGAGATCGAGGAAGAGCAGGGCCACGCGAGCTCCGGAGCGTTCCGCCCACGCGGAGGCCAGTTCGAAACGATCCCGGAAGAGCACCCGGTTGGGCAGGCCGGTCAGGGCATCGTGGTGTGCCAGGTATTCGATCCGGGCCGCCGCTTCCTTGCGCTCCGTGACATCCTGAACGAAGCACAGGACGTGGGGCTCTCCCCCGATATCGATGTGCTCCGAGGCGATGCTCACATGTCGCGGATTGCCGTGGATGTCCTGCCACAGCGCGGAATAATCGAGCAGCGTGCCTTGGGCGAGAAAGGTATTCAGCCACTCCTGGCGGGCCTGTTCGTCTATCCACAGGCGAGCCTCGAGCGAGGTTTTGCCGATCAGCGCCTCGCGTTTCCAGCCGAACAGACTATCGTACTTGTCGTTGGCTTCGATGATCAGGCCGTCCGAAATCCGCGCAATCGAGACGGCCAGCGGGGCCGAGCGAAATGCCGCGGAGAAGCGCTCCTCGCTCGCACGCAGCGCCTTTTCGAAGCCCCGCAACTCGGTGACGTCCTGCATCGCGCCCGAGAGGCGTACCGGCACACCCGTGGCGCTGCGTTCGAGGTGGCCGGTGGCGCGTCCGATGCGCTCGGTGCCGTCGGCGCGGGTGAAGCGGAATTCCGCGAGATAGGGTTCCCCGGTCTGAAGCGCCCGATTGACCGCCTGCTCAACACCGGCGCGGTCATCGGGGTGAACGCGCGCGATGAAAAGCGCAAAATCGGGGGTGACGCTGTCCGGTTCCCAGCCAAAGATATGGAATGTCTCCGTGCCCCAGCGGAGTTCACCATCCGGCAGGTCCCACTCCCAGTGGCCGACCTGCGCGAGCGCCGCTGCCTCGCTCAGGCGTCGCTCGCTGTCCCGGATCGGGGTGATGTCGTGGAAGATCTCGAGCTTGCTGACGCTGCCGTCGAGATTGTGGAACGGCATGTCGAACAGGTCGTAGCGACGTCCTTTGGCGGAGGTCCATTCCCAGCGGACGGACTGCCCGGCGTATACCTGCGGGTTCTTGCACCAGTCGCATTCCGAACTGCGTCCATGAAAATACTCGTAGCACTTGCGCTCGCCGGGAGGGCCGAACTCCTTCTCGAGCACCGGATTGATGTATTCGATGTCATGGGCGGCGTTGGTGATGTACACCCCGTCCGGGAGCGCATCCAGGATGTTCTGCAGGCGGGTCCGCTCGGCCGCGAGGGCCGCAGCCTCGGCCTGCGCCATCTTGACATGCGTGATGTCGGTGTAGGTCAGAACGACGCCGTCCTGGGCCCCGCCCTCGCCACGGAACGGCAGCATCCGTTCGAGATGCCAGCGGCCGGGCGCCGTTTCAACCTCGCGCTCGAGGCGCTCCCCGGAACTGGCCACGTAACGGAGATTGGCCAGGAAATTGCTGGTTTCACCCAGGCGGTAGGCGATTTCGGCGATCGGGCGGCCTTCGTCCTGCGGACGCAGGGACAGGAAGTCGGTGATCGTCGCGCTGAAACGACGGACGCTCAGGTCCGCGTCGAGAAAGACCGTGCCGATTTCCGCGCTGGCCAGCAGGTGGTCGTAATCGCGGTTCAGGTTGGCCAGGGCGCTGTTCTTGCGCTCGAGCTCGGCGTTGAGGGTGTAGAGATCCTCGTTGACCGACTTGAGCTCCTCGTTTGTGCTCTGCAGCTCTTCGTTCGACGCAGTCAGTTCCTCGTTGGCCAGATCGATCCGCTCGTGGCTTCCCTGCAACTCGATGACCATTTCCTGCAAGCGCTCGCGCGTGGCGAGCAGCTCCGCCTCCAGCAGCTTGGGATCCTCGGCCACCGGGCTGGACAGGGTTTCCGGCAGGAGGGAGCCGATCGGCAGCACCTGCGAGGGGGCGCCATCGGTGGTGCGTGGCAGGGTGACCGTCTGTTTTCGGTACAGCTTCCGCGAACGGTCGACGGTCATGAAGGCGCGCATGTCGTATTCACCGACCGTTTCGCTCGAGCCGAGCAACAGCAGCCCCTGCGGCTTGAGAGCGAAGTGCAGTTGGGTCAGTGCCCGCAGCTGGGCCGGCGGCTTCAGATAGATCAACAGATTGCGACAGGCGGCCAGGTCGATGCGGGTGAATGGCGGATCGGTCAGGAGGTTGTGGCGGGCGAATACCACATGCCGGCGCAAGGTGCCATCCACGCGCCAGCCGGCGGCCTCGCGCTGGAAAAAGCGGCGCAGCAGCGGCTCGGGGATGTTGCGCACGGCCTCGTCGTTGTAGAAGCCGAGCGAGGCGCCACCGAGCATGCCGGTATGGATGTCGGTGGCGAATACCTTGACGTTGCCGGAAAAACCCAGGCGGCTGGCCGTGTCGAGGGCCAGCATGGCCAGCGAATAGGCCTCCTCGCCACTGGCGCAGCCGGCCGACCACAGGCGCAGGTCATCGCTGGGATCCCGTCCGCGCAACAGGTCGGGCAGGACCTCCTCGCCGAGCAGGCCAAACACGGCCGGATCACGGAAGAACTCGGTGACGTTGATCAGCAGGTCCTGGCAAAGCGCTTCGCGTTCCGCGTCATTGCTTGCCAGATGGGCGCAGTATGCCTCGACGTCCTCGGTGCGCTGCAGCGCCATGCGTTGACGAATGCGGCGCGACAGGGTGCTGGTCTTGTATCCGGAGAAATCGACCGCACAGCGCCGCCGCAGCAGATCGAGGAACGCGCCCAGTTCGGGAAGATGCGCCTCCTGTGCCGACGGTTCGCTCCACTGCGCGAGCGCGTCGGGTGCTTCCGGCGTCGGTTCCAGATCGCGGTCCATCCGGCGATTATGACCACTGCGCCGGAACGAAACAAGCCTGCGATCAGGCGTGTACGGCGATCAGTGGCACCTGCATTTCCCTGGGGTCCGTTCCACCATGCACACCCAGCATCGCATGGTTTTTCTCCCCGGCGAGCCGGTCGCGGATCGTCCAGTCATCCTTCATGAGCAGGACATAATCGCCGACCCGGGCAGCCAGCCGGGGATGCGCCGGCGGCGGACCGAACCAGCCCTCGGCAATCATCGTCGTGCTGCGTCGCCACTCGGCGCAATGCGCAAGCTGTGTGGCGACGTACCGCTCGAATGCGGCCTGCTGCCCCGGCCTGACGTAGCAGTAAGCAGCCCGCCGCTCGCCGCAGAGCGGTTGAGCAAGCATCGCGGCGAGTTGCGGGTGATCGTCGAGTTCGATCAGCCGCTCCGGGGGCGAGTCGATCAGGCCGTGGTCGGCGGTGACCAGCAGCCAACTGTCGCTTCCCCGCATACGCTCGCTGAAGACGTGGAATGCCGCATCGAATTCCTGCAGCGCCGTGCGCACCTGCGTGCTGTCGACCCCGTGGCGATGAGCGAGTGCATCGATGTCCGGGAGGTAGGCATAGATGTAGCGCGGCGACGCTGCTTGGTCCAGCAGGCTGGCGAGGTTGGCGAACATGTCGTCGAGCCCGTCGTAGGCCAGACTGTGCGCGCCGCGTGCGTGCCATGCATTGAACGGGCTGCCGGCGATGTATCGCGGAGCCAGTACCCAGCTTTCGCGAGCAAGCCGCTGGAACAGGGTCGGCTGGTCGAAAATGCGTGGCGGCAGCTCGGCTGCGGGAAATCGTGCCGGCGGCACCCGGGGGATCAGGGGCAGGATGGCGAGAATCTGCCCGATTTCGTCGATCTGCATGTGCCAGCCGGTCAGCGCGTGCTGGGCGGGTGCCAGACCGGTCATGAAGGTGGTGATCGCGCTCGCCGTGGTCGAGGGAAAGACCGAACTCAGGGTGGCGATGGCGTGCTGGTGCAGGTGCAGCGCCGGATTGGCGTCAAGCGTATGGCGGCCGAGTCCGTCGGCCACGATGAGCACGACATGGCGGCTGGTCGCCAGCCGGGCGGCTGGCAGGCAGGCCAGCTGTGCATAGTCGGTGGACGGGGACATGGGCGTGCCGCCACAGGCCTCGGCGATGCTGCGCATCAGGTTGACGATGCCGCCACCGGTGTAGTCGGGAAAAAAGCGGGTCATGTGCGCGTTCCCGTCCCGCGCCTCAGGAAAAAAGGGGGCTCGCGCCCCCTTTGCATGGTTTGGCTCCGGTCCCTGGCACGGTCAGTTCGACTTCGCCTTTTTCTGCTTGTCGAGACGGAATTTGACGAAGGCACCCGGGGCATCGTCAATGACCTTGAGATTGCCGGCGCCCGGCTCGCGTGCCGGTACCTTCTTGTCGCCACCGGGCAGGGCGTTCAGCCAGCGCTGCCAGTCGGTCCACCACGAACCGGGGTTCTGCGTGGCACCAGCAAGGAATTCGTCGGCGGTGGCCGGCAACTCTTCGTTGGTCCAGTAACCGTATTTGTTGGCCGCCGGCGGATTGACGATGCCGGCGATGTGGCCGGAACCGCCGAGCACGAACTTGACTGGTCCGGTGGGCAGCCGGGCTCCGAGGTAGGTGCTCTTCCACGGCGCAATGTGGTCCTCGATCGTCGAGATGAAGTAGCACGGCGTCTTGACCTTGGAAATGTCGATCTTGACGCCAGCCAGCTCGAGGCCGCCAGGCTCGCGCAGCTTGTTGGCGAGATACATGTTGCGCAGGTAGTAGCTGTGCATCGCGTACGGCATGCGCGTCGAGTCGCTGTTCCAGTAGAGCAGGTCGAACGGGAATGGATCCTTGCCCATCAGGTAATTGTTCACCACGAAGGACCAGATCAGGTCGTTGGCACGCAGCATGTTGAAGGTGCCGGCCATCTCCGAGCCTTCGAGATAGCCGCGTTCGGCCATCTTCTTCTCGAGTCCGGCCACCGCCTCCTCGTCGAGGAAGACGCCCAGTTCACCCGGTTCGGAGAAGTCGATCATGGTCGTGAAGAAGGTCGCCGACGCCGCGCGCTTGTCCTTCTTGGCCGCCATGTAGGCCAGGGTGGTCATCAGCAGCGTGCCGCCCAGGCAGTAGCCGGCCAGGTTGATTTCCTTCTCGCCGGTGGCCTGCTCGACGGCATCGATCGCGGCCATCGAGCCTTCCAGCAGATAATCCTCGAAGCTCTTGTGGGCGAGCTTTTCGTCGGGGTTGACCCAGCTCATGATGAAGGTCGTGTATCCCTGATCGGTGGCCCACTTGACCATCGAGTTCTTCTCGCGCAGGTCGAGGATGTAGTACTTGTTGATCCACGGCGGCACGATCAGGAGCGGTTTCTTGTACTGCTCGGGCGTCGACGGGTTGTACTGGATCAGCTGGATCAGATCGTTCTGGAAGACCACCTTGCCCGGTGTCGTGGCCACATTCTTGCCGAGCTCGAAGGCGTCGGTGTCGGTCATCCGGATACGCAACTGGCCATCGCCCGATTCAAGATCCTGCAGCAGGTTGTTGAAACCCTTGACGAGATTCTGGCCGTGCGACTTCACCGTTTCGCGGAAGACTTCCGGATTGGTCAGCGCGAAATTGGAGGGCGACAGCGCATCGATGTACTGGCGGGTGAAGAAATTCACCTTGGTTTGCGTCTGCTCGTCGAGCCCCTCGACGCAACAGACCGTGTCGTGCAGATGGCGGGCCGTGATCAGATAGGACTGCTTCATGAAATCGAACAGGAAGTGCTGCTCCCAGTCCTCATCCTTGAAGCGCTTGTCGCTCTTGTCAGGAGCCGCGACGGGATGCAGCGGCATGCCCATCATCTTCAGCGTGGAGTTCTGCCACAGCGAGAAATAGTCCCACATCATGTTCATCTGCGTCTGCGCCAGCTTGTAGGGGTTGGCCAGCAGACGCGAGGAGAGATCCATGAAGGCCTTGGCCACGCCAAGTTCGTCCGAGGGCGGAGCGACGCCTTCGCGGGCTTTTTTTTCCATGAACTGGGTGAGCAGGCGGGAGGCGCGTTGGGCGACCTCGGCGTAGCTCTTGGCGACATCCGCGGGGCTGGGCAGGCTCTTGTCTTCTTCCGTGTTGTTTTGTTGCGACATATGTTGTCCCTCTGAGGTTAATCGGACGGTCGGGCGACTTGCGTCCTAGGTCCGGGCAAAACGAAACACACCGTCCTCGCCCCGGATGCGTGCGAGTCTTCCGGCTTTTTCGAGACGGTTCAGATGGGCAATCGCCTCGCCCATGGCGAACATCGTCTGGTGCGTGTCCAGTTCGCGCGGAAAGAGCGTCGTCAACAGCTCCGCCGCGCTGCGCGGCAAGGCGCAGTCGTCCTCCAGAACGCGCAACCGTTCCTCATGGTGTGCATGCTGTGCATTCACCCTGTCGTGCGCGCCGTAGAACGGCAGTCCGTGCGAAGGTAGAACGAGCGTTTCTGCGGGCAGTTCGCGATAGTGGTCGATCGAGGCCAGATAGTCGGCCAGCGCGTCCGCCTGCGGTGTGACTGCGAAAACACTGATGTTTGTGGATATTTTCGGCAGCAGCATGTCGCCTGAAATTAGCACGCCGAGATCGGCGCAGTAAAGCGCGGCGTGTTCGGGGGAGTGCCCATGACCGACGCGCACCGCCCAACGGTGTTTGCCAACCGGCAGCAGGGTGTCGGCGAAAAGCCGGCGGTATTCGGTGGGCAATTCGGGAACGCCGCGCCGGTAGGCCGGACCGCGCTGTTCGAGCGCCGCACAGTGCGCTTCGTCGAGACCGTGGGCGCGGAACTGGCGCAGCATCGGCGCCGTGCCATGTCCGCCGATCTCATGCCAGACGGCGTGGGCGGTCAGGTACTCGCCCTGCGTCATGTACAGCGGGGCGCCGGTGCGCGCCTGGAGCCAGGCGGCGAGGCCGAGATGATCGGGGTGGAAGTGGGTCACGACGATCTTCGTGATGCGACCACCCGTCGGCGTCCGCGTCAGGCCGGCGAGGATGCTGTCCCAGCACGCCTTCACCGTATCGAGCGCGAAGCCGGTATCGACGATGGTCCAGCCGTCGTCGTCGGCGAGCAACCAGAGGTTGATGTGGTCGAGCGCGAAGGGCAGCGGCATGCGCAGCCAGAGGATGCCGGGGGCGACCTCGAAGGTCTCCCCGGCCGGCGGCGGGGTCGCGAAGGGGTAGTCGGGCAACATACGGAGGCGGATTGTAAAAAGCTCGGGAAACTATAAACTGGGCTGCAAGGACGGCCACGCCGTGTTGGCCAATATAGCACCCGATTCAATTCCGGCAGGTTACCGGTGGACAGAAAAGACGCAACGTTCAGCATTTCCGATCTGGCACGCGAATTCGGCATCACTCCGCGCACCATCCGCTTCTACGAGGACAAGGGGCTGCTGGCGCCGCGTCGCGAGGGCATGACGCGCGTCTTCTCGCGCCGCGACCGTACCCGACTGAAGCTCGCCCTGCGAGGGAAGCGCCTCGGTTTCAGCCTGGCCGAGATCCGTTACCTGATCGAGATGTACGACACCGCGCGCGATCAGAACACGCAGCTCACCGAATTCCTCAACGGCCTGTCGCAACGCAAGGCCGCCCTGCTGCAGCAGCGCGAGGACATCGAGGTGGTACTGCAGGAAGTCACGGCCTTCGAGCGGCAATGCCGTGATCTGCTCTCCGCGCGGGCCGCTGGCGACGAGAGGGGGGCGGAAGCGTCGCGGAAAGAGGGCGCGGCCTGACGCTTTCAGGAAAAGTAGTTGACGTTAACGTCAACGTAAATTCAAATGCCGATCATGCACAAGATCCAGGATCCCCATTACGCCACGCGTGTCCGCGCCAGCTTCGAACGGCAGCAGGCCATGGCGCTGATCGGCGCCAGCCTGCCGGTCGTCGAACCGGGATACACCGAGATCCACCTGCCGTGCCGGCCGGAAGTGACGCAGCAGCACGGGTACATCCATGGCGGTGTGGTCGGGATGATTGCCGATTCGGCGGCGGGCTATGCGGCGAGCACGCTGACCGCCGCCGACACCGGCGTGCTGACGGTCGAGTACAAGCTCAACCTGCTGGCGCCGGCCGAGGGGCAGCTGCTGATCGCCGAAGGCTCGGTGGTGCGCTACGGACGTACCCTGATCGTCACCCGGGCCGAAGTCTTTGCCGTGAAGGATGGCAGGAAGACTGCCTGTGCGCTGATGCAGCAGACCATCATGGCGCTGCACGGCAAAAAAGAGAAAACGAACGAACCCACCCAGGAGTGAGACCCATGGAAATCCCGAGCCTCGACTTTGCCCTCGGCGAGGATGTCGCCATGCTGCGCGAGACGGTGCGCCGCTTCGCTGCCGAGGAAATTGCGCCGCGTGCCGATGCGATCGACCGCGAGAACCTCTTCCCCGCCGACTTGTGGCGGAAATTCGGCGAACTCGGCCTCCTCGGAATGACCGCGCCGGAGGAGTACGGCGGCTCCAGCATGGGCTACCTTGCGCACATCGTCGCGATGGAGGAGATTTCGCGCGCTTCGGCCTCCGTTGGCCTCTCCTACGGCGCCCATTCCAACCTCTGCGTGAACCAGATCCGGCGCAACGGCACCGAGGCGCAGCGCGCCCGGTACCTGCCGCGGCTGATTTCCGGCGAGCACGTCGGCGCGCTGGCCATGTCCGAGCCGAACGCCGGCTCCGATGTCGTCTCGATGACGCTGCGGGCGGACAAGCGGGGCGACCGCTACGTGCTGAACGGCAGCAAGATGTGGATCACCAACGGCGGCGATGCCGACACGCTGGTCGTCTATGCCAAGACCGATCCGGACGCCGGCGCCCGGGGCATGACCGCCTTCATCGTCGAAAAGGGTTTCAAGGGCTTCACGCACGGCTCGCACCTCGACAAGCTCGGCATGCGCGGCTCGAACACCTACCCGCTGTTCTTCGACGACTGCGAAGTGCCCGAGGAGAACGTCCTCGGCGGCGTCGGCAATGGCACCAAGGTGCTGATGAGCGGCCTCGACTACGAGCGCGCCGTCCTTTCCGGCGGCCCGCTCGGCATCATGGCCGCCTGCATGGATGCGGTGGTCCCCTATCTGCACGACCGCAGACAGTTCGGCCAGGCGATCGGCGAGTTCCAGCTGATGCAGGGCAAGATTGCCGACATGTACACCACCTGGCAGGCCACCCGCGCCTACGTCTATGCCGTCGGGCAGGCCTGCGATCGCGGCGACCACGCGCGTACCCTGCGCAAGGATGCCGCCGGGGCCATCCTCTATTCCGCCGAGAAGGCCACCTGGATGGCCGGCGAGGCGATCCAGGCGCTCGGCGGCGTCGGCTACACCAACGACTATCCCACCGGTCGCCTGTGGCGCGACGCCAAGCTCTACGAGATCGGCGCCGGCACCTCGGAAATCCGCCGCATGCTGATCGGTCGCGAACTGTTCGCCGAAACCGCCTGATCCGTCCGGTGCCGTTCGCGTGCGCAGCGGTCCGCGCGCCACGGTGCCTGCCTGCCGGAGAACACCGTCCATGACCATCGACCTGCGCATCATCTCCGACGCCGCCGACCCCGCCCTCGAGCGCGTCCGCCAGTTCTTCCGCAACTACGCCGGCTGGCTCGGCGTCGACCTCTCCTTCCAGGGATTCGCCGAGGAGATGGCCGCCCTGCCCGGCTGCTACGCCCCGCCGCAGGGGCGCCTGTGGTGCGCCGAACTGGCGGGGCGTCCGGTCGGTTGTGTCGGCATCCGGCCATTCTCGGACGGCGTCTGTGAAATGAAACGGCTCTACGTCGAGCCGGACGCCCGCGGCCAGGGGGCCGGTCACGCCCTGGCGCTGGCCGCCATCCGCGCGGCGAAGGCGCTCGGCTACAAGCGCATCCTGCTCGATACGCTGCCGGCCATGCGTATCGCCGTGAAGCTCTACCGCGAACTCGGCTTCAAGGAGGCCCCGGCCTACTACAACACCCCGATCGAGGGCACCGTCTTCCTTTCGCTCGATCTCGAGAACTGGTCCGAGGATGAGTTCCGCAACGAGAATCTCAGCCACCTGTTCGATTTCAACCGTGCCTGGTCCAAACAGCTGCGGGAAGTCGACCCCGCGTACTTCGACAAGCTCGCGAAACTCCAGGCGCCGGCCTTCCTGTGGATCGGCTGCTCCGATTCGCGGGTACCGGCAAACCAGATCGTCGGCCTGCTGCCCGGCGAAGTCTTCGTGCACCGCAACGTCGCCAACCAGGTGGTGCATACCGACCTCAACTGCCTGTCGGTGATCCAGTTCGCCGTCGAGGCGCTGAAGGTGCGGCACATCATGGTCGTCGGCCACTACGGATGCGGCGGCGTCAAGGCCGCACTCGAGAAATCGCGCGTCGGCCTCGTCGACATCTGGCTGCGCCATGTGCGCGACGTGCATGCCAAGCATGCCGCCGCGGTCGATGCGCTGCCCGCCGAGCGGCGGCATGACCGGCTGTGCGAACTCAATGTGCTCGAGCAGGCCGCCAACGTCTGTCAGACCTTCGTCGTCCAGGATGCCTGGGCGCGCGGGCAGAAGCTGACGGTGCACGCCTGGATCTACGGCCTCAAGGACGGCCTGATGCGCGATCTCGGCTTCACCGTCGGCCAGCCCGATGCCATCCTTCCCCGCTATGCCCAGGCACTCGCCGCACTGGGCGACTGACCTGCAGATACCGAATCATCAACGTTCCGAGGAGAATCTTCCATGTCCGATCCGATCGTCATCGTCTCTGCCGCACGTACCCCGATGGGCGCCTTTCAGGGCGTGTTTTCCGGGCTGACGGCCGCCAATCTCGGAGCGCTTGCCATCCGCGCCGCCGTCGAGCGCGCCGGCTTCGATGCCGCGCAGGTCGACGAAGTGCTGATGGGCTGCGTGCTGCAGGCGGGACAGGGGCAGGCGCCGGCGCGGCAGGCCGCGCTGCAGGCCGGGCTACCGCTCTCGGCCGGCTGTGCGACCATTCACAAGGTCTGCGGTTCGGCGATGAAAGCGACGATGCTCGGCCACGACGGTCTGCTGGCCGGTTCGTACAGCGTCGCCGTGGTTGGCGGCATGGAGTCGATGACCAACGCCCCCTATCTGTTGCCGAAGGCGCGCGGCGGTTACCGCCTCGGGCATGGGCAACTGCTCGACCACATGTTTCTCGACGGCCTCGAGGATGCCTACAGCAAGGAGAACCGCGGCCGCCTGATGGGCACCTTCGCCGAGGAGTGCGCCGGCAGCTACGGCTTCACCCGCGCTGCGCAGGACGAATTCGCGATCCGCTCGACCACCCGCTCCAAGGCCGCCAACGGCGACGGCAGCTTTGCCTGGGAAATCGCACCGGTCACCGTCAGCAGTAGGAAAGGCGATGTCGTCGTCGCGCAGGACGAAGGCCCGTTCGCCGTGAATGTCGACAAGATCCCGACGCTGAAGCCGGCCTTCGCCAAGGACGGCACGGTGACGCCGGCGAACTCTTCGTCGATCTCCGACGGCGCCGCCGCGCTGGTGCTGATGCGCGCTTCGCAGGCCGACAAGCTCGGCCTCGCGCCGATCGCCCGCATCGTCGGCCACGCCACGCACGCCCATACGCCGGCTCTGTTCCCGACCGCGCCGGTCGGCGCCATGCAGAAGCTGCTGCTCAAGGCGGGCTGGACGAGCGAGCAGGTCGACCTCTACGAAATCAACGAAGCCTTCGCCGTGGTCACGATGGCAGCGATGCACGACATGCGGCTGCCGGCCGAAAAGGTGAACATCCATGGCGGCGCCTGCGCACTCGGCCACCCGATCGGCGCTTCCGGCGCGCGCATCGTCGTCACACTGCTCGGCGCATTGAAGAAATACGGCATGAAGCGCGGCGTCGCCTCGTTGTGCATTGGCGGTGGCGAGGCCACCGCGCTGGCCGTGGAGATGCTGTGATGATCCTCACGCAAGAACAGGAAATGATCCGCGACGCGATGCGCGATTTCGCGCAGGAGCGCCTCACCCCCTTCGCCGGCGAATGGGACCGCAACCACACCTTTCCGGCCGAGGCGCTGAAGGAACTCGGCGCCCTCGGCGCGATGGGGGTCACCGTGCCCGAGGAATGGGACGGTGCCGGCATGGACTACATGAGTCTGGTGCTGATGCTGGAGGAGATCGCCGCCGGCGATGGCGCCACCTCAACCATCGTCAGCGTGCAGAACTCGCTGGCCTGCGGCATCACGCTGAAGTACGGCAGCGACGAACAGAAGGAAAAATACCTGAAGCCGCTCGCCCGTGGCGACATGCTCGGCTGCTTCTGCCTGACTGAGCCGCACACCGGTTCGGATGCCTCGGCGATCACCACGCGCGCCACGCGCGAAGGCGATCACTTCGTGCTCAACGGCGTCAAGCAGTTCATCACCACCGGCAAGCACGCGCAGGTGGCGATCGTCTTCGCGGTCACCGACAAGGCTGCCGGCAAGAAGGGCATCTCCTGCTTCCTGGTGCCGACCGAAACGCCGGGCTACATCGTCGCCCGCATCGAAGAGAAGATGGGCCAGAAGGCGTCCGACACCGCCCAGATCATCTTCGAGAACTGCCGCATTCCCGCGTCCTGCCTGCTTGGCAAGGAAGGTGAGGGCTACAGGATTGCCCTCTCCAACCTCGAAGCCGGCCGCATCGGCATCGCCGCGCAGTCGGTCGGCATGGCGCGCTCTGCGCTCGACGCCGCGGTGAAATACGCGAAGGAGCGCGTCGCCTTTGGCGTGCCGCTGACCGGCCACCAGGCGGTCAGCTTCCGGCTGGCCGACATGGCGACGCAGGTCGACGCCGCCCGCCTGATGGTCTGGCGCGCCGCGATGCTGAAGGACGCCGGCAAGCCCTGCCTGAAAGAAGCGTCGATGGCCAAGATGTTCGCCTCCGAGATCGCCGAGAAGGTGTGCTCCGACGCGATCCAGATCCACGGCGGCTACGGCTACACCAGCGACTTCCCGGTCGAGCGCATCTACCGCGACGTGCGTGTCTCGCAGATCTACGAGGGCGCCAACGACATCCAGCGGCTGGTCATCGGCCGCGCCATCGTGGACGAGTGATCGTGGCCGCGAAGCTCCGCCCCGACGCCAGCCCCGAGGATTTCAGCCGCCGCGCCGAGGGCTTCCTGCCCGGCTGGTTCGGCCTCAGGGTCACCTCGGTGACCCCGGGCCGGCTCGACATGGAAATGCCGATCCGCAAGGAGATGCTGGCGCCGAATGGTTTCCTGCACGCGGCGTCGGTGATCGCGCTGGCCGACACCGCCGCCGGCTTCGCAACCATCGCGCACCTGCCGGACGGTGCGGAGAGCTTCACCACCATCGAGCTGAAAACCAACTTTTTCTCGACGCAGCGCGAGGGTACGATCCGCTGCGTGGCCACCGCCGCGCATGCCGGGCGCACGACGCAGGTCTGGGACGCCGAGGTATTCGGCGACGACGGCCGGCGCATCGCCCTGTTCCGCTGCACGCAGATGGTGCTGTGGCCGCGCCCGCTGCCACAGCCGACACCCCGAGGAGCGTAGCCATGCATGAAGGGAAAGCCCCGTTGGAGTTCTACTTCGATTTCTCGTCCCCCTACGGTTACCTGGCCAGTGAGTGCATCGACGCACTCGCCGCGCAATACGGCCGCACGGTGAAATGGCGGCCGGTGCTGCTCGGCGTCATCTTCAAGGCGACCGGCGCCGCGCCGCTGACCACCGTGCCGCTGAAGGGCGACTACGCCAGACTCGACTTCGTGCGCTCAGCCCGCTTCATGGGCATCCCGTACCGGCCGCCGTCGCGCTTCCCGCTGCCCACGCAGATGGCGGCGCGCGCCTATTACTGGCTGCACGACCGCGACTGCGCCATGGCGCGGGCCTTCGCGCACGCCGTCTATCGCGCCCTCTTCGTCGACGACCGGGACATCTCGGACCCAGAGGTGGTGCTGGCGGTCGCTGCCGCCGTCGGCGCCGATCGCATGGCGCTGGCCGAGGCGGTAGAGTCGTCGGCGCTCAAGGAGCGCCTGAAGGCCGAAGTCGCCGCCGCGCTCGAGAAGGGGGTCTTCGGCTCACCCTTCATCCTCTGCGACGGCGAGCCGTTCATGGGGGCCGACCGCCTGCCGCAACTCGAAGCGCGGCTGGCCGGCAAGGCGTTCTGATGCGCGACTGGCGTCCGAAAAACCTCTGCGTCTTCTGCGGCTCCGCGAAGGGGAGGCGCCCCGAATACGCCGACACCGCCGTCGCCATGGGCCGCCTGCTCGCCGAGCGCGGTATCGGCCTCGTCTACGGCGGCGGCAACATCGGGCTGATGGGCCTGCTGGCGGATGCCTGCCTGCAGGCAGGCGGCGAGGTCACCGGCGTGATCCCCGAGGCACTGATGAAGAAGGAGGTCGGCCATCTGGCGCTGACGCGGCTGGAGGTCGTCGATTCGATGCATACGCGCAAGGCGCGCATGGCCGAGCTGTCCGATGGATTCGTCGCGCTGCCCGGCGGTTTCGGCACCTTCGAGGAACTCTGCGAGGTGTTGACCTGGGGTCAGCTCGGTTTCCACGAGAAACCGGTCGGCCTGGTCAATGTCGTCGACTATTTCGGGCCGCTGATCGCCTTGTGCGATCGGGCGGTCGAGGACGGGTTCATGCGGCCGGAACACCGCGAACTGCTGCAGGCGGCCGACACGCCGGCAGCGGTGCTGGCGGCGATGGCGTGCCACCGGCCGGTGAAACTCGAGAAGTGGATCCGCGAACTGAAGCAGCTGTGAGTGCTGCCCGCGGGAGAAAAGAGGAGACATGAGCATACTGAACAGCCCGCTCGACCCGCGTGGCGCCGAGTTCCGGGCCAATGCCGAGGCGATGCGCAGCGTGGTCGCCGACTTGCGCCGGACGGTCGAGACGGTCGCCCTCGGAGGTTCCGAGGCGGCGCGCCAGAAGCACATCGCGCGCGGCAAGCTGTTGCCGCGCGAACGCATCAATACCCTGATCGATCCCGGCTCCGCCTTTCTCGAACTGTCGCAGCTCGCTGCCTACGGCATGTACGGCGCGGGCAGCTTCGAGGTGCCGGCCGCCTCGGTGATCACCGGCATCGGCCGGGTGAAGGGCGTCGAGTGCATGATCGTCGCCAACGATGCGACGGTGAAGGGCGGTACCTACTATCCGATGACGGTGAAGAAGCACCTGCGCGCGCAGGAGATCGCGCTGGAGAACCGCCTGCCGTGCATCTACCTGGTCGATTCCGGCGGCGCCTTCCTGCCGATGCAGGACGAGGTTTTCCCGGACAAGGAGCATTTCGGCCGCATCTTCTTCAACCAGGCCAACCTCTCGGCTGCCGGCATCCCGCAGATCGCCGCCGTGCTCGGGTCGTGCACGGCCGGTGGCGCCTACGTGCCGGCGATGAGCGACGAGTCGATCATCGTCAAGGGGCAGGGCACCATCTTCCTTGGCGGACCGCCGCTGGTGAAGGCGGCGACCGGCGAGGTGGTCAGTGCCGAGGATCTCGGCGGCGCCGACGTGCATACCCGCGTTTCGGGCGTCGCCGATCATTTCGCCGAGAACGATGCACACGCCCTGGCCATCGCCCGCCGCATCGTCGGCAATCTCAACTGGCGCAAGCAGCCGCCGCTCAGCCTTGCCGAGCCGCGCCCGCCACTGTACGCCGCCGAGGAGCTGTACGGCGTGATTCCCGCCGATACCCGCAAACCCTTCGATGTGCGCGAGATCATCGCCCGCCTCGTCGACGGTTCCGATTTCGACGAGTTCAAGGCGCGCTACGGCACCACCATCGTCTGCGGTTTTGCCCGGCTGTGGGGCTACCCGGTCGGCATCGTCGCCAACAACGGCATCCTCTTCTCGGAATCCGCCCTCAAGGCCGCACACTTCATCGAGCTGTGCGCGCAGCGTGGCATCCCGCTGGTCTTCCTGCAGAACATCACCGGCTTCATGGTCGGCCGCAAGTACGAAAACGGCGGCATCGCCCGCGACGGCGCCAAGATGGTCACCGCCGTCGCCACCGCCCGGGTACCGAAATTCACGGTGGTCATCGGCGGCTCCTTCGGCGCCGGCAACTACGGCATGTGCGGCCGTGCCTATTCGCCGCGCTTCCTCTGGATGTGGCCGAACGCACGCATCTCGGTGATGGGCGGGGAGCAGGCCGCCGGCGTGCTCGCCACGGTCAAGCGCGACGGCATCGAGGCCGCCGGCAAGCAGTGGTCCAGCGAAGACGAGGAGGAATTCAAGCGCCCGATCCGCGCCCAGTACGAGACGCAGGGGCACCCCTACTACGCCAGTGCCCGGCTCTGGGACGACGGTGTGATCGATCCCGCCGATACCCGGCGGGTGCTCGGGCTGGGCCTCTCGGCCGCGATGAACGCCCCGGCCGAACCGACGAAGTTCGGCGTTTTCCGGATGTAAGGAACGAAGATGGACTACACGAGCATCATCACCGAGGTCGACGGTCCCGTCGGCATCCTGACGCTGAATCGCGCCGAGCGGCACAATGCCTTCGACGACGTGCTGATCCGCGAGATCACCGCCGGTCTGCGCGCACTGGAGGACGACGAGCGGGTACGGGTCGTCGTCCTCTCGTCGACGGGCAAGAGCTTCTGCGCCGGCGCCGACCTGAACTGGATGCGGCGCGCGGCCGGCTACTCCCCGGAGGAGAACACGCGCGACGCCGAACGGCTCGCGACCCTGCTGTCGACCCTCAACGATCTGCGCAAGCCGACCATCGCCCGCGTCCAGGGGCCGGCCTACGGAGGCGGCGTCGGTCTGGTGGCTGCCTGCGATATCGCCATCGCCACCTACGATGCCGTATTCGCGCTGACCGAGGTCCGGCTGGGCATCGTCCCGGCGGTGATCAGCCCCTATGTCCTCGCGGCGATCGGGCAGCGCTACGGCCGGCGCTACATGCTCACCGCCGAGCGTTTCTCCGCCGCCGAGGCCTACCGCATTGGCTTGCTGCACGAGGTGGTGCCGGGCGAGGAACAGCTCGACGAGGCAATCCAGGACCTCGTCGACGGCCTGCTGAAGAACGGCCCGCAAGCCCTGGCCGAATGCAAGGAGCTGATCCGTGTCGTCGATGGTGAGCCGATCGACGCAACGACCCGCGTCGAAACGGTGCACCGCATCGTCCGCGTGCGCGCCAGCGACGAGGGCATCGAAGGCCTCTCGGCCTTCCTCGAGAAACGCAAGCCCGCCTGGGTGAGCCAGGGCTGAAACCAGGCCGCCGGAGAAACCAATGTTCAGCAAGATCCTGATCGCCAATCGCGGCGACCAGCCCCGCAGGGGCGCAGCGACGAAGTCAAATTGCCTTGCGCGTGCAGCGCGCTCAGGCGATTGAGCCGCCGGAGAAACCAATGTTCAGCAAGATCCTGATCGCCAATCGCGGCGAAATCGCCTGCCGCGTCATCAAGACGGCGCGGCGCATGGGCATTCGCACCGTCGCCGTGTATTCCGAGGCCGATGCCGAGGCGCGGCATGTCCGCCTGGCCGACGAGGCGGTGTGCATCGGTCCGGCGCCGGTGCGTGAGTCCTACCTGCTCGGCGAGCGTATCCTCGATGCGGCCCGGCGCACCGGTGCCGAGGCCGTGCATCCGGGCTACGGCTTCCTGTCCGAGAACGCGGGATTCGCCGAGGCCTGTGCTGCGGCCGGGGTCGTCTTCATCGGACCGCCGGCTTCGGCGATCCGCGCCATGGGCTCCAAGTCGGCGGCCAAGCAGCTGATGGAGCAGGCCGCCGTGCCGCTGACACCCGGCTATCACGGCGACGATCAGACGCCTGCGTTCCTCAACGCGCAGGCCGACGCCATCGGCTATCCGGTGCTGATCAAGGCCGCGGCGGGAGGGGGCGGCAAGGGCATGCGGCTGGTCGAGCGGAGCGGGGATTTCCTGGCCGCGCTGGCTTCCTGCCAGCGCGAAGCGGCGTCTTCCTTCGGCGACGACCGGGTGCTCGTCGAGAAGTACATCACTCGTCCCCGTCACATCGAGATCCAGGTCTTCGCCGATGCCCTGGGCAACTGCGTGTACCTCTTCGAGCGCGACTGTTCGGTGCAGCGGCGTCACCAGAAGGTGCTGGAGGAGGCGCCCGCGCCGGGCATGACGCCGGCGCGCCGCCGCCAGATCGGCGAGGCCGCCGTCGCAGCCGCCAAGGCCGTCGGCTACGTCGGCGCCGGCACCGTCGAGTTCATCGCCAGCAGCACCTTTGCCCAGGACGGTTCGTTCTATTTCATGGAGATGAACACCCGCCTGCAGGTCGAGCATCCGGTCACGGAGATGATCACCGGGCAGGATCTCGTCGAATGGCAGCTGCGCGTGGCCAGCGGTGAGCCGCTGCCGTTGCGGCAGGATGCGCTGGCGATCCGCGGCCATGCCATCGAGGCGCGGATCTACGCCGAGGACGCGGGGCGCGGCTTCCTGCCCTCGACCGGCCGTCTGGTGCATCTCGTGCCGCCGGCCGAGAGCCTGAACGTGCGCATCGACACCGGGGTCGAGCAGGGCGACGAGATCACGCCGCACTACGATCCGATGATCGCCAAGCTGATCGTGTGGGATGCCGACCGCGCCGCGGCACTCGCCCGCATGCGCCAGGCGCTGGCCGATTACCGCATCGTCGGCGTCACCGCCAACGTCGATTTCCTGTCGCGTCTCGTTGCCTGCCCGGCCTTCGCCGATGCCGATCTCGATACCGGCCTGATCGAGCGCAGCCGCGATTTCCTCTTTCCCGAGCAGGCGCAGCCTCCGCGCGATGCTTTCCTGGTGGCGACAGTGGCCGAGCTGCTGCGCGAGCAGGCGGGGGCGCGTGCGGCGACGGTCCGCTCCGGCGATCCGCATTCGCCGTGGAGCCTGCACGATGGCTGGCGGCTCAACCTGCAGGCGCGGCGTACCGTCACCTGGCGGGTCGGCGATGCCCTGTCCGAGGTCGCCGTGGCCTATGCCGGCGACGGCTGGCGCCTGACGCTGGCCGGCGAGACCGTGCTGGCGCGCGGTCATGTGCCGGAAACGGGACCGTTCGCCGGACAGCTGGCGATCGAGCTCGATGACCGGCGCCTGGTCGCCAGCGTCGTGGCGCTCGCCGAGAAGCAGGCGCAGAAGCGTCACGTCTTCCTGAACGGAGCGACCTGGGTGGTCGAGCGCGACGATCCGCTGCACCTCGTCGCGGCTGGCGGTGCGCAGGGCGGCGGGCTCACCGCGCCGATGCCAGGCAAGGTCGTGGCCCTGCTGGCGACGCCCGGGCAGCGGGTCGAGAAGGGGGCGCCGCTGCTCATCCTGGAGGCAATGAAGATGGAGCACACCATCACCGCGCCTAAGAACGGTACCCTGCAGGGCTTCCGCTACGCGGCCGGTGACCAGGTGGCGGATGGCGCTGAGCTGGTCGATTTTGCGGGCGATGATTGAACGGACAGGATGAAACGGGGCGAGCACATGCGTTTTCCGGACAGGGTCAGGATCGTTGAGGTGGGGCCGCGCGACGGCCTGCAGAACGAGAAGCAGCTGGTGCCGAGCGAGGTCAAGGTCGAGCTGATCGAACGGCTGGCCGAGGCCGGGCTGCCGGCCATCGAGGCGACCGCGTTCGTCTCGCCGAAATGGGTGCCGCAGATGGGCGACAGCGATGCCGTGCTGCGCGCCGTGCTGAGCAGTCCGCGGCGCCGTCCGGGGGTGGCTTTCCCGGTGCTGACGCCCAACCTCAAGGGCTTCGACGCGGCGGTCGAGGCGGGGGCCACCGAGGTTGCCATTTTCGGCGCGGCGTCGGAGACCTTCTCGCAAAAGAATATCAACTGCAGCGTCGCCGAGAGCCTCAAGCGCTTCGCCGCCGTCGTCGACGCGGCCAGCGCGCTCGAGATCCGGGTGCGCGGATACGTGTCCTGCGTCGTTGCCTGCCCGTACGAGGGCGCGGTCGATCCGGCCCGGACGGCCTGGGTGGCGAAAACGCTGTACGACATGGGCTGCTACGAAGTGTCGCTCGGCGACACCATCGGCGCCGGTACGCCGGCTTCGGTGCGGCGCATGCTCGAGGCCTGCGCCGGGCAGGTGCCGATCGAGCGCCTCGCCGGGCACTATCACGATACCTACGGGATGGCCATCGCCAACATCTACGCGTCGCTCGAACTCGGCCTGGCGGTTTTCGACAGCTCGATCGCCGGACTGGGTGGCTGCCCCTATGCCGTGGGCGCTTCCGGGAACGTTGCCACCGAGGATCTGGTCTTCCTTCTGGATGGACTGGGCATCGAGACCGGTGTGGATATGGACAGGCTGCTGGCCGCCGGCCAGTTCATCTCGCGGCATCTGGGGCGTCCGCCGGCCTCCCGGGCCGCGCAGGCACTGCTGGCGAAACGGAGTGGCGGGTGAACGGGATTGCGTCGCCGTGCATCGATGTGTGCCGCATGGACCCCGACAGCGGCTGCTGCCAGGGCTGTTTCCGCACGCTCGACGAGATCGCCGGCTGGGGGCGGGCGCCGGCTGCGCAGCGGCTCGCCATCCTGGCCGCGGTCGAGCGTCGCCGTGCCGACTTCGATCCGGCGGGCAGTGCGCTGGGGGGCGAGCCGAGGGGCGAGTGCGGGCGCTGAGTGTGGGGGGCGGACAATGACGGAGCGAGGCGGGTGGCGATGAGCGAAGGCGACGATCCCTATCCCTGTGTCGGGGTCTGCATGATCGATCCCGATTCCGGCTATTGCCTCGGCTGCGGCCGGCCGCCGCTGGCTTCGCCCGTGGTGGTGGTCGAACTGGCGGCGTCCGCGTCGGCTGCGACCATGCCCGCGCCCCCGTCCGGCGATCCCGACACGCCTGCGCCATGAGCGCTTCCCTGCTGCCGCCGAGCCTGTGCGTTCTGGAGCGTGGCTGGCTGTCCTCCAACAACATTCTCGGTTTTGCCGGCGAGCGCGCCGAGCTGATCGACAGCGGGTACGTCAGCCACGCCGCCCAGACCGTGGCGCTCGTCGAACGCGCGCTCGACGGGCGGAGGCTGACCCGGCTGATCAACACGCATGCCCATTCCGACCATATCGGCGGCAATGCCGCGCTGCAGACGGCGTTCGGCTGCGAGATCGCGGTTCCCGCCGGCATCGATGCCCGCATCGCCGAATGGGACGAGGAGGCGCTGCTGCTGTCGCCGCTCGGCCAGCGCGCCGCCCGTTTCCGGCACGATGCCCTGCTGCGCGCCGGCGAGCACTTCGAATTCGGCGGGCTGGTCTGGCAGGCGATCGCCGTTCCCGGCCACGACATGGATGCGCTGGCCTTCCACAATGCCGAGAAGCGCGTGCTGATCTCGGGCGATGCGTTGTGGCGCAACGGTTTCGGTGTGATCTTTTCCGAGCTGCTCGCGCACCCCGGCGATGGCGGCGGCATTGCCGCGACGCGCGCCACGCTCGATGCGCTGGCGCGCCTGCCGGTGGATGTGGTGATTCCCGGGCATGGTGCCCCCTTTGTCGAGGTGGACGATGCCTTCGCGCGCGCCTATCGCCGGCTCGACGGTTTTGCTGCCGACATCGAATCGCTGGCCCGACATGCCCTGAAGGTGATCGTCGCCTTCGCGCTGCTCGAGCGGCGCCGGCTGCCGCGCCGCGAGCTACCGGCCTTCCTCGCCGGGCTGTCCTTCGCGCAGAGCGTCAATGCCCGTTATCTCGGCGACGATAACGAAACCCTGGCGGCCTGGCTGGCGACCGACCTGATCCGTGCCGGTGCCTTGCGCGATGAGGACGGCGATCTCGTCGCCTGACCGCTGGATCTTCTTGGGGAGCGTCGGGTTTTCGGGCGGGGATGGCTGTCGGATTTTTTTACACTCTCTCCGGGGGGCGGGGGTGTCATGCTTTTGGCATGTTTTATGCGTGCGATTTATGTCGTTTGATATCAATCGTTTGTGCGGATTTTTTGACGGCTTTATTACCTTTGGCGTGGAAGTTGCTTGATTGGGTCGACTCACGTCGGGTTACTCATTCTGGAGCCATCATGAAAATCAACAAGACGCTTGCTCAACTCGCTGTCGCCAGTGCCATCACCCTCGGTGCCGCGCTCCCTGCCCAGGCTGCCGTGGTTTCCGTGTTCTCGAACAACTACGCCGGCTGGCTTGCCGGCGCGGGCGGTCCCGTGGTCGTCGAGGATTTCGCCGATACCACGCTGGTTCCCGGGCTATCCGTGGTTTTCGGCAGCAATCGCCCCGGCGATATCTCGAGCGGCACCTACAACGACCGCGCCGAAGACACCCAGACCACCAAGCCGCAATTCCTCTTCGGCACCGGCGCCACGGCCTTCGGCGCGGACTGGAACCTCGCCGGCCCCGGTGGCCAGGGCTCCGGCATCACCCTGCTGCTGACCTTCGCCGACCTGACCACGCAGATCGTTTCCACCGCCATTCCGGCATCGTTCGCGGGCGAGTTCTTCGGCATCGTTTCGGATACCCCGTTCGTGTCGGTCACGTTCAATGAAACCAATCCGACGATCGGCGTCGAAACCTTCGCCCTCGACAACGCGCGCTTCGTGACGAGCGGCGCGCAGCAGGTTCCGGAGCCCGCTTCGCTGGCCCTGCTGGGGATTGCCCTGGCCGGTCTCGGCTATCAGCGGCGCAAGCGCCCGGCCGCCTGATTTCCGGCGATTCCGCCGTGACGACGAACCCCGCTCCGGCGGGGTTCGTCGTTTCCGGTCTGCGCTGCCCGGCCGGCGGCGCTCACGCGGCCTGCGGGCGGGCGACCGGGGCTTCTCGGATCGGCAGGTTGACCAGCGCGGCGGCGGTGGCAAGAACGATGTCGGCGTACCACATCCAGCCGTAGTCGCCGAAGCGGGTGAGGGCGATGCCGCCCAGCCAGGCGCCGAGGAAGCCGCCAATCTGGTGCGAGAGCAAGGTCAGTCCGAACAGGGTGCCGAGGTAGCGCACGCCGAACAGCTTTCCGACGATGGCGGCGGTCGGCGGTACGGTGGCCAGCCAGGTGAAGCCGAGTCCGGCGGCGAAGATGTAGAAGGTGAGGTCGGTCTTCGGCGCCACGAGATAGAGCGCAACCATCGCGGCGCGGGAGCCGTACATCCAGAACAGGATGAGCTTGCTGCGGTAGTGTGCGACGCACCAGCCGGCGTAGAGGCTGCCGGCGATATTGGTGAGGCCGATGATGGCCAGCGCCCAGCTGGCCACCGAGGCCGGCAGTCCGCACAGATCGACTTCGCCGGGCAGGTGGGTGACGAGGAAGGCGATATGGAAACCGCAGGTGAAGAAGCCTGCGTGCAGCAGCAGGTAGCTGCGGTCGCGCAGCGCCTCGCGGACGCTCTGTCCGAGCCCCTTGCCGTCGGCGGCCGGTGCGTGCGCGGCGCTGCCGCCCCGGGAGAGCACGCCAACCAGCGGCAGCGCGGCCAGGGTCAGCAGCGCCAGCGACCAGAGGGCGCTCATCCAGCCGAAGGCCTGGATCAGCTTCTGCAGGATGGGGGCGAAGATGAACTGGCCGAAGGAGCCACCGGCATTGATCATGCCCGAGGCGGCGCCACGCGCTTCCAGGGGCAGACGGTGGGCGGCGGCACCGATCAGCACCGAGAAGCTGCCGGCGCCCGAGCCCATCGCCGAGAGCAGGCCGAGGGTGACGACGAGGCCCCAGGTGCTGTCCATGAACGGCGTCAACGCGCTGCCCAGGGCCAGCAGGAGGAGGCCAGCGACCAGCACGCGGCCGGGACCGTAACGGTCGGCGACGGCGCCGGCCACCGGCTGGATGGCGCCCCAGACGAACTGCCCAACGGCCAGGGCCAGGCTGATCGAGGCGATGCCAAGGCCGGTGCTGGCGTTGAGCGGCGCGACGAAGAGCCCGAGCGACTGGCGGGCCCCCATGGTGACCATCATGATCCCGGCGGCGGCGAGGGTGATCGCCCAGAGGGCGGGGGTGTTGAGCGAGCGGAACATGGCGGGGGCGCGGAGGAGGGGAGCTGCGTTGGAACCGCGATTGTATTCCGGGTTCCCGCCTCCGCGGGGGGAACCCTCAGCCGGAGAAGCGCTGCATCCGTCGCCGGTCGCGCTTGGTCGGGCGGCCGTGCAGATCGCTGCCGGGCGCCGGAGCGAGCCTGCGCAGTTCGCTGGCCTGCACGCGCCGTTCGCGGCTGGCGGCACTTTCCTCGTAGAGCTGCTGCGCTTCGGCGGCCGGTCGCCGGTAGGCATTGAGCGCGACGATGCGGATTTCCCACACGTGATCGCCGAGCGTGATTTCGAGCCGGTCGCCGATGCGGATTTCCCGCGCCGGCTTGACTGCGGCGCCGTCAAGCTTGACCCGGCCGCCGGCGATCGCGTCGCTGGCGAGCGCGCGGGTCTTGAAGAAGCGCGCCGCCCACAGCCACTTGTCGAGACGCAGGCGCTCGAGTGGGACGATGCCCCGGGCGTCTCCGCTCATGCCTTCGCGGGATGCTTGGACAGCTTGCGCTGCAGGGTGCGGCGATGCATCTTCAGGGCGCGTGCCGTGGAGGAGATGTTGCCCTGGTGTTCGGCCAGCACGCGCTGGATATGCTCCCATTCGAGCCGGTCGACCGACAGCGGGGAATCGGAGACCGGCAGCGTGGCATCGCCTTCCGCGCTCTTGTTCAGGGCAGCGACCACTTCGTCGGCGTCGCAGGGCTTGGCCAGGTAGTGGATGGCGCCGAGCTTGATGGCCTCGATGGCGGTGGCGATGCTGGCATAGCCGGTGAGCATGACGATGCGCGTGTTGGGGTCGAGCTCGATCAGCCGTTCGATCAGCACCAGACCGGAGTCGCCCGGCATCCGCAGATCCACCACGGCGTATTCCGGGGATTGCAGCTGCGCTTTCTGGAGCGCCTCCTCGACGCTGGCGGCGGTGCATACGGCATAACCGCGGCGGTCGAGCGCGCGCGCGAGGACGCGGCGGAAGGCTTCGTCGTCGTCGACGAGCAGGAGCGAGGATCGGTCGTCGTCGCAGGGGGCAGGGGCGGGGCTCATGGGGTCTCCTGTGTCAGGCGGGCGAGCGGCAGGTCGACGCGGGTGCGGGCGCCCGGGGCGTCCGGACGGTTGTCGAGATCGACCCGGCCACCGAGGCGTTCGACGGTGGTCTGCGTGAGGAAGAAGCCGATGCCGAGACCGCCGACGGCGTTGCTGTCGGCATCGCCGTGCTTGCCGCTGCGGAACGGCTGGCCGAGTCCGGCGCGGGCGTCGTCGTCGAGGCCGGGGCCGTTGTCGAGGATTTCGACGCGCAGGCGATGCTCGTCCCAGGTGGCCGTGACGCGCAGCGGGGCATCGCTGCCGGCGTTGGCGTCGGCAGCATTGTCGAGCAGGTTGAGCAGCGCCTGTTCGAGGGTGCGTTCGGCGACGACGCGGGGCGCCGGCCGGGGGCCCGCGAGCGCGATGCGCAGGCGGGCATGCGGACGGATCACCTGCCAGGCCTCGACGATCTCCGTCAGCCAGGCATCGAGCGCGCAGGCGGCCTGCCCGTCCGCCCTGGCCTGGCCGGCCGAGGCCAGGATCTGGGTGATGGTCTGCTTGCAGGCGTCGACCTGTTGGCGCAGTAGCGCAAGGTCGTCGACGAGTTCGCGGTTGTCGGCATGCGCCAGCGACATTTCGCGGATCACCACCGCCATCGTTCCAAGCGGTGTGCCGAGCTTGTGCGCCGCGCCTGCGGCCAGGGTGCCGAGCGCGAGGATCTGTTCGTGGCGCAGCGCTGCCTCGCGTGCCGCGGCGAGTTCGCGCTCGCCCCGACGCAGGGCGGCGGCCATGCGCGTCAGGAAAAAGACGACGATGCCGGCGCTGACCACGAAGTTGAGCCACATGCCGAGCACGTGCAGGGCAAAGCCGCTCATGTGGCCGGCATGTTCCGGGGCAACCCCGGTGGCGCGGGCGAGCAGGGCGTCGAGTTGCGCCAGCTCGCCCTGCGGGGGCGGCAGCGGCAGGTTCCAGAACATCAGGAAGGTGTAGAGCGCCAACGTCAGGACGGCCATTGCCCAGGCGTGGCGCGCCGGCAGGGTGGCGGCGGCGAGGGTCGGCGGCAGCAGGAACAGCGACACGAAGGGGTTGGCCGAGCCACCGGCGAAATAGAGCAGCAGCGCGAGGATGCCGGTATCCACGGCGAGGTGGCTGAACACTTCGCCGTCGCTGGCGCTACCGCCGTGGTCGATGCGCCACTGGGTGGCGAGGTTGATCAGGGCCAGCAGGGCGATGATCGCGGCCATCGGTCCGACAGCGAGCGGCATGCGCAGGCCGGCGACAGCGAGGATGAGGACGATGGCCTGGGTCAGCACCTCGATGCGCCGCAGCGCGACGATCCGCGCCAGCGCGCCGGGGGCCGCCTGGCCGGGGGGGGCGGCGAAGGTGGCACCGGAGGTGGGGGCGGGGGGGCTGCCGGAAGTCATCAGGCGCGATTTTACGCCGGGCGCGCGCCCCCCGTGGCGGGTGCGGCAATCTGCCGCAGCGCGCGGATCAGCGGTGGCCGGCGGGTTGCCGTCGCTGCAGGGCCTGTTCGACCAGCGAATAGACGGCCGGGACGACGACCAGGGTGAGCAGCGTCGAGGAGACCATGCCGCCGATTACCGCGATGGCCAGCGGCTGGTTGGTCTCGGCACCGGCACCGAGACCGAGGGCGGCCGGGAAGAGGGCGAGGATCACCGTCAGCGAGGTCATCAGCACCGGCCGCATGCGCGTCGGGCAGGCGTCGGAGAGTGCGGCGTCGACGCCCATGCCTTCGCCGCGCCGCTGGTTGGTCAGGTCGACGAGGAGGATCGAGTTCTTGGCGACCAGGCCGATCAGCAGTACCAGCCCGATCATCGAGTAGATGTTGAGCGTCTGCCCGAACAGCCAGAGCGCGGCGACGCCGCCGATGATGGCGAGCGGTTGCGCGAGCATGACGATGAAGGGTTGCAGGAAAGAGTCGAACTGGCTGGCGAGGACCATGTAGAGCAGAATCATCGCGAGGCCGAAGGCGAAGGTCATGTACTTGACGGTCTTGCCGAACTCCTCGGCCTGCCCGATCAGCTTGACCTGGTAGCCGGGGGGGAGGATTTCGGCAGCGACGCGCTTCACCTTGTCCACCGCGTCGCCGAGCGGCATGGTCGGGGTGGCGAAGAAGGTTGCCGCGTATTGCAGGTCGTAGCGTCCGATCACCGCCGGTCCGAGCGCCTGCTTGAAGCTGGCCACCGAGTCGAGGCGCACCAGCCGCTCGTCGCGGCTGCGCAGATAGATCTTTGCGAGATCGGCCGGCTGGCCGAATTCCCCGTCGCGCCCCTTGACCCGGATGTCGTAGCGGGTGCCGTCGCCGGGTTCGTCGTTGAACTTGGCGATATCCACGCCACCGGTGAGCATGTTGATGGCAAGAGCGACGTCCCGCGTATCGAGCTGCGCGGCGGCGATGCGCAGGCGGTCGGGTTGGAAGACGAGCTGCGGCAGGTCGAGCTGGAGATCGGTGTCGAGGCGGCCGATGCCCGGTTCGGCGGCCAGGCGGCCCTGCAGCTCGCGGGTCAGGCGGCCGACCTCCTGCAGGTTCTCGCCGGCCAGCACGAACTGCAGGGGTTCTCCGCGCTGTCCCTGCACCATCGGGTAGGGCGCCGCGAAGACGCGGGCGCCGGGAATCTGCGCCAGCTCCTTGCGCAGTACCGGCAACAGTTCCTGCTGGCTGATGCTGCGTTCTCCGCGCGGCAGCATGCGGGCGACGACCGTGCCCTGGTTGACCTGGCCGGCGCTGCCAAGGCCGATCAGCGCGAATTCGGTGAATACCGCCGGATGCCGGCGCAGAACCTCCTCGACCATCTTCAGGCGGGAGTCGGTGTAGTCGATCGACGAGCCGAGCGGGGTGCGCAGGTAAACGAGGAAGCGGCCTTCGTCCTGCTCGGGCGCGAAGGTCTTGCCGATGTTGGCGAAGAAGAAACCGCTCGAGGCGACCGTCAGGACGGTCAGCAGTACGACCATCCAGCGATGGCCGAGGGCCCAGCGGAGGAGGCTGCGGTAGATGCCTTCCATGCCCGCGAAGAAGCGTTCGAGCGCGCCGGGCAGGCCGCCGGCGGTGCTGCCGCCATGGCTGACCTTCAGGTAGCGCGCGCAGAGCATGGGGGTCAGCGTCAGCGAGACGAAGAGCGAGACGAGCACGCCGAAGGTGACGACAACGGCGAAGGAACGGAAGAACTGGCCGATGATGCCGCTGATGAAGATTACCGGGGCAAAGATGGCGACCAGCGACAGGGTGGCGGCGAAGACGGCGAAAACCACCTCGTTGGCGCCGTTGATGGCGGCGGACACCGGATCCGGGTCGATTTCCTCGCGGTGCCTGAAGATGTTTTCCAGGACGACGATGGCGTCGTCGACGACGACGCCGATGAGCAGCAGCAGTGCGAGCAGCGTCAGGGAGTTGAGGGTGTAGCCGAAGAAGTAGATGACGGCGATGGCGCCCATCAGCGAGACCGGGATGGCCAGGGCGATGATCAGCGTCGAGCGGAGCGAACGCAGGAAGAGCCAGACGACCAGGGCGGCGAGCAGGGTGCCCTCGACGAGATGTTCCTTCAGCGATTCGACGATCTCGAGGATGAACACGGCGTCGTTGGATACCACCGAAATGCGCATGCCCGGGGGCAGTTGCGGGCGGATCTCGCTTTCCAGCCGTTCGAGGATACGGTCCACGATGGCCACGGTGTTGGTATTGGCCACCTTGACGATGCCCAGGCCGACCGTCGTTTCGCCATTGAAGCGGGCAAGCTGGCGGTAATCGGCAAGCCCGTCCTCGATTTCGGCGATGTCGGCGAGGCGGATGGGCGCGTTGTTCTTCCAGGCGACGATCAACTGCTTCAACTCGTCGATGGTGTGGAATTCGAGATCGAGCTTGACGAGATTCTCCGTCGTCTTGCCGACCACGAAGCCGCCGGCGAGCTGGACATGCTCGCGGGCGAAGGCTTGCGAGACATCCTGGGCAGTGACGGCGAGGGCGGCCATGCGCGCCGGCAGGAGGTCGACGCGGATGGTGCGGTCGCGGCGCCCGCCAAGCCGGACTTCGCCGACACCATCGATGGTTTCCAGCCGTTTTTTGACGGTGTTCAGTGCGTACTGGTTGAGCTGCTGTTGCGTGCGGTCACCCTGCAGGGCCAGCCACATGATCGGCTGGGCGTTGGTTTCCACCTTGGCGACGATCGGCGGGTCGATGTCGTCCGGCAGCCGGCGCAGTACCTGGTTGACCTTGGCCTGGACCTCGTTGAAGGCGACGTCGATCTTCTTTTCCAGGCTGAAGGTGACGTTGATGATCGAGACCCCCGGGGACGAGGTCGACTGGATGTGCTCGATCCCCGGGACGCTGTTGATCGAGCTTTCGATGACGTTGGTGATCGAGGCGTCGACGATGTCGGGATTGGCGCCGCGCATGGCGGTCGAGATCGAAACGACCGGGAATTCGATGTAGGGGTAGCGGTCCATCCCGATCCGCTCGTAGGCGATGACGCCGAAGAGCACGAGGACGGCGGAGAGCATCCACGCCAGAACGTGACGCCGGATCGACAGTTCGGGCAGGGTCATCGGGCGGCCGGTGCTGCGCGGTCCTGGACGCTGACGGCGGCGCCGTCGCTCAGGAAGCCAGCGCCGTCGAGGGCGATCGTGTCGCCGGCGGCGATGCCGTCGAGCACCTCGACCATCCCGTCCTGGCGGACACCGGCCTCGATCTGGCGCTGGCGGGCCTTGCCGTCGACGATCTGGTAAACCACCTTGCCGGCCGGGCGCAGCGCGACCGATTGCTCGGGCACCAGGATCGCGGCCGGCTTGTGGGCGACGACGACCTCGGCGTCGACCGAGCCGCCGCCGCGCAGGGTGTCCCCCCATTCGGCGCGGTCGAAGCGGACGACGGCTTCAACCGCGCGGCTGGTTTCAGTCAGGGTTGGCAGCAGGCTTTCGATCCGGCTTTCGATCACCTTGCCGGGTAGCAGGGGGCTGCGCAGGCGTACGGTCTGGCCGGGCTGCAGGCGTCCGGCAATGCGTTCCGGAAAGGGCAGGTTGGCGCGCAGGCGGTGGTTCGAAATGAGTCTGAACAGGGGGTCGCCGACCTTGACGTAGTCGCCGACCGAAACAATCTGGACTTCGATGCTGCCATCGACCGGGCTGAGCACGCGGGTCCGGCCGAGGGCGTGCGCGGAGAGCGTGCCGCGAGCGCGGGCAGCGGCCAGCTGGCCCTGCAGGGCGTCACGCTGGGCGCGGGCGTCGTCGGCAGCATTGCGCGAAATGAAGCCGCGGGCAACCAGTTCGTTCTGGCGGATGAGGACCCGTTCCTGCTGTGCCAGCAGGGCTTCGAGGCGGGCAACCTCGGCCTGGTCGGCCTGCTGCTGGCCGCTGGCGTCGGTGGCGTCGATCTCGGCCAGTAGCTGTCCTTTCCGGACGGTCTGGCCGGACCGGGCGGCAACCTTCGTGACGCGTCCGGCGACCTCGGCTGCGATCTTCGGGTCTACCACGGCTTCGAGGGTACCGAGTGTCCGCTCGACGACATCGAGCGGGGCGGTGCGTGCCTGGGTGACGGTGATCAGTACCGGCGGCGGGCCGGCCTTCTTTTCCACCGGCTTTTCGCTGCAGCCGGCAAGGGCCGCCAAGGTGGCGGCAAGGGCGGCAAGACTGAAGAACCGGCGGGGGGGGGTCACGGCAGGCGGCTTTCCGGTGCGAGCAGCTCGTCGATGGTTTCGCGACGGCGAACCAGGTGGCACGTCTCGCCGTCGACCATCACCTCGGCGGCGCGCGGGCGCGTGTTGTAGTTCGAACTCATCGCCATGCCGTAGGCGCCGGCCGACATCACGGCGAGGAGGTCGCCCGCCTGCAGCGCCAGGGGGCGGTCGTGGCCGAGGAAGTCGCCGGATTCGCAGATCGGGCCGACGATTTCCCAGCGACGCGTCTCGCCGGCATGCGGTGCGACCGGCAGGATGTCGTGCCAGGCGTCGTAGAGCGCCGGGCGGGCCAGGTCGTTCATCGCGGCGTCGACGATGGCGAAGTTCTTTACCTCGCCCGGCTTCAGGTATTCCACCCGGGTCAGCAGGAGGCCCGCATTGCCGACCAGGCGCCGGCCCGGTTCGAGCAGGACCTTCAGACCCCGGCCCTTGAGTCTGGCGAGCAGCGGTTGCAGATAGGCTGCAACGGTCGGTGCGCTCTCGTCGCGGTAGCGGATGCCGAGTCCGCCGCCGAGATCGATGTGGTGCAGGCGGATGCCTTCGCCAGCCAGACGGTCGATCAACAGCAGGATCTTGTCGAGTGCTTCGGCGAAGGGGGCGGGATCGAGCAGTTGCGAGCCGATGTGGCAGTCGATCCCGGTGACCTCAAGGTTGGGCAGAGCGGCGGCACGGCGGTACAGAACGAGCGCATCCTCGTAGGCAACGCCGAACTTGTTTTCCTTGAGGCCGGTGGAGATGTAGGGGTGCGTCTTGGCATCGACGTCGGGGTTGACGCGCAGGCTGACCGGCGCCTTTTTGCCGAGGCGGCCGGCGACCGCGTCGAGCCGCTCGAGTTCGGGCGCTGATTCGACGTTGAAGCAGAGAATCCCGGTGTTCAGGGCGAATTCCATTTCGGCGTCGGTCTTGCCCACCCCGGAGAAGACGATCTTGCGCGGGTCGCCGCCGGCGGCCAGCGCACGCTGGAGTTCGCCGCCGGAGACGATGTCGAAACCGGCGCCGCGACGGGCGAAGACATCGAGGACCGCAAGGTTGGCATTGGCCTTGACGGCGTAGCAGACGAGAGCGTCGCTGTCGCCGAGCGCCTGGTGGAATTCGTCGAGCGCGGCTTCAAGTGCACTGCGGGCATAGACATAACAGGGGGTGCCGAAGCGTTGGGCAATGTCGTTCAGCGGGACGGATTCGGCATGCAGGCTGCCGTTCTTCAGGGCAAAGGCGGTCATCGGGGGGGCGGTCGTGAGGTCAGCGAGCGGGGGAGGCGGGCGTGCTAAGATCGGCTGGCTGGGGGGCTGGCGCCGGTGTGCCCGGCGGTGGGAGCGTCAGCGGCCCCTTGGTGCCGCAGCCACCGAGTAGTGCGCTGGCGCACAGGAATGCGATCGCAAGATATTGACGCATCGGTCAGTAACTCTAAATTGGGGATGGTAGCACAGGATGAACGACAGCGAATTCAGCGCGCTCGCCGACAGGGCCTTGGCGCGCATCGAGGCAGCCCTGGAGGCGAGCGGTGCCGATCTCGATTTCGAGATGGGGCCCGGCGGCGTTCTCGAGATCGAGTTCGTTGACGGCAGCAAGATCATCGTCAACCGGCACGCAGCCGCCCGGGAAATCTGGGTGGCTGCGCGGGCCGGCGGTTTTCATTACCGCTGGGACGGCATGGTCTGGTGCGATACGCGCGACGGGAGCGAACTGATGGCGGCGCTCTCGGCCCTGGTTTCCGCCCAGGCAGGTGTGCCGGTCCGGCTGGCATGAGTTCCTAGCCGGCCGGATTCTCAGTCAAGCGGTTTTGCGCTGTCGTCCTGCGGCGGTTCGGGCGGGACTTCCTGCGGCGCGTTCTCCTTGTAGAAGAGTTCCTTGGCGGGTCCCTTGCCGCCACTCGGTGCGTCGATGGCGACCAGTCCGTCGGGAACCGGCGGGAGGGACTCGGGGACGTCCTTGAGCGCGCGCGCCATGTAGCCGATCCAGGCCGGCAGGGCGGCGCTGCCGCCGGTCTCGCCGCCACCCAGGTTCTTCGGCTGGTCGAAACCGATCCACGAGCAGGCGACCACGGTTTGCTGGTAGCCGCAGAACCAGGCATCGACGTGCTCGTTGGTGGTGCCGGTCTTGCCGGCGAGGTCGCGCCGCTTGAGCGTCGCCGAGGCGCGGCCAGCCGTGCCGTAGAGCGTGACGTCGCGCAGCATGCTGTCCATCAGGTAGGCGTTGCGCGGGTCGATGGTACGCAATTCCTCGCTGCCCGCCTCGACCGGGTTGGCCTGTGCCAGCAGTTGGCCTTTCTCGTCGCGGATCTCGCTGACCACGTAGGGCTGGATGCGATAGCCGCCGTTGGCGAAGACGGCGTAGGCGCTGACCATCTGCCAGGGAGTGACCGAGCCGGCGCCCAGCGCCATGGTCAGGTAGGGGGGGTGTTTGTCGGCGTCGAAACCGAAGCGGCTTGCATAGTCCTGCGCGTATTGCGGACCGATGGCCTGCAGGAGGCGGATCGAGACCATGTTCTTCGATTTGGCGAGCGCGGTGCGCATGCGCATCGGGCCTTCGTATTTGCCGTCGTAGTTCTTCGGCTCCCAGGCTTGCGATCCGGTGACCGAGGCGGGGAAGACGATCGGTTCGTCGTTGAGGATGGAGGCCGGCGTGAAGCCCTTTTCCAGCGAGGCCGAGTAGATGAACGGTTTGAAGCTCGAGCCGGGCTGGCGCCAGGCCTGGGTGACGTGATTGAACTTGCTGCGCGCAAAATCGAAGCCGCCGACCAGGGCGCGCACGGCGCCGGTCCGGGGGTCGATGGCGTGCAGCGCGGCTTCGACCTCGGGCATTTGCACGATGCGCCAGCCCCCCTTGTCGTCCTTCTGCACACGGATCACGGCGCCGCGTCGCAGGCGCTTGTTGGCGGGCGCCTTTTCGTCGAGCATGCGGGCAGCGAATCTGAGTCCGTCGCCGCTGATCGTGACGATGTCTCCGCCGCGCCGGTAGGCCCGGAGTTGTTTGCCGTCCGCTGCAAGGACGATTGCCGGATGCATGTCTTCCGTGTCGCTGAAATCCTGGAGAAGTTCATCGAGCAGTTCGTCCTGATCGGAATCCACCTGTTTCATGTCGACGTAAGCCTCGGCGCCGCGATAGCCGTGGCGGCGGTCGTAGTCGAGAACGTTGCGGCGCAGGGCGCTCCATGCGGCTTCCTGATCGGATTTCCTGATCGTCGTGTAGACGCGCAGGCCGCGTGAGTAGACTTCGTCAGGAAATTGCTCTGCCGCAATCTGACGCGCCATCTCCGCGACGTATTCGGCATGCACGGCAAACTCGCTGGCATCCCGTTTGACGACCAGCGCCTGCTTCAGGGCGGTTTCATGCTGTTTGGCGTCGATGAAGCCCAGTTCGTGCATGCGCCGCAGGACGTATTGCTGGCGCAGCCGGGCCCGCTTCGGATTGACCACGGGGTTGTACGCCGACGGTGCTTTCGGCAGGCCGGCGAGCATGGCCGCCTCGGCAATCGTCAGGTCGCGGATCGCCTTGCCGAAATAGATCTGCGCGGCGGCCCCGAAGCCGTAGGCACGCTGGCCAAGGTAAATCTGGTTGATGTAGAGCTCGAGAATCTGATCCTTGCTCAGATTGTGCTCGATCTTGAACGAGAGCAGGACTTCGTACAGCTTCCGGGTATAGGTTTTTTCCGCCGTCAGGAAGAAGTTGCGGGCAACCTGCTGGGTGATGGTCGAGGCGCCCTGGCGCTTGCCGCCGCCGATCAGGTTGGAATAGGCCGCGCGCAGGATGCTTTGCGTGTCGACGCCGGCATGCTGGTAGAAGCGGTCGTCTTCGGCCGCCAGAATCGCCTGTTTCATGACGTCGGGAACGTCGGCGATGCGCAGCACGGCGCGGCGCTCCTCGCCGAATTCGCCGATCAGTTGCCCGTCGGCGGAGTAGATTCGCAGGGGGATTTTCGGGCGATAGTCGGTCAGCGCCTCGAGCGAGGGCAGGTTCGGATAGGTCAGGGCGAAAACGATGCCGGCCACAGCCACACCCATGGCGATCAGGCCAGCGAGGAGCAGTGTCGGATAGAGTATCCAGCGGAATGCGGTAGGCAAGTGACGGTCCAGAGTGTTTGCGGGCGGTTGCGCATTATAAGGCTTGCGATGTCGGGCTGAAAATTAGCTTTACATGCCTTATGGTTGTTGCTAGCATCTAAAGTAGATTATCTATAAATCCGCTAACTACAAATTATTCAAGGGTTTTTTCGGCGAGGGGTAGCGATTTGCAGCTCGATCTTTCGATCTTCAATCCCAAGGCACGCGCCCTCATCGGCCTCGACATCAGTTCGTCGGCGGTCAAGATGGTTGAGCTTGCCGGTAACGGCAAGGACGGCTATCGCGTTGAGCGCTACACGATAGAGGTGTTGCCGAAGGATGTCGTCTCGGACGGCAATATTGTCAACTTGGAGGCTGCGGCGGAGTCCGTCCGGCGTGCGTGGAAGCGCCTTGCGACCTCCGCGCGCGACGTCGCGCTGGCACTCCCGGCAGCGGCGGTGATCACCAAGAAGATCATCGTGCCCGCCGGACAGCGCGAGGAGGAACTCGAGGTTCAGGTCGAGTCCGAGGCCAATCAATACATTCCCTTCGCTCTTGAAGAGGTTAATCTGGATTTTCAGGTGCTTGGCCCGGCACCTTCCTCGCCCGACGAGATCGAGGTGCTGATCGCCGCGTCGCGGAAAGAAAAGGTCGAGGATCGCGTGGCGGTCGCCGAGGCGGCCGGTCTGCGGCCGGTGGTGATGGATGTCGAGTCCTATGCCATCCTTTCCGCGTTCGAGCTGATCGAGAAGCAGCTGCCTGAAGGCGGCAAGGGGCAGATCGTCGCACTCGTCGATGTCGGCGCAAATGTGATGAATCTGACGGTGCTGCGCAACAACCAGCAGCTTTATGCGCGCGAGCAGGCCTTCGGCGGCAATCAGCTGACCCAGGATATCGCGCGGCAATATGGCATGAGTTTCGAGGAAGCCGAGGCCGCCAAGCGCGGCAACAATCTTCCCGACAACTACGAGGCCGAGTTGCTGCGTCCATTCGTTGAAAGCCTGGCGCTCGAGGTGTCCCGCGCCCTGCAGTTCTTCTTCACCTCGACCCAGTTCAATCAGGTTGACCATATTGTTCTGGCCGGCGGCTGTGCGGTGATACCGGGGGCCGACGAAGTCGTTGCCTCGCGAACGCAGATCAATACCGTCGTCGCCAACCCGTTTGCCGACATGCTGCTGTCCGACCGCGTGCGGGCCAAGAGTCTGCTGGCCGATGCTTCGTCCCTGATGGTCGCCTGCGGGCTGGCCTTGAGGAGGTTTGACGAATGATCCGCATCAACCTGTTGCCGCATCGCGAGGCAAAACGCAAGGCACGGCGCCAGCAGTTCTATTCGCTGACCGCGCTGGTGGCCGTCTTTGCGCTGATGCTTGCATTCCTGGTCTATACCCTGATCGGCACCCGAATCAGCCAGCAGGAAAGCAAGAACGAGTTTCTCAAGCGTGAAATCGCTGTCCTGGACTCCCAGGTCGATCAGATCAAACGCCTGAAGGAACAGATGCAGTTGCTGATTGCCAGGAAATCCGTGATCGAATCCCTGCAGCGCAACCGGGCCGAGGCGGTGCACGTGTTCAACGAGCTCGCGCGCGGCACGCCGGACGGTGTTTATCTGAAATCGATCAAGCAGTCGGCGACGACAATTTCCCTGTCCGGTTATGCGCAGTCGAATTCCCGGGTGTCGACCCTGATGCGGAATCTGGAAGCGTCGCAATGGCTGGAGAAGCCGAACCTCGTCGAGATCAAGTCGGTGATCCTGGACAAGCGCCGCCTGAACGAGTTTACGCTGACCGTGCAGCTGACCCAGGTCAAGGATGAGTCCGATACCGGCCAGCCGGCGCGTCAGGAAAAGGGGAAAAAATGAAATTTCCCGCGATGAAAAAAATTGACTTCAATGCGGTCGTCAATGATTTCAGGAATCTCGACCCCAAGGATGTCGGTCGCTGGCCGCTGGCGCCGCGCGTGGCGGTCCTCGTGGGCGTGTTTTTCTTTGTTGTCGGGCTGGCATGGTGGCTGTTCCTCGGAGGGCAGCTGAACCAGCTCGAAACGCGGCAGCAGGAAGAACTGACGCTGAAGGAAGACTTTCTTGCCAAGAAGCGTCTGGCGGTCAATCTTGACCACTATACCGAGCAACTGGCCCAGATCGACCGCTCCTTCGGTGTTTTGCTCAAGCAGTTGCCGAACAAGTCCGAGGTGGAGAGCCTGCTGGTCGAGATTAGCCAGTCGGGGCTAGGGCGCGGCCTGCAGTTCGAGTTGTTCAAGCCAGGGCAGGAGGTCCTCAAGGAGTTCTATGCCGAATTGCCGATCTCGATCCGCCTTGCCGGTGAATACGTGGAGTTTGGCGCATTCGCAAGCGATGTGGCCGCGCTTTCCAGAATCGTGACGCTCACCGATCTTTCCATTGCGCCGTCTTCCGGCACCAAGGCCGCACCGGCCAAGGCGGGCGTGACGTCGGTCAAGGAGGGGAGTTTGCGGATGGATGTGACTGCAAAAACCTTCCGTTATCTCGACGAGGAAGAGATTGCCCAACAGAGGCAGGCGGCGCAGGCTACCAAGAAAGGGGCGAATAAATGAGACTGTCCCTGGGCTTGATGCTGGGCGGGCTGATGCTGCTCGCGGGGTGCGCGGGCTCGGACCATGAGGATCTGCGCGAATGGATGCGCGAGGCGACCAAGGATATCAAGGGGAACGTGCGCCCCCTGCCCGAAGTGAAACCATACGAATCGATCCAGTTCGATGTCGGCAAGGAGGGCGACCCCTTCCGTCCGAGCAAGATTGCTCCGGACAGCGAGAAATCGGGCTCGGGGGTACAGCCGGATGTTTCCCGCCCGAGGGAGCCCCTCGAAAGCTATCCGCTCGAATCCCTGGCATTCGTTGGTGTTCTAGAGCAGGGAGCCAAGCGCTACGCGCTGATCAAGGCCGACGAGGCGTTGCACAGGGTTGCCGTCGGCAACTACATGGGGCGTGATTTTGGCATGGTCGTCAAGGTGGCCGAGACTGAGGTGACCTTGAAGGAATTGATTCAGGATGCAGGCGGGGACTGGGTCGAGCGCATGAGCGTTCTCCAGTTGCTGGAACAACAGGAGTCGAGAAAATGATGAAATGGATCGGGCGGTGGGTGTCCTTGCTGGCGTTGCTGCCGGTGCTGTCGGTTGCGCAGACGCCTGCGTCTACGGCTCCAGTTCCGAACGTGATCGAGTCGTTGAACGTGGATCAGAATGGTGCGCAGCTGGTGATGAAACTGACCATGAAAGCACCGCTGGATGCTGTCCCGACGGCGTTCGCGACAGCCAATCCCCCCCGGATCGCGATCGATTTTCCGGGAGCGTCGAACGGGCTTGGGCAAAGCAGCCGGAAAATCAACATGGGGGTTTTTCGCAGCGTGAACCTGGCACAGGTCGAAGACCGCACGCGCCTTGTCGTCAACCTCGATCAACGGATGAGCCACGAGATCCGTGTCGAGGGTAACCTGATGTATCTGACGCTCACCATGCCGACAGGCGAGACTGCCGCCCAGCAATCGACCCAGTTCTCGGAAACCAAGGCGACCGCGCGCAAAACCAGCGTGCGCGATATCGTCTTCCGGCGAGGCAAGGACGGGGAGGCTCGGCTGCTTGTCGAACTCAGCGATGCTGATGCCGGAATCGACATCCGTCAGCAAGGCGAGACGCTCGTTGTTGACCTGAACAAGGTGACGATTCCCGATTCCTTGCGGCAGAAGCTGGATGTGGTCGACTTCGGGACGCCGGTGACCAGCGTGACGACCACCCAACTTGGTGCAAATGGGCGGATCCTGCTGTCACCAAAAGGACTGTGGGAGCATTCGGCGTATCAGACCGATAGCCAGTTCGTTGTTGAAGTCCGTCAGGTCGTCGAGGATCCGAACAAGCTGATCCAGGGGACGCGCGGCGGCTACAAGGGCGAGCGCCTCTCGCTGAACTTCCAGAATGTCGACGTGCGACGCCTGCTGCAAGTGATCGGTGAATTCACCGGCATGAACATCGTGGTCAGCGATACGGTCGCCGGTACGATCACCCTGATCCTCAAGGATGTTCCCTGGGACCAGGCCTTGGACATCATCCTCCAGCAAAAGGGTCTGGACATGCGCAAGAACGGCAACGTGATCTCGATTGCCCCGCGCGAGGAATTGGCCACCCGGGAGAAGCTGGAACTCGAGGCGAAGCAGCAGATCGGCGACATCGAGTTGCTG
>JAPKHL010000131.1 GCA_026646875.1 Rhodocyclaceae bacterium | reverse complement strand
GACAATTCCCTGCTGGCCAAGGATTTCGGAGATCTGACTGTCCGAAAGCGGTTTCTTCGGATCCTCGGCGCCGACCAGCTGCCTGATCAGCGCCCGGATGGCGGTCGCCGAGCAGGCGCCGCCGGTCTCGGTAGCGACATGGCTGCCGAAGAAATACTTGAGTTCGAAAATGCCGCGCGGGGTCGCCATGTACTTCTGCGTGGTCACCCGGGAGACGGTCGATTCGTGCAGCCCGAGGATGTCGGCGATTTCGCGCAGGACGAGCGGACGCATGGCGACCTCGCCGTGATCGAAGAACTGACGCTGACGGTCGACGATGGCCTGGGCAACCCGCAGGATGGTTTCGAAGCGCTGCTGTACGTTCTTGATCAGCCAGCGCGCTTCCTGCAACTGCCCGGCCAGCCCGGATCCGCGCTGGCGCGACAGGATTTCGGCGTACAGCCGGTTGATGCGCAGGCGGGGATAGGCATCCGAATTCACGTTGACCGTCCACTGTCCACGCACCTTGCGCACCACCACGTCGGGTGTGATGTAGCGCGCGTCGAGCGCGGCGTATTGCGCACCGGGCCGCGGATTGAGGCTGCGGATCAGATTCTGCGCGGCACGCAGCGCATCGTCGTCGCAGCCGGTGAGCTTGCGCAGCCGGACGAAATCCCGTCCGGCCAGCAATTCAAGGTGCCGGGAGACGATCAGCAGGGCCAGCTCGCGCGTCGGATCACCGGGCAGGGCCTCAAGCTGCAGCGCCAGGCATTCCTGGGCATTGCGCGCGCCGACGCCGGTCGGATCGAAATGCTGCAGACGGCGCAGAGCGATCTGCAATTCGTCCGGATCGATCTCCAGCTCGGCGGGCAGGGTTTCCGCCAGCTCGTCGAGCGACTGGGTCAGGTAGCCGTCGTCGTCCAACGCCTCGATCAGGCATTGCACCAGCGTCCGATCGCGCACCGGAATGTTCATCAGCCCGAGCTGCCAGGACAGATGCTCGCGCAGCGAGGTGGTGGCCGCCTGCACATCCTGGAAATCGTTGTCGTCATCGTCGGCCGGCGTGCCGGACGATGCGCTCGGATAGGCTCCCTCGTCGAGCCAGCTGTCATCGGCGGGAGCCGCCTCGGCGGGCTCGGCGGTCTCGCCCGGGCCGGCCTCGGCGGGCTCGTCCCCCCCCCGCTCGGCCTCATTCCCGGAGGACGGCGGGGCGGCTGCGGCATATTCTTCCTCGGCCCGCGGCATATTCTTCCTCGGCCCGTTCCAGCAAGGGGTTCTCGAGCAGGTATTTCTCGAGTTCCTGCTCGAGCTCGAGCGTCGACAGCTGCAGCAGACGGATCGACTGCTGCAGTTGCGGCGTCAGGGCAAGATGCTGCGAAAGCTTGAGCTGGAGGGAGGGTCTCATGGGGGGAACCGCGACGGCCATTCAGGGATGGCGGCGTGACAGCCCTTTTTCAGTAGTGCTGATGAGCGAGGCGGAGCGACTAGAGGCGGAAGTTCTCGCCCAGATAAACCTTGCGGACGCTTTCATTATAAATGATTTCATCCGGCCGGCCAGAGGCCAGCACCCGGCCTTCGTTGATGATGCAGGCGTGATCGCAGATGCCCAGTGTCTCGCGCACGTTGTGGTCGGTGATCAGGACGCCGATCTGACGCTCCTTGAGGAAGCGGATGATCTTCTGGATCTCCAGCACGGCGATCGGATCGACGCCGGCAAAGGGTTCGTCGAGCAGGACGAAGCGGGGCTCGCTGGCCAGCGCGCGGGCGATTTCGACGCGCCGCCGCTCACCGCCGGAAAGGGCGGCCGCCGGGCTGTTGCGGATGTGGCCGATGTGCAGCTCATCGAGCAGGCTCTCCACCCGGCGGCTGATTTCCTCCGCCGGCAGCTTGCGTAGTTCGAGCACCGCCTGGATGTTCTCGCTGACCGTCAGCTTGCGGAACACCGAAGCTTCCTGCGGCAGGTAGGAAACGCCGAGACGGGCACGCTGGTGGATCGGCTGATGGGTGAGCTTGGCATCGTCCAGATGCACGTCGCCGCCATCGCAGGCCACCAGGCCAACGACCATGTAGAAGCAGGTGGTCTTGCCGGCGCCGTTCGGTCCGAGCAGCCCGACCACCTCGCCGCTCTTCACCTCGAAGGACACGTCGTGCACGACGGTGCGCGCCTTGTAACGCTTTTTCAGGTTGTGCGCCGAGAGGGTGCTCTGGGTCGTGGACATCGCTCAGTGACTCTCAAAATCGTCGTCGAAACCGCCGCGCAGCACACGGCGGATGGTTTCCGCGGAAAAGCCGCGGCTCGTCATGAAGCGCACCTGCCGCGCCCGTCCGGCCGCATCGTCGGCCGGTGCGCCGTACTTGCGCAGCCACACCGACCGCGCACGCTCCAGCTCATCGCCGCCGCCCTCCAGTGCGGCCGCCACAACCTCGGCGGCAACGCCCTGCGTTCGCAGTTCGCGTTCCAGCCGAGCATTGCCGTAGCGGCTGCCGCGCGCTGCGACACGCATCTCGGCGTAGCGGTCATCGGAAAGCAGGCGCCGGGCCGCCAGATCATCGAGCAGGGCAGCGAGTTGCTCCGGCGATTCGGCATGCGCCGCCAGCTTGCGCGCCAATTCGGCCCGCGCGTGCTCGCGCCGGGCAAGGAAGCGCAGCGCCCGCTCGCGCAGCGTCGGTTCCATCGCCGGCGCGCGTGATGCTTATTCGACCGCCGGCCGGATCGCCTGCGGAGCCGGCACGTTCACCGCCGCCCGGACCTTCGCCTCGATTTCCTCGGCGATCAGCGGGTTGGCCTTGAGGAATTCGCGTGCGTTGTCCTTGCCCTGACCGATCTTCTCACCGTTGTAGGCATACCAGGCGCCGGACTTGTCGACCAGCTTGTGCAGCACGCCGAGCTCGATGATCTCGCCCTCGCGCGAGGTGCCCTCGCCGTAGAGGATGTCGAAGATCGCTTCGCGGAAGGGGGGCGACACCTTGTTCTTCACCACCTTGACCTTGGTCTCGCTGCCGACCACCTCGTCGCCCTTCTTGATGCTGCCGATGCGGCGGATGTCGAGGCGCACCGAGGCGTAGAACTTGAGCGCATTGCCGCCGGTGGTCGTTTCCGGGCTGCCGAACATCACCCCGATCTTCATGCGGATCTGGTTGATGAAGATCACCAGCGTATTGGTCTTCTTGATGTTCGCGGTCAGCTTGCGCAGGGCCTGACTCATCAGGCGGGCCTGCAGGCCGGGCAGGGAATCGCCCATTTCCCCCTCGATTTCGGCCTTCGGCACCAGCGCGGCGACCGAGTCGATGACCACCACGTCGACGCTGCCCGAGCGGACCAGCATGTCGGCGATCTCCAGCGCCTGCTCGCCGGTGTCGGGCTGCGAGATCAGGAGCTCGTCCATGTTCACGCCGAGCTTCTGGGCATAGGTGGGATCGAGGGCGTGCTCGGCATCGATGAAGGCCGCGGTGCCGCCGAGTTTCTGCATTTCGGCGACGACCTGCAGCGTCAGGGTGGTCTTGCCGGACGACTCGGGGCCGTAGATCTCGACCACGCGACCACGCGGCAGACCGCCGACGCCAAGCGCGATGTCCAGACCGAGCGAGCCGGTGGAAACGACCTGCAGATCGTTCTCGACGCTGCCCTCGCCCATCTTCATGATCGA
>JAPKHL010000130.1 GCA_026646875.1 Rhodocyclaceae bacterium | reverse complement strand
GCAGCGACCCCGTCCAGCTGGTCGGCCAAATCCTCGCCGACAGCGGCCTGCCGGCCCCCTGTCTCGAACTCGAGCTGACCGAATCGCTGCTCGTCGAGGATGCCGACGACGTCCTGAACACGCTGGAGCGGCTGAAGGCGCTCGGCGTGCGCCTGGCCATCGACGATTTCGGCACCGGCTACTCGAGCCTTTCCTACCTGAAGCGCTTCCCGATCGACAAGCTGAAGATCGACCAGTCCTTCGTCCGCGACATCGCCAGCGACGCCGACGACGCGGCCATCGTCAGCGTGATCATCGAACTCGGCCGCATCCTCAAGCTGCAGACCATCGCCGAGGGCGTCGAGAACGCCGCGCAGCTCGACTTCCTGACCCGCCAGGGCTGCAGCAACGCGCAGGGCTACCTGTTCGGCCGTCCGATGCCGGCCGACGAATTCACCGAATTTGCAGAATCCGCGGCACAACGGTCGGCGGTCTCCTCCCACACCGGCTGAACACCCGGCGCGCCGGGCGGGCAGGCCGCCGTGGCATCGACCCCGATGCCGCCGACCCAGAGCAACCGCTCGCCGCACCACAGGCAGGGCAGCGACGCCCGCACCCAGGGCGGGATGCCGGCCGCCTGCAACAGCTTGCCCAAGGGGCGGCGCGGACGCCGGAGATCCGGCTGCAGCCGCTCGCCCCCTTCGCGCCCGCGCAGCCACCAGACTGCTTGCGAAGTCCCTTCCGGCAGGGCGAACCGCTCGCCGCCCGCCTCCACCGGCGGGCACAGTGCCGCGTCGATGCCCACCCCGACAACCCGCAGGAAGCGTACCCGGCCGCTCCCCCACGGCAGCAGCGACTGGCCGTGCCAAACCTGCGCGCCGGCCGGTGCAGCGGTTGCGCGCGGCACAACGTGGAGTTCCCCCCGATAGACGTGCAGTGCGCCATCGCCCGTCTCGATGCAAGTCAGCGCGCCGGCCTCGCCGCCCAGCTGGCGCAAGGCCTCGTCCAGCCAGCGCGCCGGCGGCGGCCGCAGGCCGGCGGCAGTGAGCTCGCTGCGCAGCAGGTTGCGCGCACGCGCCGGCGGCAGGCGGCACAAGCCGTCCAGCGGCAGACGGCCGCCCGCCGGCGCCAGCGCGGCACGGTCAAGCGCCGCCAGCGCATCGAGCAGCTGTGCGGTTTCGGCAAAATGCCCGGCCGCCCGCGCCAGCGCGGCGGAGGCACCGGGAAAGCGGGTCTGCAGCGCGGGCAGAATGTCGTGGCGCAGGAAATTGCGCCGGAAATGGGTGTCGCGGTTGCTTTCGTCCTCGATCCAGGCCAGAGCATGCGCGGCAGCGTAGTCGGCCAGCGCCTCGCCCGGCACGGTCAGCAGCGGGCGCAACAGGCGCGGCCCCCGCGCCGCCGCGCGCTCGGCCGGCATCCCTGCGGCGCCCTCGACGCCGGCGCCGCGCAGCAGGTTGAGCAGCACGGTTTCGGCCTGATCATCGCGATGGTGCGCCAGCGCCAGCCAGTCCGCGTCGCAGGCGACGAAGGCGGCATGACGCAGGCGCCGGGCGGCGGCCTCGATCCCCTCGCCGCTGTCGCGCGGGACGGTCACGCGAACCACCTGCAGCGGCACCCCGAGCGCGGCGCACAGTCCGGCGCAGCACTCGGCCCAGGCATCGGCACGCGGCGACAGGCCATGATGAACGTGCAGCGCGGAAAGCCGGAAGGACGCAGTCCGCGAGCGCAGGGCCGCCAAGGCATGCAGCAGAACCGTGGAATCGCGGCCACCGGAAAGGGCAACACAGAGGCGGTCACCCGGGCGCAGACGGGAGGCGAGGAAAGCGGCAAGCACGGCGGGAATCCCGCCGTCCGGCGAAGAATCAGCGCGCGGGCTGCTCTTTGGTACGGCCATAGGCCATCAGGCGCTCGAAGCGCGCTTCGAGCAACTCGGCCGTGGACAGCGAGGACAACTGCTTGAGCGCTTCCTGCAGAGCCTTTTTCAGGGTCTGCGCCATCGCCGCGTGATCGCGGTGCGCGCCGCCACAGGGCTCGTTCACCACCTTGTCGACCAGCCCGAGGGTTTTCAGGCGTGACGCCGTGATGCCCATGATCTCGGCCGCCTCGCTGGCCTTGTCGGCGCTCTTCCAGAGGATCGATGCACAGCCTTCCGGCGAGATCACCGAATAGGTCGAATACTGCAGCATCTGCACCACGTCGCCGACGGCGATCGCCAGCGCGCCACCGGAACCGCCCTCGCCGATCACGGTGACGACGATCGGCACCTTCAGCCCGGCCATCTCGAAGAGGTTGCGGCCGATCGCCTCGGACTGGCCGCGTTCCTCCGCGTCGATGCCCGGATAGGCGCCCGGCGTATCGACGAAGGTAATCACCGGAATACCGAATTTCTCGGCCAGCTTCATCAGGCGCAATGCCTTGCGGTAGCCCTCGGGGCGCGGCATGCCGAAGTTGCGGAAGATCTTTTCCTTGGTGTCGCGCCCCTTCTGGTGGCCGATCACCATCACCGGCTGCCCGTTGAAGCGGGCCAGGCCACCGACGATGGCGTGATCGTCGGCGAAGGCGCGGTCGCCATG
>JAPKHL010000013.1 GCA_026646875.1 Rhodocyclaceae bacterium | reverse complement strand
TGGACATCATCCTCCAGCAAAAGGGTCTGGACATGCGCAAGAACGGCAACGTGATCTCGATTGCCCCGCGCGAGGAATTGGCCACCCGGGAGAAGCTGGAACTCGAGGCGAAGCAGCAGATCGGCGACATCGAGTTGCTGCGCACAGAAAGCTTCCAGATGAACTACCAGAAGGCCGAGGATGTGCAGAAGCTGCTGACCGACAAGGATCAGCGGATGCTCTCGAAGCGCGGGAGTGCCGTGACGGATGCGCGAACGAACATGCTGTTCGTGCAGGATACGCCTGCCCGCCTCGAGGAAGTGCGTCGTCTGATCGCGAAAATCGATGTGCCGGTCCGCCAGGTGCTGATCGAAGCCCGCATCGTCGAGGCGACCGATACCTTCAGCCGCAGCTTGGGGGCGCGTCTGGGCGTGGTCGACCTGGCGGGTGCGACGACCGGGCACAAGGTCGGTGGCGCGCGCTATACCTTTGGCGGCAACATCTCGTCAAACGCCTACCTGACGGGGCAGCAGGCGACGGTTCCGGCCTTCACCGAGAGTCTGGGCGTCAACCTGCCGGCGAACAAGATCGGCACGGCCACGCCGAGCGCCTTTTCGTTCACCCTCTTCAACAATTCGAAGACCCAGTTCCTCAATCTCGAGCTCTCGGCTCTGGAAGCGGACGGGCGCGGCAAGGTGGTTTCCAGTCCGCGCGTCATGACGGCCGATCAAAGCGAGGCGATCATCGAACAGGGCGTCGAACTCCCCTACGAGACCGCGAGCGCCAGCGGTGCGACCACGATTGCCTTCAAGAAGGCCAACCTGTCGCTGAAGGTCAAGCCGCAAATCACGCCGGACGGCAAGATCACCATGCATCTCGAGATCAACAAGGACGCACCGAATCCGAAATATCAGTTGCGCAACGGGATCGCGATCGACACCAAGCACGTGAAGACGCAAGTGCTGGTGGACAACGGTGGCACGGTGGTTATCGGTGGCATCTATACCCAGGACAAGCGTGATACGACCACGCGCACGCCTTTCCTTGGCGATATCCCGTATCTCGGCTGGATGTTCCGGCAGCGCGACAAGGTGGACGACAGGACTTCCTGCCAGTACACGACGAATTCAACGCATTACTCGAGGCAAGCAAATGATCAAACATAGGAAAAAGCTGCTGGGCGCCCTGGCGCTCGCGCTCGTCGGTGCGCCTGCCGTCGCCCAGATGTCGGCGTTCGATACGGCGGGTGACGTGTTGACCCTGCAGCTGGTCAAGGTCGGTGATTACTATTTCTCGAACATGAAGTTCAAGCTGCCACCGAAACCCGAGGCCTGGCAGCTGCTGTCGAAGGGTTCCGTGGTCAATCCGCTTGAAGCCGCGGATGCCGCGATCTTCAATAGCGGGGATTCCACGATCACCGTTCCCGTGTTGAAAAGCAAAAATACGGTGTTCTCGAACGCCAAGCTCAAGCTGCCGCTTGGTGGTACTTGGGAAATTGTTGATCGTGGCGATGTGCTCAGCACCAGTACGGCGGGCTACAACCTCAGCTACCCGATCGTTTCGACGATGAAGAACAAGTACTGCAGCGATGCGGGCGGCGAGCTCACCTACGTGTTCGACAACGGGCAGGTATGGAAGCATGTGGCCGACGAACCGTGCTGCCCGCTTTCCGTCACCACCGACATCATTAACATCAACAACACCTCGAAGGTGTACGTTTACCCGAACCCGGGGGCCGGACCGACGACGGGGAGCTTCCGCATGGTGGTCGAGGCGACGGGGCTTGTCCAGACTGGGGTGACGACAGCAATTCCGGCTTCCTGCACGGTGTTTTCCGGGGCGGGGACGTGTGATCCCTCTGCGACGGCGAGTGCAGCGGCCTGTACGGCCTCTGCGTCAGTCACGGTTCCGCCGACGGTTTGTTCATATTCGCCGGGCGTGCCTAGCGTACCTGTCTATTCCAGCGTTGCCGGTGTCGAAACCTGTGTCGTCCGTCCGATCATTGGCGTTTCGGATTACCCGGGCGCCCCCGATATCGGTCCGCTGACCGTTTCGGTCACGGAGATCAAGGGGGTTGTGGGGGGGAAATACACGGTCACCATCACCGGTGGCCTGCAGCCCTACTTCGTGACGACCAGCGTACCGGGCGTGCTCGATTATGAACTGGTTGAGCAGACCACCAGCGCCAACGGCCAGACGCTCGTCGTCACCCCGAAGAATGCCGGGACGGCGCAGCTCCTGGTGTACGACTACAACCGCGAGGTCAAGACCATCAGCGTGGAATCGAGCGCGCCGGCTGCCGTTCCGGTGGTGATCACGCCGACTTCGATCGATGTCGACGAGGGCACCTTCGTTGATTTGTACGTCATGAGCGGGGTTCCGCCGATCAAGGTGCACAACCCGCAGAACGAATGGGTCGAGGCGCCGGCGGTCATCGAGAACGTCCCCTCTTCCGTGCGTATCGTGATGAAGAAGAGCACGGGTGGTGTCGAGATGCCGTTGTACTTTACCGATGCGGCGGGGACGGTTTCCTTCATCACCATCAAGATCAAGCCCTCGACATCGCCTGGCGGCAGTGGCAGTGGCGGAATCTTCAATTAAGACGGCACGCATCAACCAATGCCCGGACACGGAACGCCGTGCCCGGGCATTTTTTCACGCAAGCCTGATATTGCGGGCATCCGGCGGAAACACTCGAATGCGAGTCGGCGCGGAAGGTACAATAGGCGCCGATTGATTTCACGCATCTTCAAGAAACCACCGGGTGCCCCGATTGCAGAACTCACCGCAGAGCAATATCTTTCTCGTCGGCCTGATGGGTGCCGGCAAGACGACACTGGGGCGCCTGCTGGCCAAGCGGCTGGAAAAGATTTTCGTGGATTCGGACCACGAGATCGAAGCACGGACGGGGGTCGGCATTCCGACCATCTTTGAGATCGAGGGCGAGGAAGGTTTCCGCCGTCGGGAAGCGCAGGTCATCGCCGAACTCGCCACCCGGCGCGGGCAGGTGCTGGCGACAGGGGGCGGTGTCGTCATCCGTCCGGAGAATCGAGCGCAACTCAAGGCCAACGGTTACGTCGTCTATCTGCACGCCCTCCCCGAAACCCTGTACGAGCGGCTACGCAATGATCGCAGCCGTCCCCTCCTGCAAACGGCGGATCCCCTCGGAAAACTTCGTGCGCTCTATGCTGAGCGTGACCCGCTTTATCGCGAAACCGCGGATCTGGTGATGGATGTCCGGCGGATCGGTACCCAGACGTTGCTGCAGCACCTGCTCAAGGAGTTGACGAAAGAATGCAAACCCTGAACGTCGCACTCGGCGATCGATCCTATCCGATCCACATCGGACGGAACCTGCTAGTCCGAAGCGAACTGATGCTTCCACACCTGCGCACGCCGAAGGTCGCGATTGTGACCAACGAAACGGTCGGTCCGCTCTATCTCGGACGGATCGCCGAAACCTTGCGCGCCGCCGGGGTCGACGTTGGCGAAATCGTTCTGCCCGACGGCGAGCGTTTCAAGGAGTGGGGAACGCTCAACCGGATTTTCGACGTCCTGCTGGAAACGCATTGTGAGCGTGCCACCACCCTGATTGCCCTCGGTGGAGGCGTTGTCGGCGACATGACGGGCTTTGCCGCTGCCTGCTATCAGCGTGGCATGCCGTTCATCCAGATACCGACCACCCTGCTGGCGCAGGTCGATTCCTCGGTGGGAGGCAAGACCGCGATCAACCACCCGCTGGGCAAGAACATGATCGGCGCTTTTCACCAGCCGAAGCTCGTGCTGATCGATACCGACACCCTGACGACCCTGCCCGACCGTGAATTGCGCGCCGGACTTGCCGAAGTGATCAAGTACGGTTTGATTCGTGATCTACCGCTTCTCGAGTGGCTCGAAGGCAATATCGAGCGCCTGCTGGCGCGCGAGCCCGAGGCCCTGGCGCATGCCGTATTCCACTCCTGCCGCAACAAGGCCGAGATTGTAGCCGCCGACGAACGCGAGAGCGGCGAGCGGGCCCTGCTCAATCTGGGGCATACCTTTGGACATGCCATCGAAACCGGCATGGGCTATGGCGAATGGCTGCACGGCGAGGCGATTGCCGCCGGAACGCTGATGGCCGCCGAACTTTCGCGGGCGCTGGGATGGCTGAACGAATCGGATGTGCAGCGCATCGACTCCCTTTTCGCGCGCGCCGGCCTCCCGGTTCAGGGGCCTCGCCTTGATCCGGACCGTTATCTTGAATTGATGCAGCATGACAAGAAGGTGCTGGATGGCCGTCTGCGTCTTGTCCTGCTCAAGGCGATGGGGCAGGGGGTGATCAGCGATGCTGCGACGCCGGCGGCAATCGCCGCAGCAATCCGGGGGCGGAGCGCGCATGCCTGAACTGGCCCCCTATGCCGTCAGCAACACGAACTCGCGCGGGCGGCGCGTGCCCGAGCCGCCGCCTGCCGGCCGCAGCGAATTCCAGCGGGATCGCGATCGCATCATCCACTCGACCGCCTTTCGTCGCCTCGAATACAAGACGCAGGTCTTCGTCAACCACGAGGGCGATCTGTTCCGCACGCGACTGACGCACAGCCTCGAGGTTGCCCAGATTGCCCGCGCTATCGCCCGGACGCTGCACCTGAACGAAGACCTCGCCGAGGCCGTCTCCCTCGCGCACGACCTCGGGCACACACCCTTCGGGCATGCCGGGCAGGATGCGCTCAACGAGTGCATGCAGGGCTACGGCGGTTTCGAACACAATCTCCAGAGCCTGCGTACGGTCGATCTGCTCGAGGAGCGCTATGCCGCGTTCGACGGGCTCAATCTCTGCTTCGAAACTCGGGAAGGCATCGTCAAGCACTGCTCGCCTGAAAACGCACGTACGCTCGGTGATCTGGGCGAACGTTTCCTCGCGGGCCGGCAGCCCTCACTGGAAGCGCAGATCTGCAATCTTGCCGACGAGATCGCCTATAACAACCACGATATCGACGACGGCTTGCGCTCGGGGCTGATCACGCTGACACAACTCGATGAAGTCGCCCTCTTTGCCCGTCATGTTGCCGAGGTCCGGCGGAGCCACCCCGGGCTGGCTGGCCGCCGGCTGATCCATGAAACCATTCGGCGCATGATCAACGCTCTGGTCAGTGACTTGGTCGCGACCACGGCCGCCAGAATCGCGGCACGCAATCCGGGCACGCTTGACGAGGCACGCGAATCGCCGCCGCTGGTCGCCTTCTCCGACGAATTTCAGGCCGCGCAGCGCGAGATGAAGCGCTTCCTGCGCCGGAACCTCTACCAGCACCATCAGGTGCTGCGCATGACCAGCAAGGCGCGCCGGATCATTGCCGACCTGTTCTCTGCCTTCATCAGCGATCCGCGCCTGCTCCCGCCGGCCTACCAGACCGCGCTGGAGGCTGCGCAGCCTCGGGCGGTTGCCGACTACATCGCCGGCATGACCGACCGCTATGCGATGAAGGAGCATCGCCGTCTGTTCGCCGTTGGTGAAATCTGAGGATGTGATGCACCAACATGGTGCGTTGCAACATCTTGAAGACCGAGGCTTTTTCGCGGTATATTCCGCAGTCGCCCATCAAATGCACAAGCCGGCAGCGCGCCGGCTTTTTTGACGTCTGGCGTGTCGATTATTACCTGTAACGTCGTTGTTTTCTTGAGGATTCGAGCGTGATGGATTCGGCTGTACCTGAACGGCAGGGGCTGTACGACCCGGCCAACGAGCGCGACGCCTGCGGCGTCGGTTTTGTCGCACACATCAAGGGGCAGAAGAGCCACGCGATCGTCGAGCAGGGCCTGCAGATCCTGAAAAACCTCGATCATCGCGGCGCCGTCGGCGCCGACCCGCTGATGGGCGATGGCGCCGGTATCCTGCTGCAGATTCCCGATGCCTTCCTGCGCGCGGAAATGGCGAAACAGGGCGTCACCCTGCCGCAGGCCGGCGATTACGGCGTCGGTATGGTCTTCCTGCCGCAGGAATCCGCTTCGCGCCTTGCCTGTCAGGAAGAAATCGAGCGTGCCGTGCGTTCCGAGGGGCAGATCGTCCTCGGCTGGCGCGACGTGCCCGTCGATCGCGATCTTCCGATGTCGCCGACGGTGCGCGCCAAGGAACCCGTGATCCGCCAGATCTTCATCGGCCGCGGCCCCGACGTGATGGTTACCGACGCCCTCGAGCGCAAGCTCTACGTCATCCGGCGTCGTGCCGCCAACGCCATCAAGGCGCTCGGCCTCAAGCACAGCAAGGAGTTCTACCAGCCCTCGATGTCTGCGCGGACAATCGTCTACAAGGGGCTGCTGCTGGCCGACCAAGTCGGCGAATACTACCTCGACCTCAAGGATCCACGCTGCGTTTCGGCACTCGCGCTGGTACACCAGCGTTTCTCGACCAACACCTTCCCGACCTGGCACCTGGCGCACCCCTTCCGGATGATCGCCCACAACGGCGAAATCAACACCCTGCGCGGCAATTACAACTGGATGCGCGCCCGCGAGAAGGGCGTTTCGTCGCCGCTGCTCGGCAACGATCTCGACAAGATCTGGCCGCTGATCTACCCGGGACAGTCTGATTCCGCATCTTTCGACAACGCGCTCGAACTGCTGGTGATGGGCGGCTACTCGCTGGCCCATGCCATGATGATGATGATTCCCGAGGCTTGGGAGTCGCATGCGCAGATGGACGAAAAGCGGCGCGCCTTCTACGAATACCATGCCGCCATGATGGAGCCGTGGGACGGCCCGGCCGCCGTCGCATTTACCGACGGTCGCCAGATCGGCGCAACGCTCGACCGCAATGGCCTGCGTCCGGCCCGCTACCTCGTTACCGACGACGATCTCGTGGTGATGGCCTCCGAATCCGGTGTCCTGCCGATCCCCGAAGGGAAGATCGTCAAGAAATGGCGCCTGCAGCCGGGCAAGATGTTCCTGATCGACCTCGATCAGGGCCGCATCATTGACGATCTCGAGCTCAAGGAAACCCTGTCCCGCCAGAAGCCCTACCAGGATTGGCTCGACCGCATCAACATCGAGCTCGACAGTCTCGAGGCCCCGGCCAACGCCACCCCCCCCGAGTGCCGCGCCTCGTTGCTCGACCGCCAGCAGGCTTTCGGGTTCACGCAGGAAGACATCAAGTTCATCCTCGAGCCGATGGCCAAGTCGGGCGAGGAAGCCACCGGCTCGATGGGCAACGACTCGCCGCTGGCCGTTCTCTCGGCGAAGAACAAGCCGCTGTTCAACTACTTCCGCCAGCTCTTCGCGCAGGTGACCAATCCGCCGATCGATCCGATCCGCGAACAGCTCGTCATGTCGCTGGTGTCCTTCATCGGACCGAAGCCCAACCTGCTCGGCATCAACGAAATCAACCCGCCGTACCGTCTCGAGGTCACGCAGCCGGTGCTGACCTACGCCGACATGGCCAAGCTGCGCAACATTGCCGCCTACACCGGCAACAAGTTCCAGTCCGCCGAACTCGACATCTGCTATCCGCTCGCCTGGGGCAAGGAAGGCGTCGAGGCCCGTCTCGCCTCGCTCTGCGCCGAGGCCGAGGATGCCGTGCACAAGGGCTGCAGCATCCTCATCGTCTCCGACCGCAAGGTCGATGCCGAGCATGTTGCCATCCCCGCCCTGCTGGCCACTTCCGCTGTGCATCAGCACCTTGTCGGCAAGGGCCTGCGCACCCGTGTCGGTCTCGTCGTCGAGACCGGGTGCGTGCGTGAAACCCATCATTTCGCTGTGCTTGCCGGCTACGGTGCCGAGGCCGTGCATCCCTACCTCGCCCTCGAAAGCCTGCAGCAGCTCGCGGGCGGCGATGCCGAAAAAGCCGAGAAATACGTCAAGCACTTCGTCAAGGGCGTCGGCAAGGGGCTGCTCAAGGTCATGTCCAAGATGGGCATCTCGACCTACATGTCCTATACCGGCGCGCAGATTTTCGAGGCTATCGGTCTGCAGAAGGCGCTGGTCGACAAGTATTTCACCGGCACCTCATCGCAGGTCGAGGGCATCGGTGTCTTCGAGGTGATGGAAGAAACCATCCGCCTGCATCGCCAGGCCTTCGGTAACGATCCGGTTCTCGCCAACATGCTCGACGCCGGTGGCGAGTACGCCTTCCGCGTGCGTGGTGAAGAACACATGTGGACGCCGGATGCGATCGCCAAGCTGCAGCATTCGACACGCTCGGGCAAGTTTGAGACCTACAAGGAATACGCCAAGATCATCAACGACCAGTCGCAGCGTCACATGACGCTGCGCGGCCTGTTTGATCTCAAGGCCGCCGGCCCCGCCGTGCCGCTCGACGAAGTCGAACCGGCCAAGGAAATCGTCAAGCGCTTCGCCACCGGGGCCATGTCGCTCGGCTCCATCTCGACCGAGGCGCACAGCACGCTGGCCATCGCCATGAACCGCATCGGTGGCAAATCCAACACCGGCGAGGGCGGTGAGGATCCGGCGCGCTTCAAGCCCGTCAAGGGCGGCCAGATGGTTTCCGACATCGTCGGCAAGGGCCGCATCGAGCGCGATTATCAGCTGAAGGATGGCGACAGCCTGCGCTCGGCGATCAAGCAGGTCGCCTCCGGCCGCTTCGGCGTTACCGTCGAATACCTGGTCAATGCCGACCAGATCCAGATCAAGATGGCCCAAGGCGCCAAGCCAGGCGAGGGCGGCCAGCTGCCCGGACACAAGGTTTCCGAGTACATCGGCTTCCTGCGTCACTCGGTGCCCGGTGTCGGTCTCATCTCGCCGCCACCGCACCACGACATCTACTCGATCGAGGATCTCGCGCAGCTCATTCACGACCTGAAGAACGCCAACCCGAAGGCCTCGATCAGCGTCAAGCTGGTTTCCGAGGTCGGCGTCGGCACGGTGGCCGCCGGTGTCTCCAAGGCCAAGGCAGATCACATCGTGATCGCCGGCCATGACGGCGGCACGGGTGCCAGTCCGCTGTCGTCGATCAAGCACGCCGGTTCGCCGTGGGAGCTGGGGCTTGCCGAAACGCAGCAGACGCTGGTGCTCAACCGCCTGCGCGGCCGCGTGCGCGTGCAGGTCGACGGTCAGATGAAGACCGGCCGCGACGTGCTGATTGGCGCCCTGCTCGGTGCCGACGAATTCGGCTTCGCGACCGCTCCGCTGGTCGTCGAGGGCTGCATCATGATGCGCAAGTGCCACCTCAACACCTGCCCGGTCGGCGTAGCCACACAGGACCCGGCCCTGCGCAAGAAGTTCTCCGGCCAGCCCGAGCATGTGGTCAACTACTTCTTCTTCGTCGCCGAGGAAATGCGCGAGCTGATGGCGCAGATGGGTGTGCGCACTGTCGACGAACTGATCGGACGCTCCGACCTGCTCGACATGAAGAAGGGGATCGCGCACTGGAAGGCCCAGGGCCTCGACTACAGTCGAATCTTCCACCGCCCGGAAATCGCCGCCACGGTGCCCGTCCTGCACTGCGAGGAACAGGACCATGGTCTTGCCAAGGCGCTCGACAACCAGCTCATCGAGCTCGCGCGGCCAGCCCTCGAAAAGGGCGAGAAGGTGCGCTGCGAGCTGCCGGTGCGCAACATCAACCGCACCGTCGGTGCCATGCTCTCCGGCCGCGTCGCCGAGAAATACGGCCATGCGGGGCTTCCCGACGACACCATCCACATCACCCTGAACGGCACCGCCGGCCAGAGCTTCGGCGCCCTGCTCGCGCACGGCATCACGCTCGATCTGGTCGGCGAGGGCAACGACTATGTCGGCAAGGGCCTCTCCGGCGGCCGTATCGTCGTGCGCCCGAACGCCGCCTTCCGCGGTGACACCCCGAACAACATCATCATCGGCAATACCGTGCTGTACGGCGCCATCGAGGGTGAGGCCTTCTTCGCCGGTGTCGGCGGCGAACGCTTCGCCGTCCGCAATTCGGGCGCCACCGCCGTGGTTGAGGGCGTCGGCGATCATGGCTGCGAATACATGACCGGCGGAACCATCGTCGTACTCGGCATGACCGGTCGCAACTTCGCCGCCGGCATGTCGGGCGGCGTGGCCTACGTCCTCGATGCTGATGGCACCTTCGAGTCCCGCTGCAACATGGCGCAGGTCGCCCTCGAGCCGGTCGAGGAGGAAATCGCCGCTCGCAAGGGCAGCGAGGCCGGCGACGACCTCGAGAGCCACGGCAAGGTCGATGTCCGTCACCTTGGCCTGGCCGACGAAGTCCTGCTCAAGGGGCTGATCGAGAAGCACGCCCAGTACACCGGCAGCACCCGGGCCCGCGAGATCCTGGCCGACTGGCCGGCCTGGCGTGCCCGCTTCGTCAAGGTCATGCCGCATGAATATCGTCGCGCGCTCACCGAAATGGCCGCGCAAAAGCAACTGGAGGCTGCATAAATGGGAAAGCCGACTGGCTTCATGGAATTTCAGCGCCTGTCGGAGGCCTATGAGCCGGCCGAATCGCGCCTGAAGCACTACCGCGAATTCGTCGTTACGCTGAGTGACGAGCAGGCCGCAACGCAGGGCGCCCGCTGCATGGATTGCGGCGTGCCTTTCTGCAATAACGGCTGCCCGGTCAACAACATCATTCCCGACTGGAACGACCTGGTGTACCGCGGTCAATGGGAAGAGGCGCTGGCCGTTCTGCACTCGACCAACAACTTCCCCGACTTCACCGGCCGCATTTGCCCCGCCCCGTGCGAGGCCGCCTGCACGCTGAACATCAACAACGATGCGGTGGGCATCAAGTCGATCGAGCACGCGATCATCGACAAGGGCTGGGCGATGGGCTGGGTCAAGCCGCAGCCGCCGGCCGCCCGCACCGGCAAGAAGGTCGCCGTCGTCGGCTCCGGCCCGGCCGGCCTTGCCGCCGCGCAGCAGCTCGCGCGCGTCGGCCATGCCGTGGTGGTCTTCGAGAAGAATGATCGCATCGGTGGCCTGCTGCGCTACGGCATCCCCGACTTCAAGTTCGAGAAATCGCACATCGACCGTCGCGTCAAGCAGATGGAAGCCGAAGGCGTCGAGTTCCGCGTCAACCAGCACATCGGCGGCCCCGGCGCCAACGGTGTTCCGGCCAATCGCCTGCTGGCCGATTTCGACGCGGTGATCCTCGCCGGCGGTGCCGAACTCCCGCGCGACCTGCCGGTTCCGGGACGCGAGCTTGATGGCGTGCATTTCGCCATGGACTTCCTGCGGCCACAGAACAAGGTCAACGCCGGCGACACCGTGCCGGACCAGATCCGTGCCGAGGGTAAGCATGTCGTCGTGATCGGCGGTGGCGATACCGGTTCCGACTGCGTTGGTACCAGCAACCGTCACGGCGCGCTGTCGGTCACTCAGTTCGAGCTGATGCCGCAACCGCCCGAGGAGGAGGACAAGGCGCTGACCTGGCCGTACTGGCCGCTCAAGATGCGTACCTCTTCCTCGCACGAGGAAGGCTGTACGCGCGACTTTGCCGTCGCCACCAAGGCACTGCTCGGCGAACAGGGCAAGGTCAAGGCCCTGCAGGCCGTACGCGTCGAATGGAAGGACGGCCGCATGAGCGAAGTGCCGGGAAGCGAGTTCGAGATCAAGGCCGATCTCGTTCTCCTGGCCATGGGCTTCGTCTCTCCGGTGCGTGACGGCCTGCTCGCACAGTTGGGCACCCTCGGCCTCGAGCTCGATGCACGTAGTAACGTCAAGGCCACAACCGACGGCCCCGGCTGTTACGCCACGAGCGTGCCCAAGGTTTTCGCCGCCGGCGACATGCGGCGCGGCCAGTCGCTGGTCGTCTGGGCGATCCGCGAAGGGCGCCAGTGTGCCCGCGAGGTCGATGCCTTCCTGATGGGTTCCAGCACGCTGCCGCGCTGAACCCGCAAGGCATTGACGAGGACCCCGTTCCGGCCAGCCGCAACGGGGTTTTTCTTTGGCGGCATGGGCCGCGTATGGCATAGTTACGGCACTTCGCAGGGGGAGGTCGCATGAATCCGGAATTGCAGAAATCGCTTCAGGTCAGCGCGCTGCCGGGCGGGCTCGACGGCTACATGCTGATCGTGCTCACCGTAATGGTCGTTGCCGGCATCCTCGGCGGCGCCGCCAACTATTTCCTGCGCGATCGCCAGCCCGAAACCGACCCCCGCGACTGGCTGCGCTACCCCGTCCTCGGCGTCGTCGCCGCGCTGACCGTGCCGCTCTTCCTCAACATGATTTCCAGCAATCTGCTGGATGCCGCGCGCACCCGCCCGGTCGACCTCTTCGTCTTCGCCGGCTTCTGCCTGATCTATGTCGTCGCCTCACGGCGCCTGTTCGAGAACGTGGCCAACCGGCTGCTTGGCCAGCTCGACCAGGTGCGGCGCGACATGGGAGAATTGCGCCAGCAGCAGGAAACGCAGGCCGCACAGGTGGCTGCCCAGTCCGCCGCCCGCGAGGAACCCGCAGCCGCCGACGGCGGCGTGCGCGGCGACCCCCCGCGCGAGGCCCTGACCTATCACGACGTCGAGCTGCTGCGCGCCATCGCCAGCGAGAACTATGTCTACGGCAACCTTGCCGCGATCACCGAAAAGACCGGCCTCGCCCGCGAACTGGTCAGCAGCCGCCTGACCCTCCTCAAGCAGCTCGGTATCCTCGAGACACGCATCAACGACAAGAACGTTCTGCACTGGTTCGTTTCGCCCCGTGGCAAACAGATGCTCGGCGAAATCCTCGCCGGGCAGGAAGAGCGCAAGAGCGCCTGACCGAGGCCGCGCAACACCAGGCAAACCCACGCGATCCCACGGAATCCCCGCAATGAACATCGTCATCCTCGCTGCCGGCCAGGGCAAGCGCATGCATTCCAACCTGCCGAAGGTGCTGCACCCGCTGGCTGGCAAAGCGCTGGCCGCCCACGTCATCGACACCGCGCGCAGCCTCTCGCCGCAACGTCTCTGCCTTGTGTACGGACATGGCGGCGAGACGGTGCGGCGCACGCTGGAGGCTCCCGATCTCGCCTGGGCGCTGCAGGAACCGCAGCTCGGCACCGGCCACGCGGTGCAGCAGGCCCTGCCGCACCTGTCTCCCGAGGGCGTCACGCTGATCCTCTACGGCGACGTGCCGCTGATTCAGGCCGCCACCCTGCAGAAGCTGCTGCACGCGGCGCGGGATGGCCTCGCCATCCTCACCGTCGAGCTTGACGACCCCACCGGCTACGGTCGCATCGTGCGCGACGGCGCCGGCCGCGTCGTGCGCATCGTCGAGCAGAAGGACGCCAGCGCCGGGGAAAAGACCATCCGCGAGGTCAACACCGGCATCATGGCGCTGCCCACGGCCCGCCTCGACGAATGGCTGGCGCGCCTGTCCAACGACAACGCCCAGCGCGAATATTATCTGACCGACATCGTCGCCATGGCCGTGGCCGCCGGCCTGCCGGTGAATACCGCCCACCCCGCCGGTCCCTGGGAAGTGCTCGGAGTCAACAGCAAGGTGCAGCTGGCCGAGCTCGAGCGCATCGTCCAGCGGCGCACCGCCGACGCCCTGCTCGAACAGGGTGTGCGCCTCGCCGACCCGGCGCGTCTGGACGTGCGCGGCACGCTGAGCTGCGGGCGCGATGTCTTCATCGATGTCAATTGCGTCTTCGAAGGCCTGGTGGAGCTTGGCGAGGCGGTCGAGATCGGTCCCAACTGTGTGTTGAAGAACGCCCGGATCGGCGCCGGTACGCGCCTTGCCGCCTTCAGCCACGTCGAGGAAGCGGTGGTCGGCCCGGACGGCGCGATCGGCCCCTTCGCCCGCCTGCGGCCGGGGACCGAGCTGGCTGCGGGCGTGCACATCGGCAACTTCGTCGAGATCAAGAACAGCAGGATCGCCGCGCACTCCAAGGCCAACCACCTCGCCTACGTCGGCGATGCCGTGGTCGGCAGCCGTGTCAATATCGGTGCCGGCACGATCACTTGCAACTACGATGGCGCCAACAAGTACCAGACCGTCATCGAGGATGACGTGTTCATCGGTTCCGACACCCAGCTGGTGGCGCCGGTCACCGTCGGACGGGGCGCCACGCTCGGCGCCGGCACCACGCTGACCGGCGATGCGCCGCCCGATACCCTGACGATCTCGCGCGTCCGCCAGGTCTCCATCCCGGGCTGGAAGCGTCCGCAAAAAACCAGGAAGTGAGCTGATCCATGTGTGGCATCGTCGCCGCGGTCGCCGACCGCAACATCGTCCCCGTACTCCTCGAAGGCCTGCGCAAGCTCGAATACCGCGGCTATGACTCGGCCGGTCTCGCGCTGATCGAAGCCGGCAGTCTGAAACGTCTGCGCGCCGTCGGCCGCGTGGCCGAGCTCACGGCGCAGGCCGAGGCAACGCAAGCGGCCGGCCACACCGGTATCGCCCACACACGTTGGGCCACGCACGGCGTACCCTGCGAGCGCAATGCCCACCCGCACGTCTCGGGTGGGCTGGCGGTGGTGCACAACGGCATCATCGAGAACCACGAAGCCCTGCGCGCCAGCCTCAAGGCCGCCGGCTACGAATTCACCTCCGACACCGACACTGAGGTCGTCGCGCACCTGGTTGCTCGCGAACTGCAGACCGGTGGCGACCTTTTCGATGCCGTGCGCGCCGCGCTCACCCAGCTCGAGGGCGCCTACGCCATCGCCGTGCTGCGCGAAGCCGACCCCACGCGCATCATCGTTGCGCGCGAAGGGTCGCCGCTGCTGCTCGGGCTTGCCGACGACGGCACCTACGCCGCCTCCGACGCTGCGGCCCTGCTGCAGGTCACCCGGCGCATGGTCTACCTGGAAAATGGTGACTGCGCCGAACTTACGCGCAGCGGTTGTCGCATCACCCGCGTCGACGGAACCCCGGTCGCGCGTCCGGAAACCGAATCGCAGCTCTCCGCCGATGCCGTCGAACTCGGCCAGTACCGCCACTACATGCAGAAGGAAATCTTCGAGCAGCCAGTGGCCCTCTCGAATACCCTGGAAATGCTCGGTACCGCGCGCAGCATCCAGCCCGGCCTGCTCGGCGCCAACGCAGAAGCCCTGCTGGCCGACGCAGGGCAGGTGCTGATCATCGCCTGCGGCACCAGTTATCACGCCGGCCTCGTTGCCCGTTACTGGCTTGAGGCGATTGCCGGCATCCCCTGCACGGTCGAGGTCGCCAGCGAATACCGTTACCGCGACTCGGTGCCTGACCCGCGAACGCTGGTGGTCGCCATCTCCCAATCGGGCGAGACCGCCGACACCCTGGCCGCCCTGCAGCACGCCAAGGCGCTGGGCATGCAACGTACCCTGGCGGTGTGCAACGTTCCCGAATCCTCGCTGGTACGCGAAACCGCGCTGCGCTTCATCACCCGCGCCGGTCCCGAGATCGGCGTCGCCTCGACCAAGGCCTTCACCACCCAGCTCGCCGCGCTCTACCTGCTCACCCTGGTGCTCGCCAAGCTGCGCGGACGTCTCCCCGCCGAACAGGAAAGTGCAGAGCTGCGCGCTCTGCGCCACCTGCCCGTGGCTGTCGGGAAGGCACTCGAGCTTGAGCCGCAGATCAAGGCCTGGTCCGAACGCTTCGCCATGAAGCAGCATGCACTCTTTCTCGGCCGAGGCCGGCATTACCCGATCGCCCTCGAAGGCGCGCTCAAGCTCAAGGAAATATCCTACATTCACGCCGAAGCCTACCCCGCCGGCGAACTCAAGCACGGCCCGCTGGCCCTGGTGGACAAGGACATGCCGGTGATCGCCGTCGCCCCCAACGACGCCCTGATCGAAAAACTCAAGTCCAACCTGCAGGAGGTCCGCGCGCGCGGCGGCGAACTCTACATCTTCGCCGACGCCGACAGCGAAATGAGCGAATCCGATGGCGTGCACGTGCTGCACCTGCCCGAGCACTACGGCGCCCTTTCCGCGTTGCTGCACGTGGTGCCGCTGCAACTTCTGGCCTACCACGTTGCCTTGGTGCGCGGCACCGACGTCGACAAGCCGCGCAACCTGGCCAAGTCGGTGACGGTGGAGTGAACGTGGCGTACCGGGGCGATGCCTCCCTGCTGCTCGCTCCATCGTTGTGATCGTTGTCAGCGATCGATCCGGATACCCTCCTCGTGCAAGAGGGCAACGAAAAGTTGTCACAGCCGGCCGGCCGTTGATGCCCCCCGGTTTTCTACGCTGACCCAAGCTATGCATGGATTCGCATGTCGACTCGACTGACGGTAGATCAAGCGCTGCGCAGGGCGGTTGAGGCGCATCGAAGCGGAAGGCTTCGTGAGGCCGAGCAGTTGTACCGATCGGTGCTGAGCGTTCACGAGAAACACCCCGAGGCCAATTGTTATTACGGCTTGCTGGCGGTTGACGCCGGCAAGCCGGCACAGGCACTGCCGTTCTTCAGAGCCGCCATCGAGGCCCGCCCGCGTGATGAATTGAGCTGGACGGGCTATGTCGGCGCATTGGTTGATACGCGTGATTTATCCGGAGCCCGGGAATCCCTTCAAAGGGCGAGCCTTGCCGGACTCTCCCGGGAGGCCTTGCAGCCGCTCGAGGAGATGCTCGATGACTTCGACAGGTTGGACGCGTTTTCCCCGGTTGAGAATCTGGCTGCCGAGGATATTTCATACCATAAGAACATCCTCAGCCTGCGCCGCTCCGAGTACATCGGTTTTCCGATGCACGTGCACCTCGAGACGTATGCCAAATGCAATGCGGCGTGCGATTTCTGTTCCTATCCCGCCCTTGAGCGAAAAGGGGTGCGGATGAGCGATGGACTGATCGACAAGATCATCACGGATCTATGCGACATCCCACGGCACCTGAGCTTCCAATTAAGCCCGTTCAAGGTCAGCGAACCCTTTCTCGACAGCAGGCTTTTCGACCTTCTCGACGATGTCGAGCGCAGGTTGCCGAACGCGAAAATAATGCTGACGAGCAATTCGACGCCGATAACCGAGAAAAAACTCCTGGATTTGTCCCGGTACAGGAATATCGATCACTTGTGGATTTCATTCAATGATCATCGGCGCGAGCACTATGAGAAATCCATGCGCCTGCCGTATGGGCGGACGATCCAGCGACTTGACTTGATTCACCGGATTAAGGCGAGTGGAGCGTTCAAGCCGCGCGTTGTACTGTCCCGGGTCGGAAATGGTTCGCCGGCCGACGGAGAATTCGTCGCGTGGGTCAAGGGAACCTATCCGCTTTTTGATGCTTTCGTCTTCCCGCGCGGCGACTGGCTCGGGCGGGCCGGTGGCGCGGGCTCGAGCATGGTTCCTAATGTCGGGTGCGTTCGCTGGTTTGAATTGTCCATCATGGCCACCGGTGTGGTTGCGCATTGCTGCATGGACGGATTGGGTGAATTCGCCATTGGGGATGTCAATTCCGACCACGTCCTGGACGTATACAACAGCCAGGATTTTCGTAGACTTCGTGAAGCGGCGGCATCTCGCCTTGAAGTGTCACCGTGCCGCTCCTGCGGATTCAAGTGACTGATTCTGCTTGATTGATTTGCTCTGCCGAGCATGCCAAGCGCCTCGCAGCGCTGGATGCGATTGATCTTCCCGATTGCGAGAGGATGCGCTCTGTCGCCAGGGGGGTGGCCCCCCGGCGCCACAAGCCTCCTCAGGCGCTCACCGAGAGTCCTCCATTCGCCATGCTGCCGTTGCGCGCGCCGTCGGCGCTGGCGTAGGCGTGCATCAGGGCCATGATGCGCTTCATCACGGCCTGTTCGGTGACGGCGGCGCTCGTGCTGCCGCCGGTGCTCGCGGTCGTGCCGCCGGCCGTCGCCGATGCCTCGCTGCTGCCCGTGCTGTCCTGGCTGGCGCTATCGTAGGCCACGGCTTCACTGAAACTCACCTTGCCGTCACCGTCGGCGTCGGCCTCGTCGAAATTGCTGACGATGTTCGAGATCAGCGAGGCGCGCTTGCTGTCGGTATCGCCAATCTTCTCGAGCTGGCTCTCCAGTTCGTCCTGACTGAAGCCGGCGTCGTCGCGGGGGGGCGGTGGGGGCATGCCGCCCGGGCCGCCCATGCCATTCATTCCGCCGGCCATGCGCATCTGATCGAACTGGCTGTCGAGTTCCTCGGCCAGCTTCTGCATGCTGCTCGTCATTTCATCCTGGGTGACCTTGCCATCGCCGTCACCGTCGAGCTGGCTGAAGACCTCGTCGACGCTCGCGCTGTCGCTGCCGTCCGTGATGCCGGCAAAGGCCGATTCGAGATCGCTCTTCTCGATGTAACCCTGGCCCTTGGTGTCCAGGCGGGAAAACAGATCCTCGGCCAGCCTGGCGGGGTCGGGTCGCGGGCGGCCGTATGCGCCGGACGCGCTCTGGGGGGAATAACTGCTGACACTACCGATACTGCTCATGGCGTACTCCTTCTTTCAGGTTTGGGGAGATCGTGCCCGCCCGACGGACAGGCATGGGGATTCGGCGCCGGCATGCCACTTGGCGGCCGGATGCCTGCTGTCCGGATGTGCAAGATATCGGCCAGAATGCCCGTGTTTACAGGCTTTCAGGTGTAAAGACGGGTAAAAGCGGGTTAAGCGGACGGGGCCTTTTCCTCATGCTGGCGGCGAAGGAAACCGGTCCGCTGCCAGCGGGCCGCGCCGCGCAGGGCGGGCGGCAAGAATGGCCTGCCGGAGAGACGTGTCGCCGGGCCCGTGTTCACGGGGCCCGGGCCGCGGTTGGAGGAGGGTGGTGGCAATCCTTGCCGCGCTGCTGACGGCGGCTTCTGCCGACATGTAAAGGGCGGTAAATCCGGCGGGGGCCGGTGGTTGCGCGCGGAGGGCTGGCTAATAATGTCGCCCTGGGCAGGCGGGAGGAATGGTGCGGTGAACGCAAGGGTGCTTCTGGTCGACGACGATGCCGAGCTGGCGGGCATGCTGCGCGACTATCTGGTGGGCGACGGCTTCGCGGCGGAGGCGGTGCATGACGGCGAGACCGGTGCGCGTGCGGCGCTTTCCGGGGACTACGCCATCGTCGTGCTCGATGTGATGATGCCGGGGCTCGGTGGCGTCGAGGTCCTGCGGCGCATCCGTGCGCGCAGCGCGGTGCCGGTGCTGATGCTCACGGCGCGCGGGGACGAGGCCGACCGCATCGTCGGCCTCGAGCTGGGCGCCGACGACTATGTGCCCAAGCCCTGCACCCCGCGCGAGCTGGCGGCCCGCCTGCGCGCCATCCTGCGGCGCACGCGCGGTGGCGCCGGGCTGGTCGGCGATGCCGCCGGGCCGCTCCAGGCCGGCGCGCTGGTGCTGTGGCCCGGGCAGCGGCGTGCCGAACTGGCCGGGCAACCGCTCGGACTGACCAGCACCGAGTTCAGCCTGCTCGAGCTGCTGGCGCGGCGAGCTGGCCGCGTGGTCAGCAAGGCCGAACTGTCCGAGGAGGGGCTCGGGCGGCCGCTGACCCGCTTCGACCGCAGCATCGACGTGCATGTGAGCAGCCTCCGGCAGAAGCTGGTCCCCTTGCCGGACGGCCGCTCGCGGATCCTCACGGTATTCCGCAAGGGCTACCAGCTGGTGCGGGAATGAACGGCATGGGCCGGCTGTTCTGGAAATTCTTCTTCTTTTTCTGGTTGGCGCAGCTGACCGCCGGCCTGGGGGTCGGCCTCACCTTCTGGCTGCGCGCCGACGGTCCGCCCCCCTTCGCGGGCGAGCCTCCCCGGCCCGGCTCCCGCGATGCCGGGCCGCCGTCAGCCCCATCCTTTTCCGCGCCGCGGGCATGGCCGTCCGCGCCGGACGGCCGGCCGCCTCCCGGCCCGCACCGGCCGCCCCTGCCGTACGTGCCGCTGGTCGCCGGCCTGCTGGTCAGCCTGCTCTTCGCGGCCCTGCTGGCGTGGTATTGCGCCAAGCCGATCCGCAGCCTGCGCGGGGCCTTCGCGGCGGCGGCGCGGGGGCGGTTGGGGCAGCGGCTGGCGCCGGCGATGGGCGGCCGGCGCGACGAGCTGGCCGACCTCGGCCGCGATTTCGACCGGATGGCCGGGCAGCTCAAGCTGGTGATGGACGGACAGCGGCGCCTGCTGCACGATGTCTCGCACGAATTGCGCTCACCGCTGGCCCGGCTGCAGGCAGCCATCGGACTGGCTCGCCAGCAGCCCGAGCGGGGCGAGGAACTGCTTGCCCGCATCGAGCTCGAGTCGGCGCGCATGGACGGACTGGTCAGCGAACTGCTCACCCTGTCGCGCCTCGAGGCCGGCATGGAGGGGCGTCTCGACGAAACGGTCGATCTTTGCGAGCTGCTCGCCACCCTCGTCGAGGACGCGCGCTTCGAGGCGCAGGCGCGCGATTGTGTCGTCGAGTATCCGGTACCACCGTCGCCGTCCTGTCTGCTGACCGGTAGCGCCGAGCTGTTGCACCGCGCGTTGGAGAACGTCGTGCGCAACGCCCTGAAGCACGCGCCTCCCGGTGGCCGCGTCGGCATCGCGCTGCTGCCGGAGATTGCGCCGGGCCAATGCGGGGTGCGCATCTGCGACAACGGTCCCGGGGTACCGGCCGACGATCTCGCCGCCATCTTCCGTCCCTTCTTCCGTGGCGAGGGCGGCACGCACGCCGACGGACACGGCCTCGGCCTGGCCATCGCCCGGCGTATCGTCGAGTTGCATGGCGGCAGCATCGTCGCCGCCAACCGCGATGCCGGCGGGCTGTGCGTCAGCATTGCATTGCCCCGGGGCAGGGCCGGAGCGACGCTGCCCGGCGGCTGAGTTCGTCGAGCCGGCATCCCATCCGCCCGACAATCGGATTCTTGTCGCAGGCAAAACCAAGTAAAATCGACGTCTTTCGCATTCTCGAATTCCCGCCCATGCCTACCTTTCAGGAAGTCATCCTGCGTCTCCAGAATTTCTGGGACAAGCAGGGCTGCGCGCTCTTGCAGCCCTACGACATCGAAGTCGGTGCCGGCACCTTCCATACCGCCACCTTCCTGCGCGCGATCGGCCCCGAACCGTGGAATGCCGCCTACGTGCAGCCCTCGCGCCGGCCGAAGGACGGCCGCTACGGCGAGAACCCCAACCGCCTGCAGCACTACTATCAGTACCAGGTGGTGCTGAAGCCCTCGCCGGCCAACATCCAGGAGCTCTACCTCGATTCGTTGCGCGCCCTCGGCATCGACACCGCCGAGCACGACATCCGCTTTGTCGAGGACGACTGGGAATCGCCCACCCTCGGCGCCTGGGGCCTCGGCTGGGAAGTCTGGCTGGACGGCATGGAGGTGACGCAGTTCACCTACTTCCAGGAAGTCGGCTCGCTGACCTGCAAGCCGGTGCTCGGCGAGATCACCTACGGCCTCGAGCGCCTGGCGATGTACCTGCAGGGCGTCGAGAACGTCTACGACCTGGTCTGGGCCGAGGGCCCCGGCTACCGCATCACCTACGGCGACGTCTATCACCAGAACGAGGTCGAGCAGTCGAAGTACAACTTCGAGCACGCCAACGTCGAGATGCTCTTCCGCCACTTCGGCGAGCACGAATCGGAGGCCAAGCGCCTGATGAGCCTCGATCTGCCCCTGCCGGCCTTCGAGCAGGTGATGAAGTGCTCGCATACCTTCAACCTGCTCGATGCGCGCGGGGCGATCTCGGTCACCGAGCGCGCCGCCTACATCGGCCGCGTACGTGCCCTGGCGCGCGAAGTGGCGCAGGCCTACCACAACTCGCGTGAAGCCCTCGGCTTCCCCATGTGCAAGCAGCCGGGGTGAGGGAAAAGGATCATGAACAAGACCCTGCTCGTCGAACTCCGTACCGAGGAACTGCCGCCGAAGGCCCTGGCGCGTCTCGGTGAAGTCTTTGCCGCCGGTGTGCACGCCGGTCTCGCCGATCGCAACCTCGTACAGGCCGGCGGCGAATACCAGTGGTTCGCCACGCCGCGCCGTCTCGCCGTCCGCATTCCGCACACCCTCGCGGTGGCGCCGGACGCCACCGCGCACGAGAAGATCATGCCGGTCAGCGTCGCCCTCGATGCCGCCGGCAATCCGACGCCGGCGCTCCTGAAGAAGCTGGAGGCCAAGGGTATTCCCGCATCGGCGATCGCGCGCTTCGAGAAGCGCATGGACAGCAAGTCCGAAACCTTCTTCTACGAGGCCACCGTCAAGGGCGTTCCACTTGCCGACGTGCTCGCCGGCGTGGTCGCCGAGGCGCTGAAGAAGCTGCCGATCCCCAAGGTGATGCGCTGGGGCGATTCCGACCACCAGTTCGTGCGTCCGGTGCATGGCCTGGTGATGCTGCACGGCGACAGCGTGGTGCCCGGCGAGGTGCTCGGCCTGACCAGCGGCAACACCACGCGCGGCCACCGCTTCCTCGGCGACGGCCAGCTGACGCTCACCGATGCCGACAGCTACGAGACGGCCCTGGAGGGCGCCGGCAAGGTCGTCGCCTCGTTCGCACGCCGCCGCGAGATCATCGCGCGGGCCCTGCAGGCCCGGGCCGACGAACTGGGCGCCCAGGTGCGCCTGATCGACGCGCTGCTCGACGAGGTGACGGCGCTGGTCGAATGGCCGGTGGTCTACGTCAGCGAGTTCGAGCCGGAATTCCTCGAGGTGCCGCAGGAGTGCCTGATCCTCACCATGCAGGCGAACCAGAAGTACTTCCCGCTGTTCGACAAGGCCGGCAAGCTGCAGAATCGCTTCCTGATCGTCTCGAACATGGCGGTCGCCGATCCCCGCAACATCGTCGACGGCAACGCCCGCGTGGTCCGTCCGCGCCTCTCCGACGCACGCTTCTTCTTCAACCAGGACCGCAAGGCGACACTGGCCTCGCGCCTCGACAAGCTGGCCAGCGTCGTCTACCACAACAAGCTCGGCTCGGTGCTGGAGCGCGTCGAGCGGATCGAGACGCTGGCCCAGAAGATCGCCGTGCGTCTCGGGGCCAACGCCTCGCTGGCGGCGCGCGCCGGTCGCCTGGCCAAGGCCGATCTGGTGACCGACATGGTCGGCGAGTTTCCCGAGCTGCAGGGCATCATGGGGCGCTACTACGCGCTGCACGACGGCGAGGACGCCCAAGTCGCCGATGCCGTCCAGAGCCACTATCAGCCGCGTTTCGCCGGCGACGCGCTGCCGGCCGGCAACATCGCCTGCGCCGTGGCGCTGGCCGACAAGCTCGATGCCCTGACCGGCTTCTTCGGGATCGGCCAGATTCCCACCGGCGACAAGGACCCCTTCGGTCTGCGTCGCGCCGCGCTCGGCGTACTGCGCATCCTGATGGAGTCGCCGTTGCCGCTCGATCTCGCCGGACTGATCGCCGACGCGCAGGCCGGTTTTGCCGCCGGGCTGCTGACGCAGCCGGTGGCCGGGCCGCTGCTCGATTTCATGCACGATCGTCTGCGCGGCCTGCTGCGCGAGAGCGGCGGCAAGTTCGGCGGCCACGCCCAGGACGCCGTCGAGGCCGTCCTCGCCCAGCGCCCGACCCGCATCGACCTCGTGCCGGCCCGCCTCGACGCGGTGCGCGCCTTCCAGCGCCTGCCCGAGGCCCTGGCGCTGGCCGCCGCCAACAAGCGCATCGGCAACATCCTCAAGAAGGCCGAGGGCGAGCTGCCGGCGCCCGATATCGCGTTGCTGCAGGAGCCGGCTGAGAAAGCGCTGTTCGAGCGCGTGCTGCTGATCGCGCCGCTGGTCGGCTCGCACGTCGCCAACGAGGATTACGCCGACGCGCTGAAGGTGCTTGCCTCGGTGCGCGCCGAGGTCGACCGCTTCTTCGACGAGGTGATGGTCAATACCGAGGAGCCGCTGATTCGAGCCAACCGCCTCGGCCTGCTCAATGCGCTGTACGCGCAGCTGAACGCGGTGGCCGACATTTCCCGCCTGGCGGTGTGAGGGCGGATCGCCGATGAAGCTCGTCATTCTCGATCGTGACGGCGTGATCAATTTCGATTCGGCGCAGTTCATCAAGACGCCGGCAGAGTGGAAGCCGATTCCGGGCAGCCTGGAAGCGATCGCCCGTCTCTGTCAGGCGGGGTTCCGCGTGGTGGTCGCGACCAACCAGTCGGGCGTCGGGCGCGGGCTGTTCGACATGGACACGCTGAACCAGATCCACGACAAGATGCACCGGGCGGTGCAGGCCGCTGGCGGCCGCATCGATGCGATTTTCTACTGCCCGCACGCCGCCGATTCGAAGTGCGCCTGCCGCAAGCCCAAGCCCGGCATGTTCGAACGCATCGGCGCCTGCTACAACGCCGACCTTGCCGGCGTGCCGTCGGTCGGCGATTCGCTGCGCGACCTGCAGGCTGCCGCCGCCGTCGGGGGGCGGCCGCTGCTCGTGCTCACCGGCAAGGGCGAGAAGACCCTCGCCGAGGGCGGGCTGCCGGCCGGCACCCAGGTGTTCCCCGATCTCGCCGCGGCGGTCGACCATATCCTGATTGCACGATGATCCTCCTGCGCTCCATCCTCTTCCTGATTCTCGTCTCGCTGCTGACGATTCCCTTCGGCATCCTCGTTTCGCTGGCCACCATCTTCCCGATGCGCGCCCGCTACGCGATCATCGCCGCCTGGCGCACCGGCTTCATGTTCCTCTGCGAACGCGTGCTCGGCATCCGCTACCGCGTCCTCGGTCGCGAGAACATCCCGGCCGAGCCGGCGGTCATCCTCTCCAAGCACCAGTCGGCGTGGGAGACGGTCGGGCTGCAGGAAATCTTTCCGCCGCTGGTGTTCGTGCTGAAGAAGTCCCTGCTCGCCATTCCCTTCTTCGGCTGGGGGCTGGCCGCGATGAAGATGATCTCGATCGACCGCAAGGCCGGCAAGGATGCGTTGCGCCAGGTGGTCGACCAGGGGCGCGACCGGCTCGAGGCCGGTTTCTGGGTGGTCATCTTCCCCGAGGGGACGCGGGTTGAGCCCGGCCATAAGCGTCGCTACAAGCCGGGCGGCGCCCACCTCGCGGTACAGACCGGCGCCCGCGTCGTGCCGGTGGCGCACGATGCGGGCGAAATCTGGGGCAAGAACGCCTTTCTCAAGTACCCCGGCACGATCACCGTGAGCATCGGCCCGGCGATCGATTCCGTCGGCAAGTCCGAGGCCGAGATCAACATGCTCGTCGAGGCCTGGATCGAGGCGGAGATGCATCGTATCTCGCCGCACCGCTATCCCGATTCGGTGCCCGCCGCCGATGTCGCGACAGGCTGAACTGCCCTTCTTTCCCCGTCCGCACGCCACGGAGGAAACGGCGCGTACGATCGCACTCGGCGACCGCATCGTTCCCTACGTTCTGCGCCGCGCTGCACGCCGGACCATCGGCCTGTCCATCGACCACCGCGGCCTGCGCGTCGGTGCGCCGCACCGCGCCTCCCTGCGCGAGGTCGAGGCGCTGCTCCTGAGGCATGGCGACTGGGTTGTCGGCAAGCTCGACGAATGGCGCAGCCGCCGGCGTCCTGCGCCGTTGCTCATCGCCAATGGCGTTACCGTGCCGATTCTCGGCGAGCCGCACACCCTGTGGCTGACGAACGGTGGCAACCGGGCCGTCGTCGACGCCGATGCACGCAGCCTGACCCTGTGCCTGCGCACGCCCGCCGAGGCCTCCCGCGTGCTCGAGAAAACCCTGCGCGAGCTGGCGCGGGCCGATTTCGCGCAGCGCCTGGCGCGGCACGCCGCGCGCTTCGGCGTCGCCGTGCCGCCGCTGGCGCTTTCCGCCGCCCGCACCCGTTGGGGCAGCTGCAGCCTGCGCAGCGGCATCCGCCTGAACTGGCGCCTGATCCACTTTCCGCCGCACGTCATCGATTACGTTGTCGTGCACGAACTCGCGCACCTGCGCGAGATGAACCACAGTCCGCGCTTCTGGTCGATCGTCGGCCAGCTCTATCCGGACTACCTGGCCGCGCGCGAGGAGCTCAAGCGGCTCGCCGCGCAGTGCCCCCTGATCTGAGGAGAATCCCGTGAGAATCCTGCACACCATGCTCCGCGTCGGCGATCTCGACCGTTCGCTGGCCTTCTATACCGACGTTCTCGGCATGCACGAGCTGCGCCGCCAGGACTATCCGGACGGGCGTTTCACGCTGGCCTTCGTCGGCTACCAGAGCGAGGCCGAGGGCGCGGTGCTCGAGCTGACGCACAACTGGGATACCCCCGCCTACGAGCTTGGCAACGCCTACGGGCATATCGCGCTCGAGGTGGACGATGCCTACGCGGCCTGCGAACAGATCCGCGCGCGCGGCGGCAAGGTGGTGCGCGAGGCCGGACCGATGAAGCATGGCAGCACGGTGATCGCCTTCGTCGAGGATCCCGACGGCTACAAGGTCGAGTTGATCCAGAAGAAAGGGTGATGCGATGGGTTTTCCCGATTTCTTCGATGCGGTGCCGGGCATCGTTCTGCGCGATCCCCTGGCCGAATTCCTCGGGGCGGCGACGGGCGGGCTGATCGAGTACCGCTATGCCGACGCGGTGCGGCTGGCCGGGCACTCCTGTCCGACGGTGGCCGGCGCCTACCTGCTCACCTGCCGTGCGCTGCGCGCACTGTATGGCGAGGCCGTGCCCGAGCGGGGTGGCCTGCGCGTCGACTTCCGCGATGCGCGTGCCAACGGCGTCACCGGTGTGATCGCCGGCGTCGTCGGCCTGCTCACCGGCGCCGCGGGCGACGGCGGCTTCAAGGGGCTCGCCGGACGCTTCTCGCGGCGCGACCTGCTGGCTTTCGAGACCGATGTGCCGGGCGAGATCCGTTTCACCCGCCTCGACAGCGGTGCGTCGGTCACCGCCTCGCTGCAGCTCGGGCATGTGCCGGCCGATCCGCGCATGGGTGGGCTGCTGCAACAGATCCTCGCCGGCGAGGGCGACCCGCAGATGTTGCAGGCATTCGCCACGCTTTGGCAGGAACGCGTGCGGCGCATCCTGGTCGAGCACTTCGACGACCCGCGCCTCGTCGCGCTGGCGTGATCGATGCGGCCAGCGTGCGGATCCGGGGCGAAATGCGGTACCGCCGCTACGGCCGCTTGGGTATGATCGTGGCCATGCCGCGTGCTTTCCCGGCGCGTCCCCCTTCGTCGTTTTTCTCAGGCCATGCTCAAATACCTGCTCCTGATCGCTTTCGCTCTTGTCGTCTGGTGGCTCTGGCGTGCCGCCCAGGCCAGGAAATCGGCACCGCCAGCCGCGCGTCCGCCCGAGCGGATGGTGACCTGCGCACATTGCGGGGTTAACCAGCCGCTCAGCGAGAGCCTGCAAGTCGGCGAGCGTTTTTACTGCTGTCCGGCGCACCGCGAGGCCGACGAAGCGTCGTCGCACTGAGCCGGCATGGAGACCCGGGGCGATTTCACCGTCGGCGGCGGTTCCGAGGCGCACTGGAAGTCGCTGCGCTACTTCAAGCTCTATCGCTTCGTCCTTGCCGCGCTGCTGTTCGTCTCCTCGGCGTTCTTCCCGGCTTCTCCGGAGGTTCCGAAGCTCGCGGGGGGCGACGATTTCGCCCTGGCCGTCAGCAGTCTGTACCTGCTGTTCACCCTGCTCTCGGTGATCGCCGCGCACCGCGACCGGCGCAATTTCAACCGCCAGCTGAGCACCGACGTGCTGGTCGACGTCCTCGCACTGACCGTGCTGATGCACGTCAGCGGCGGACTGGGCAGCGGCATGGGGGCGATGATCCTCGTCTCGCTGGCGGCCGCCAGCCTGGTCGGGCAGGGGCGCATGGTTCTCTTCTACGCCGCGATGGCGACCCTGGCCGTGCTGTTCGCCCAGTTGCTGCGTGGATTGCAAGGTGCCTTCGACCCGGCCGCCTTCGTCCAGGCCGGCCTGTTCAGCGCCGGTTTCTTCGCGGTCGCCATCTCGGCGCGCCTGCTGGGCAGCCGGGTGATCGCCAATGCCGAGCTGGCGCGCCGGCGCGGCATCGACCTGCAGAACCAGATGCTGGTCAGCCAGCGGGTGATCGAGGAAATGCAGGATGGCGTGCTGGTCCTCGCGCAGACCGGCCAGGTTCGTCAGTACAACCCGCGCGCAGCCCGTCTGCTTGGCTTCGGAGGCGGCGACGAGGCCGCCCTGCCGGCGACCTCGCCGACCCTGCTGCAGGGCTTTCGGACCTGGCTGATCGATCCGGCCAGCGATTCGTGCATTGCCCGCGTGCCGGCCAGCGGCCTGCAGCTGCGGGCCCGCTTTGTCGCCGTCCGGGGCGCCAGCGGCGATGTGCTGGTCTTCCTCGAGGACCTTGGCCGCCTGCAGGCCCAGGCGCAGCAGCTCAAGCTGGCGGCACTCGGCCGCCTGACGGCGAACATCGCGCACGAGATCCGCAACCCCCTCTCGGCGATCAGCCATGCCGGCGAGTTGTTGCTCGAGGAGCGGCGCGGCGACATGCAGGAGCGCCTGCTGCGCATCGTGCTCGATAACGCTCAGCGCCTCGAGCGCATCGTCCGCGACGTGCTCGAGGTGAGCCGGCGCGACCGGGCCCACCCGGAACCGATCTCGCTGGACGAGACCCTCCGCCAGTTCGTCGAGGAGTTCGCCGCGCGCGAGTCGCTGGCGGGCGACGTGATCCGGGTCGATTGTCCGCCGTCGACGGTGCTGTGCTTCGACCGCGCCCATTTCCACCAGGTGCTGTGGAACCTGCTTGGCAATGCCGTCCGCCATTCGCGGCGGTGCGCCGGCAGTGTCACGCTGGCCGTGACCGGCGGACCCGCTCAGGTAGAATTGCACGTGCGCGATGATGGCGAGGGCGTGCCGGAAGCCTTGCGCGAGCAGGTTTTCGAGCCCTTCTTCACGACCCATGGCAAGGGGACCGGCCTCGGCCTGTTCATCGCGCGCGAGCTGTGCGAGGCCAACGAGGCGCGGCTCGATCTGCTGGACAACGCGCCGGGCGCGCATTTCCGCATCACGGGGAGGTCGCAGGGATGTCAGTGAGCAAGGGAAGCCGTCGTTCGCGCGTCGAACTGGCGCGCGTGCTGGTGGTCGATGACGAGGCGGATATCCGCGAACTCCTCGATCTCACCCTGGCGCGCATGGGGCTCTCCGCCGATTGCGCGGCCTCGCTCGCCGAGGCGCGCAGCCTGCTCGAACGCGAGCACTACGCCTTGTGCCTGACCGACATGCGCCTGCCCGACGGCGAGGGGCTGGAGGTTGTCCGTCTGATCGGCGAGCGCTATGCGGACACGCCGGTCGCGGTGATCACCGCCTACGGCAGCACCGAGAACGCGGTAGCCGCCCTGAAGGCCGGGGCCTTCGACTATCTGGCCAAGCCGGTGGCGCTCGATCAGTTGCGCACGCTGATCAAGTCCGCGCTCAGCCTGCCGGTCGACAGCGGCAGCGAGCCCGCTTCCGGAGAGGAGGGCGGCTACCGCCTGATCGGCGATTCGCCGGCCATCCGCCTGGTGCGCGAGACGATCGACAAGCTGGCGCGCAGCCAGGCCCCGGTCTACATCTCGGGCGAATCGGGCAGCGGCAAGGAACTGGCTGCGCGCCTGATCCATCAGCAGGGCGCGCGTCACGCCGCGCCCTTCGTTCCGGTCAACTGCGGCGCGATTCCCGAAAACCTGATGGAGAGCGAGTTCTTCGGCTACCGCAAGGGCGCCTTCACCGGGGCCGACAGTGAGCGCGACGGCTTCTTCCAGGCCGCGCAGGGGGGCACCCTGTTCCTCGACGAGGTGGCCGACCTGCCGTTGGCCATGCAGGTCAAGCTGCTGCGCGCCATCCAGGAAAAGAAGGTGCGCAAGGTCGGTAGCACCATGGAGGAATCCGTCGATGTCCGCATCATCAGCGCGACGCACCGCAACCTCAAGGAATGCGTCGATGCCGGGAGCTTCCGGCAGGATCTGTACTACCGGCTGAACGTCATCGAGTTGCGCATGCCGCCGCTGCGCGAGCGCAGCACGGACATCCCGGTGCTGGTCGATGCCCTGCTCGCGCGCCTGTGCGGCACGCGTCCCCCGCGCCTTGCCGACGAGGCGCTGCAGGCTCTGTGCGCCTATTCCTTCCCCGGCAACGTGCGCGAACTGGAAAACGTTCTGGAACGGGCGATTGCCCTCTGCTCCGGCGAGCACATCACGCGCGACGACCTGCGGCTGACGCCGCCTGGCGCCGATGCCGGCACGGACGGGCGTGGCGGTGCGCATGCAGAGGGTGGCGCGAACGGGCAGGGGGGGGAATCGCTCGAGGCCGTCGTCAACCGGCTGGAGCGTCAGGCCATCCTCGACGCCCTCGCAACTGCCGCCGGGGACCCTGCGCGGGCCGCCGCATCGCTCGGGGTGAGCCTGCGCTCGCTGGCGTACCGGATGGCCCGGCTGGGCCTCGATCGTTGAGTCGCCGGGCGACTGCATTGCCAGCAGGGCGAGCCGGTTTTCACGACATGAGCCGTCCTCCATCCGTTCCGGCGATGATGTTTTCCGAAGGCTGGCTGGACATGGCCCGACGCATCCCTTCGCCGAACTTCGATGCGCGTCCCGAGGGCTGCGTGCCCACCCTGATCGTCCTGCATGCCATCAGTCTGCCACCCGGCTGCTTCGGCGGCGATGACATCGAGCGACTATTCACCAACACCCTTGATTCGCGTGCGCATCCCTTCTTTGCGGAGATCGCCGGCTTGCGGGTTTCCGCCCATTTCCTGATCCGGCGCGACGGCGATCTGATCCAGTTCGTTTCCTGCGAGCAGCGGGCCTGGCATGCCGGTGTTTCATTCTGGCAGGGCCGTTCGCGCTGCAACGATTTTTCCATCGGCATCGAGCTGGAAGGCTGTGACGAGCAGGGCTTCGAGGATGCACAGTACCACCGGCTCGACGCGCTGCTGGCGGCCCTGCACGCTGCTTATCCCGTGCGCTCGCTCGCCGCGCACGCCGACGTCGCACCCGGTCGCAAGACCGATCCCGGCCCGCATTTCGACTGGACCCGTCTGAAACCCTTGCCTGGACTGGCCCTGCGCTGAGGCAAAAAGTGTCGCATGCGCGACACGGCGGCGGGCGGGGTCGCTGATTGCCATGACATAATTCTTGCGTCGGGGGGTGACGGCTACTAGAATTAGTCGCACGAGGCCGGGGAGACACAACATCTAGTAGGTGTCCTCCGACGGCTCCGGCGTCCTCGCCGGAGCGACCTGGATGCGAACAGCGATGGGCAGACGCACGAGATCGAATCAACCCGACAGCTTGTCCGGCATCGGCGCGACCCTCCCTTCGCGCCGCCCGCCCGTCTCCGCTTCAGCCTTTCTCCTCGCCGCGGCTCCTGCCCTTCCCTCGCTTTCCTTTCCTCGCGTTTCCGCGCCCGCCGCATCGATGACGGCCAGCGCGGTCGTGGGCTGTTTCCTCCCGGACGCCCTCGGCGTCCCCGGAATTCAATCGGCACGTCGCGATGACGTGTGCATTGGATGGTCTGCCTGCGCATGCAGGGACCGTGTTTTTGCAAGTGCTCGTCAGAACCGTTCCTCGAATCCTTAAAGGAGGTAAACATGGCAACAAGCGCAAAGAAGGCCAAGGCGGAGGAGAAACCCGCAGCGAAGAAGGCGGCCGTGAAGGTTGCGGCAAAACCGGCGCCGGCCAAGAAGGCTGCTGCCGCCAAGCCTGCGGCGGCCAAGAAGGTTGCGGCAAAGGCACCGGCGAAGCCGGCGGCGAAAGCGGCAGCGAAGAAGACCTCGGCCAAGCCTGCCGCCAAGCCGGTAGCGAAGACCGCCGCCAAGTCCGCGGCCAAGACCGCGGCGGCCAAGCCTGCCGCAAAGAAGGTCGCGACGAAGACTGCCGCCAAGGCTCCTGCCAAGCCGGCAGCAAAGGCTGCAACGAAGGCCGTGGCCAAGAAATCGCCGGCAAAGAGCGCCGTCAAGGCAGCAGCCAAGCCGGCCGCGAAGAAGGCCGCCGTGAAACCGGCCACCAAGACGGCAGCAAAAACGGCAGCAAAACCGGTCGCAAAAGCAGCCGCCAAGCCTGCGGCGAAGAAAACTGCAGCCAAGGCAGCAGCCAAGGCAGCAGCCAAGGCAGCACCCAAGGCAGCACCCAAGGCAGCACCCAAGGCAGCACCCAAGGCAGCGGCTGCGAAGAAAGTTGCTGTCAAGCCAGCCGCCAAGGCTGCTGCAAAGGCCGCTGCCAAGCCGGTAGCGAAGGCCGCCGCCAAGCCCGCGACCAAGGCCGCAGCGGCAAAGCCCGCCGCGAAGCCTGTGGCCAAGGCGGCTGCGGCGAAACCCGCAGCGAAGAAGGCGGCGCCCGCCAAGCCGGTGGCAAAGAAGGCCGCGGAAAAATCGGCGGCCAAGCCGGCGGCAAGCAAGGCTGCCGCAAAACCGGCGACGAAAGCAGCCGCGAAGCCCGCAGAGAAGAAGGCTGCCGCGAAGCCGGCGGAGAAGAAGACCACCGTCAAGCCTGCGGCAAAGAAGGCTCCGGTAGCGGCGCCCGCGGTGTCCGCGCCTGCGGCGGCAGCCGCTCCGGCTACGCCGGAACCCGCGCCGATGCCGTCGACGGCAGCGACGCCCGGACTCAAGTCGGCGCTCAATCCGACCGGCGCCTGGCCCTTTCCGACCGGCTCGCGTCCGAAGTAAGCGATGACGCCTGCAGGGTGAGGCAGCAGGCTGCCTCACCCGCCGGGCGGAAGATCCGCGTTCGGTGGCGTGTCAGCCGAGGAAGCGCCGGATCCGCGCGACGGCTTCGTCGAGACGCTCGATGCGTGTCGTATAGGCGAAGCGCAGGTGTCTTTCCGGTGCGTGCGCACCGAAGTCGAGACCCGGGGTAGCGGCGACTCCCGCCGTTTCGAGCAGGTCGCTGGCGAAGCGCGCGCTGTCCCCACTCAGCGCGCTGCAGTCGGCATAGATGTAGAAGGCGCCCGCCGGGCGGGTGCCGAGGCGGAACCCGAGTCTTTCCAGGGCCGGAGCGAGAAAGTCGCGACGTGCCCGGAATTCGGCGCGCCGCGCTTCCAGCACGGCGATCGTTTCCGGCTGGAAGGCCGCGAGCGCAGCGTGTTGCGCCAGCGTCGATGGTGCGATGAAGAGGTTCTGCGCGAGTTTCTCGATGTCGCGCGCGAAGGCCTCGGGGACGACCAGCCAGCCCAGCCGCCAGCCCGTCATGTTGAAGTACTTCGAAAAGCTCTGCACCACGAAGATGTCGTCGCCGAACTGCAGCGCGGTCGGCGCATCCTCGCCGTAGGTCAGGCCGTGGTAGATCTCGTCGACGATCAGCTGCCCGCCACGTTGGCGGATGAACCCGGCAATCGCTTCCAGCGTCGTCGCATCGAGCAGCGTGCCGGTCGGATTGGCCGGCGAGGCGAACAAGGCCCCCGCCGTGCGCGGTGACCAGTACTTTTCGAGATCGGCGAGCGTCGGTTGGAAATTCCGGGCCGCATCGACCGGAATGCCGACCGGAACTCCTTCGAAGCTGCGCACGAAGTGCCGGTTGCAGGGGTAACCCGGATCGGTGAGCAGCCATTCGCTGCCGGGTGAGGCCAGGCAGGCGAGCGCGAGCAGCAGCGCGCCCGAGGCACCGGCGGTGACGACGATGCGCGAGGCCGGGATCGTGACACCGTAGCGAGTGCGGTAGAACCCGGCGATCGCCTCGCGCAGCTCGGGCAGGCCGAGCGCCGGCGTGTAGAAAATGCGCCCGCCGGCCAGCTGCGCCTGCGCGGCGTCCACGATCGGTTGGGGCGTCGGAAAATCGGGCTCGCCCACTTCCATGTGGATGATGTCGTGCCCGGCGGCCTCGAGGGCCTGGGCGCGCGCCAGCAGTTCCATGACGTGGAAGGGGGCGATGGCGGCGACGCGCGGGGCGGCGGGGAAGGTCATGGCAGGCTCCGGAACAAGAAAAAGGGCCGCCCGCAGGCGGCCCCGGGCTTACCGGCAAACGGGATCAGACCGTCTCGTGCCAGAGGCCCATTTCGAACAGTTCGCGCTTGAGGATCAGCTGCTTCGGCATCTTTTCCCCGAGCTTGTCGAACCATTCCTTGTGGCCGCTCAGTTCGGCCTTCCAGGCATCGGCGTCGACCTTGGTCAGCGATTCGAATTCGGCCTTGCCGATGTCGAGTCCGGTCCAGTCGATGTCCTCGAACTTGGGCATCCAGCCAAGGGCGGTTTCCTTGGCGCCGACGCGACCCTTGACGCGGTCGACGATCCACTTCAACACGCGCATGTTCTCGCCGAAGCCGGGCCACATGAATTCGCCCTTCTCGTTCATGCGGAACCAGTTCACGCAGAAGATGCGCGGGGCATGCTCGACGGCATGGCCCATCTTCAGCCAGTGATTGAAATAGTCGCCCATGTGGTAGCCGCAGAACGGCAGCATGGCGAAGGGATCGCGGCGTACCACACCCTGTGCGCCGAAGGCGGCGGCGGTGGTTTCCGAGCCGAGGGTGGCGGCCATGTACACGCCGTAGTTCCAGTTGAAGGCTTCATAGACCAGCGGCACGGTGGTGGCGCGACGGCCGCCGAAGATGAACGCCGAGATCGGCACGCCCTGCGGATCTTCCCACTTCGGATCGACCGACGGGCACTGGGCGGCCGGCGCGGTGAAGCGTGAATTGGGGTGCGCCGCCTTGCGGCCGGTCTCCTTGGCGAGCTCGGGCGTCCAGTCCTTGCCCTGCCAGTCGACCAGGTGCGCCGGCGCTTCCTTGCTCATGCCTTCCCACCACACGTCGCCATCGTCGGTCAGCGCGACGTTGGTGAAGATGATGTTTTCCTTGAGGGTGGCCATCGCGTTGAAGTTGGTCTTCTCGCTGGTGCCCGGGGCCACGCCGAAGAAACCCGCTTCCGGATTGATCGCGTAGAACTTGCCGTCCTTGCCCGGCTTGATCCAGGCGATGTCGTCGCCGATGGTGGTGATCTTCCAGCCGTTGAACGATTTGGGCGGGATCAGCATGGCGAAGTTGGTCTTGCCGCAGGCCGAGGGGAAGGCGGCGGCGACGTAGGATTTCTCGCCCGCCGGCGATTCGACGCCGAGGATCAGCATGTGTTCGGCCAGCCAGCCCTCGTCGCGCGCCATCGTCGAGGCGATGCGCAGCGCGAAGCACTTCTTGCCGAGCAGGGCGTTGCCGCCGTAGCCGGAGCCGTAGGACCAGATCTCGCGGGTTTCCGGGAAATGCACGATGTACTTGGTGTCCGGGTTGCACGGCCAGCGCGAGTCCTTCTCGTTGGGGCCGAGCGGAGCGCCGACGCTGTGCACGCAGGGAACGAATTCGCCGTCGGTACCGAGCACATCGAACACGGCGCGACCCATGCGGGTCATCGTGCGCATGTTGACCACGACATAGGGGCTGTCGGAGATCTCGACGCCGATGTGCGCGATCGGCGAGCCGAGCGGGCCCATCGAGAAGGGAATCACGTACATCGTGCGGCCGCGCATGCAGCCCTTGTACAGGCCGTTGAGCGTCTCGCGCATCTTGGCCGGATCTTCCCAGTTGTTGGTCGGGCCGGCGTCTTCCTTCTTCGCCGAGCAGATGAAGGTGCGGTCCTCGACGCGCGCCACGTCGGACGGATCCGACCAGGCCAGGTAGGAATTCGGGCGCTTTTCCTGGTTGAGCTTGATCAGCATGCCAGCAGTGACCATCTCGCCGCAGAGGCGGTCATATTCTTCCTGCGACCCGTCGGCCCAGACGATGCGGGCGGGTTCGGTGAGCGCCGCAATGTCGGCGACCCATTGCTTGAGGCGTTCGTGCTTGACGTATTCGGGGGCGTTCAGGGGGGCGGCTTGATTCATGGCAATACACTCTCAAAGAAAAGTCGAGAAAGCGGGAATTACCGTGGCGCGGCGCGCAGGGGGGGAGACCGGAGGGGTCCGGTGAGCGGCGTCGGTCGCGGCTGGCGAGAAACTTGCCCAGCGCAGGGGTGGTGTAACGGGCATGCTCGGCGTTTGTGACGCGGCGAGGTTGTTTCGGTAATCCACAATTATGCCACAAAACTGCCTCCCTTAGACTGGGGTTGCTAGCCGCCGCGAGGTGCATCGGTCGGTCGGGGCGTCCTCGGGCGCTCCGGAGACGGTGCGCAACTCAGGAGCGGCTTTGCTATAATTATGAATTATCGAGCCACGCTTACACAGGAACGTGCCATGGACAAGGAGCAACTCCGCGCAGCGGCCCTCTACTACCACCGTCATCCCCGCCCGGGGAAGATCTCGGTGCAGCCGATCAAGCAACTGACCAACCAGTACGATCTCTCGATGGCCTATTCGCCCGGCGTCGCCGCCGCCTGCGAAGAGATCGTCGCCGACCCGCGCGAGGCCAGCACGCTGACCGCGCGCGCCAACCTCGTCGGCGTGATCACCAACGGCACCGCGGTGCTCGGCCTCGGCGCCATCGGACCGCTGGCCGCCAAGCCGGTGATGGAGGGCAAGGGCGTCCTGTTCAAGAAGTTCGCCAACATCGATGTCTTCGATATCGAGATCGCCGAGCGCGATCCGGATCGCCTGATCGAGATCATCGCCTCGCTCGAGCCCACCTTCGGCGGCATCAACCTCGAGGACATCAAGGCCCCCGAGTGCTTCCACATCGAGCGCAAGCTGCGCGAGCGGATGAAGATCCCGGTCTTTCACGACGATCAGCATGGCACCGCCATCGTGGTCGGGGCCGCCATCCTCAACGGCCTGCACCTGCAGGGCAAGGATCTCAAACAGGTCAAGCTGGTCACCTCGGGCGCCGGCGCCGCGGCGCTGGCCTGTCTCGATCTGCTGGTGATGCTGGGGATTCCGGTCGAGAACATCTGGGTCACCGACATCAAGGGCGTCGTCTATGAGGGGCGCGTCGAGGAGATGGACGAGATCAAGGCACGCTACGCGAAGAAGACCGACGCGCGCACGCTGGCCGAGGTGATCGAGGGCGCCGACGTCTTCCTCGGTCTTTCCGCCGGCGGCGTGCTCAAGCGCGAGATGGTCGCCAGGATGGCGCCCCGGCCGATGATCATGGCGCTCGCCAACCCCAATCCGGAAATCCTGCCCGAGGACGTGCAGGCGGTGCGCGACGATGCGATCATCGCCACCGGCCGCTCCGACTATCCGAACCAGGTCAACAACGTCCTCTGCTTCCCGTTCATCTTCCGTGGCGCGCTCGACGTCGGCGCGACGACGATCACCGAGGAGATGAAGCTGGCCTCGGTGCGCGCCATCGCCGAACTGGCCCGTGTCGAACAGTCCGAGGTGGCGGCGCGTGCCTACGGCGAAAAATCGACCAGCTTCGGCCCCGAGTACCTGATTCCCAATCCCTTCGACCCGCGCCTGATCTCGCGGATCGCTCCGGCGGTGGCCGAGGCGGCGATGGCCTCCGGGGTTGCCACGCGCCCGATCCGCGATCTCGAGGCCTACCGCCAGAGCCTCAACGAATTCGTCTACCACTCCGGCCTGATCATGAAACCGGTGTTCGCGCAGGCCAAGCTGTCGCCCAAGCGCATCGTCTTCGCCGAGGGCGAGGACGAGCGCGTGCTGCGCGCCGTGCAGGTGATCTGCGACGAAGGCATCGCGCGTCCCAAGCTGATCGGCCGGCGCGACGAGATGCTGCGCAAGATCGCTGCGGCCGGCCTGCGCATCCGGCCCGACGCCGATTTCGACGTGGTGCACACCGAGGATTGCCCCTTCTTCGAGGCGAACTTCGAGAAATACTGGCGCGAGTACCACCAGCTGATGGAGCGCAAGGGGGTTTCCGAGGACTACGCCAAGCGCGAGGTGCGCCGCCGCGCCACGCTGTTCGGCTCGCTGATGGTCCGCCTGGGCGATGCCGACGGCCTGATCTGCGGCACCTTCGGGCGCCACCAGCTGCACCGCTACTACGTCAAGCACGTCATCGGCACGCGTCCCGGCGTCAACAACTACTACACGATCAACCTGCTGATGCTGCCTGGCCGCACCGTGTTCATCGGCGATACCTACGTGAATTACGAGCCGAGCGCCGAACAGCTGGCCGACATGACCCTGCTGGCCGCCGAGGAGGTCCGCCGCTTCGGCATGGCGCCGAAGGTCGCGCTGGTCTCGCACTCGAGTTTCGGCAGCGAGGACTCGCCGACCTCGCAGAAAATGCGCGAGGTACTGGCGCTGCTCAACGAGCGCGCGCCCGGCCTCGAGGTCGAGGGCGAAATGCACGGCGACGCGGCGATCGACGAGACCATCCGCATGCAGGTCTTCCCCAATTCCCGCCTCAAGGGGCAGGCCAACCTGCTGATCATGCCGACGCTCGACGCCGCCAACATCTCGTTCAACCTGCTCAAGGCGGCGGCCGGCGACAACCTCACCGTCGGCCCGATCCTGCTCGGTGCGGCGCGGCCGGTGCACATCATGACGCCGACCTCGACGGTGCGCCGTATCGTCAACATGACCGCGCTGACGGTGGTCGACAACGCCATGCAGAGCGCCTGAGGCCGGCCTTCCCCGGGTATCATGCGTGCCATCACGATGCTCCCGGGGAATGCGCGATGGCCAACCGCAAGACCGCACTGATCCTGACCGGCGGCGGCGCTCGCGCCGCCTATCAGGTCGGCGTCCTGCTGGCCGTGCGCGACCTGCTGCCCGACGATACCCGCAACCCCTTCCCGATCATCTGCGGCACCTCGGCCGGAGCGATCAACGCCGCCTCGCTGGCCTGTCACGCCGACAATTTCCGTGGCGCCGTCGAAGCGCTGGCCAACGTCTGGCGCAACATGCGCGCCGGCCACATCTACCGCGCCGACCCGCTCGGCATCGCCGCCACGGGAACCCAGTGGATCGGTGCGCTGCTCTTCGGCTGGCTGTTCCGGCGCAGCCCGCGTTCGCTGCTCGACAACGCGCCGCTGCGACAGCTCCTGAGCCGCCATCTGGACTTCGCCAACATCGACCGCGCCATCGCCAGCGGGGCCCTCTACGCGGTCAGCCTGACCGCCTCAGGCTATACCAGCGGGCACAGCGTCAGCTTCTTCCAGGCGCACTCCGAGGTCGATGTCTGGCAGCGCACGCACCGCTTCGGCTGCCGCGTGCGCCTGGGAATCGACCATCTGCTGGCCTCGAGCGCGATCCCCTTCGTTTTCCCGGCCGTCCACCTCAATCGCGAGTATTTCGGCGACGGCTCGATGCGCCAGCTGGCGCCGATTTCGCCGGCCATCCACCTCGGTGCGGAAAAGGTGCTGGTGATCGGCTCCGGGCGCACGGTCGACAAGCACGAACGGCAGCGCTCGACCCTCTACCCGTCGCTGGCGCAGATCGCCGGCCACGCGCTCGCCTCGATCTTCCTCGACAGCCTGGCGGTGGACGTCGAGCGCATGCAGCGCATCAACCAGACGCTGGCAGCGATTCCTCCCGAGGTGCGCACGCACTCCGGAATTCCCCTGCGGCCAGTGCGCGCGCTGGTGATTTCCCCTTCCGAGCACCTTGACCACATCGCCGCCCGTCACGCCCGGGCGCTGCCGCGTGCCGTGCGCTTCCTGCTGCGCGGCGTGGGCGCGATGAACCGGCGCGGCGGCGCCCTGACCAGCTACCTGCTGTTCGAGCAGCCCTTCACCCGCGCCCTGATCGAGCTCGGCTACCGCGACACGATGCAGCGGCGCGGCGAGATGCAGGATTTCCTCGAGGTCTGAGGCGGACGAGGGGTGAAATTTCCGTGAAATCCTCAAGTTGAATCTCGCATTCGATTTGCAGGTCACTGGTTTTCTTGATTTTTGGCTTTCACCGGATAGACTCGGTTAGAATGAAAGTCATATTCGGAACGTGCAGGAGAAACCGCATGCGGATTACGCAGACCTCGGTCGCGTTGCTCGCGACGCTGCTTTTCGCCGCCCTGGCGGCCGGCCCCGCCCTGGCGGCGCCGGAAAAGCGCGTCAAGCCGGCAACACAGAAGAAAACCGCCACAACGCAGAAGAAGACCGTCACGACGCAGAAGAAGAATGTCGTCGCGCAGAAAAGGAACGTCCGCAAGGCCTCGATCGCCCCCGGCATCGAGGCTCCGGATCAGGATGCCGGCCGGCTGGCCCTGCAGTCGGGCGCGGTGGTCGTCGTCGACCAGGAGGATGGCGACGCGCTGTACCGCAAGAACGCCGACGCCGTCGTTCCCATCGCCTCGATCACCAAGCTGATGACCGCCATGGTCGTCCTCGACAGCATCCCCGACCTGCAGGCGCCGATCACCATCACCGACGAGGACGTCGATTACCTGCGCGGCAGCCGCTCGCGTCTCGGCGTTGGCGCCACGATCAGCCGCGAAACGGCCCTGCTGCTCGCCCTGATGTCGTCGGAGAACCGTGCGGCCAACGCCCTCGGCCGGCATTACCCGGGCGGCCTGCCGGCCTTTGTCGCCGCGATGAACCGCAAGGCCTCCGAGCTGGGCATGCATCATTCGCGCTTCGAGGAACCGACCGGACTCTCCAGCAACAACGTCTCGACCGCCAGCGACCTCGCGCGCATGGTCGCCGCCGCGCACCGTTACCCGCTGATCCGCGAATTCTCGACGACGCCCGGCGCGCAGGTCGAGGTCAGCGGCCGCCTGCTCGACTACAACAACACCAACAGCCTGGTGAAGAGCCCGACCTGGGACATCGGCCTGTCCAAGACCGGCTTCATCCACGAGGCCGGCAAGTGCCTGGTGATGCAGGCGCGCGTGGCCAACCGGCCGGTGGTGATCGTCCTGCTCGATTCGGCGGGCAAGCTCACCCGCATCGGCGACGCCAACCGCATCAAGCGCTGGATGGAAAGCGCGGCGAGCGGACGCCGGCCGCTGACGCACGCCTGAGCGCGTCGCCGCCAGAAAAAAAGCCACGGCATGCCGTGGCTTTTTTGTCGCCGGGAAGCCGGTGGCGGCCGGTTCCGGCTCATTTCACCGGCTTGCGGTAGCCGAGTGCCTGCGAGATGTGGTCGGCGGTCTGCTTCACCTGCGCCACCCAGTCCGGGCTGTGGCGCTCGGAGGGCGCCGAGACCGAGAGTCCTGCCACCAGCACGCCTTCGTCGTTGCGGATCGGCGCGGCGACGCAGCGCAGGCCGATTTCGGCCTCCTCGTTGTCGAAGGCGAGATCGTGGCGGCGGATTTTCTCCAGCTCCTTCTCCAGCACCGGCAGGCTGCTCAGCGAATGCGGCGTCTTGCCCGGCAGGCCGGTGCGGCGGGCGTAGGCGCGCACCGCCTCCGGCGTGTCGGCGGCGAGGAACAGCTTGCCGACCGAGGTGAGGTGCAGCGGCGCGCGGCCGCCGACCAGATAGACCACGCGCACCAGCGAGCGGCCGCTCGAGGTGCGCTCGACATAGACGATCTCGTCCTCGTGGCGGATGCCAAGGTTGACCGCCTCGCCGATCCGCTCGTGCAACTGCTCCATGAAGGGCAGGGCGACCTGGCGGATGTTGATGCGCGACTTGACGATGTTGCCGAGCTCGAGCAGGCGGATGCCGAGCTGGTAGGTGCCGGCTTCCTGCCGCTCGACGAGGCGCGTGCCGGTCATGGCGGCAAGGATGCGATGCGCGGTGGAGGGGTGCAGGCCGGTGGACTGGGAGAGGTGCTTGAGGGTAGCCGGCTCGGCGGAGTCGGCCAGCACGTCGAGCAGCGACATCATGCGCTCGATGACCTGGATGGAACCTCGTTCTGTTTGCTGCGCAGCCATTGCTTCCCTGTTCAACCTTCCGTTTTGTGCGGCGGCGGACTACCATTGCGCGTTTGCCGCGCCGCCGGTCTGCCCGTCGTTCCGTCGTTCATGCCGCAGGCGCTTCCGCCGCTGCGTACCGGCGCCACGCGCAGTGCGCGCGGCGCCGTATCTTACCACCACCCTTGCCACCACCATGCGCGCCGCCCCGTTCGTTTCCCGTCCCGTCGGCCCGGAACGTCTCGCCGCCCGCGCTCATCCCTGGAAACCGAAATGATCGAAAACGACGACCCGCTCGCCCTCCCGCTGTGGATCAACGGCCACGCCTATCTGACCATGGCCGATACCTTCTTCGACGTGCGCAACCCGCGCACCGGCGAGGTTCTGCGCCGCACGCCGCTGTGCGGGGCCGATGTCGCCGCCAAGGCCGTCGCCGCCGCCCAGGGCGCCCTGGTCAAGTGGGCGCTGGAGCCCGACGAGGTTCGCGCCGGGCATGTCGCCGCGATCGCCGAGGTCCTGGCGGGCTACGCCGAGCACATCGCCGGCCTGATCGCGGAGGAAACCGGCAAGGAGGCGGAAGCCGCCCGCGCCGAGGTCGACGAGGCGCTGGAACTGCTGCGGCACGCACCGTCGCTCTCGCTGTTTGCCGGCACCGTGGTCGCCGTCGTCAGCGACGACCGCGCGCCGCTGCTCGGGCTGCTCTCCCTGGCCATGCCAACCATCGTCGCCGGCGGCGCGGTGGTCGGCAAGCCGAGCCCGAAAGCGCCCGGTGCGGCCTTCGCCTTCGCCGAACTGACCGCTCGCGCCGGCCTGCCGGCCGGGCTCTTCAACATCCTGCACGGCGACGAGGCGGCGATCGAGGGGCTCTGCGCGCAGGAGGAGGTTGGCCGTCTCGCCTTCTCCGGCGACCCGGCGCTCGGCGACAAGGTGCGCGCCATCGCGGCGCGCCACGGCAAGGCCTACGTCAGCCGGGACTAGGCGATGCACCGCATCGTCCATCTCGAGCGCGAATCGATCGTCGCCGACCTGCGCCGGCCGGCCTTCCCGCACGACT
>JAPKHL010000129.1 GCA_026646875.1 Rhodocyclaceae bacterium | reverse complement strand
TGATGGCGTCGAAAATGACGGCGGCCGGGTCGCCCGATTCCTGGGCGATCACCGTAACGTTGTTGCGTTCTCCCCAGGTTTGCAGCTGTTCGCGCGCCGCCGCCCGGAAGGTGTCGCCGGCAGCGAGCAGGACGGATTTGCCCTGCGCCTGGAAATACTTGGCCAGCTTGCCGATCGAGGTCGTCTTGCCGGCGCCGTTGACGCCCGCGATCATGATCACGAAGGGGCGATGCGTGCCGGCGTCGAGAGGCGCTTCGAGCGGCAGCAGCAGCGCATGCAGGGCATCCGAAAGCGCCGTCTGGATCGCTTCCGGCGTTTCCAGTCGATCGCGCTTGGCGCGGGCCTTCAGCTCGGCGAGCAGGTGCTGGGTGGCCTCCATCCCGACGTCGCTGGTCAGCAGAAGGGTCTCGAGTTCTTCCAGCAGCTCGTCATCGACCTTGCCTCGGGAGAAGATCGACTTGAGCTTGCCGCCGAACTGCGCGCGCGTCCGTGCCAGGCCGGCTTTCAGGCGTTCGCGCCAGGAAGGCGCCGGCGTTGCCAGTGCGACTGGCGCGGCGGCCGTGGCTTCCGGTGCGTGTTGCGTTTCCTCGGCGGGGGCGACGGATTTGTCGGCGGGGGCGGATTTCTTGAAGAAACCAAACATGAAGCTGGCGATGGTAAGATGCGGCCGCTGATGCAGGCTGGCGACCGCCGGCCTGCGACTGGACGAAATTCTAACAGAAGCGATACATGCCCATGCGTTACCTCCGCTGTACCGGAGCGGGGCGCATTCTTGCGCTCCTGCTTGCCCTGGCCGTGCCCTTCCCGGCAACGGCCAATCCCTATGAACATACGCTGGACAACGGCCTGCGCATCATCGTCAAGGAAGACCGGCGCGCGCCCACTGCCGTGCACATGGTCTGGTACCGCGCCGGCAGCGTCGACGAAACGAACGGCACCACCGGGGTGGCGCACGTGCTCGAACACATGATGTTCAAGGGCACGCCGACCGTCGGGCCCGGCGAGTTCAACCGCCGCGTGGCGGCAGCCGGAGGGCGGGACAATGCTTTCACCAGCAAGGATTACACCGCCTATTTCCAGCAGGTGCCGAAGGAAAGGCTGGGCGAGATGATGCAGCTGGAGGCCGACCGGATGCGCCACCTGACGCTCGATCCGCAGGAGTTCGCGCAGGAAATCCGGGTGGTGATGGAGGAGCGCCGCCTGCGCACCGACGATCAGCCGCCTTCGATGCTGTTCGAGCAGATGAGCGGCGTCGCCTTCCAGGCGCATCCCTACCGTGCGCCGATCATTGGCTGGATGAACGACCTCGAGCACATGACGGCACAGGATGCCCGCGACTGGTACGAGCGTTGGTATGTGCCGAACAACGCCTATGTCGTGGTGGTCGGCGATGTCGATCATCAGGCGGTTTTCCGGCTTGCCGAGCAGCACTACGGTGCCCTGCAGGCGCGGCCGTTGCCGCAGCGCAAGCCGCAGCAGGAGCCGCCGCAGGCCGGCATCCGCCGGCTGGTGGTCAAGGCGCCGGCAGAGCTGCCTCTGCTGCTGATGGGCTTCAAGGTTCCGGTCCTGCGCGATGTGGAGGCGGACAGCGATCCCTATGCGCTGGAAATGCTTGCAGCAATTCTCGACGGGCACGATGCGGCCCGGTTCACGAAGCATCTCGTGCGAGAGCAGCGCCTCGCGGTGTCCGCTGGCGTCGGTTACGACGGCACGGCACGCGGTCCGGGGATGTTTTATCTGCAAGGTGCGCCCAGCGAGGGGCGCACACCCGCGGAACTCGAGGCCGGATTCCGGGCCGAGATCGCGCGGGTTGCCGAGGCGGGTGTGGATGAATCCGAGCTGGCGCGTGCCAAGGCGCAGCTGGTTGCCGGTCAGATCTACAAGCTCGATTCGATGTTCGCGCAGGCCATGGAAATCGGTCAGCTCGAGGCCGTCGGAATTTCCCACCGGCAGGACCGGCGCATGATCGAGCGGCTCAAGGCGGTCACCGCCGAACAGGTACAGGCCGTGGCGAAGAAATATTTCGACGATGACCGGCTGACGGTGGCCGTGCTCGATCCGCAGCCCCTGCCGCAGGCGCCGCGCGCGCGTTCGCCGTTCGCTCCCCGTCATTGAGAGAGGTCCACCGATGGGAATCAGCAAGCTGTTTGCCGGACTCTGCGTCCTTCTCGCCACGCAGGTCGCGCTGGCCGCACCGAAGATCGAGCACTGGAAGGCAACCTCCGGCGCCCGCGTCTACTTTGTCGAGAATCATGCCCTGCCGATCCTCGACATCCAGATCGACTTTCCCGCCGGCAGTGCCCGCGATCCGGCCGGACTGGCGGGAACCGCCGCCCTGACGCATGCCCTGCTCGACCTCGGTGCCGGCGATCTTGACGAGACCCGGATCGCCAGCCGTCTTGCCGATCTGGGGGCGCGACTGGGCGGGAGCACGGATCTCGACCGGGCTTCCGTGTCGCTGCGCACGCTCGTCGATCCCGAGGTACGCGAGCCGGCGCTCGACATCATGCGCACCGTTCTCGGTGCGCCTCGTTTCCCGGCCGAGGTCTTCGAGCGTGAAAAGGCGCGCACGCTGGCCGCGCTCAAGGAGGCGCTGACCCGTCCCGAATCGATCGCGGACAAGGCCTTCTGGGCGGCGCTGTACCCCGGGCATCCCTATGGCGCGCAGGCCACGCCGGAGTCGGTCGCCGCGCTCACGCGCAACGATCTGGAGGCCTTCTATCGGCGGCACTATGCCGCCAAGGGGGCTTCCCTGGCCATCGTTGGCGCCCTTTCGCGCGCCGAGGCCGAGGCCCTGGCCGAGCGGTTGACCAGCGTGCTTCCGGCCGGCGATGCGGGAGCCCCGCCCGGCGATCCGTTGCTGCCGGTCGCCAGCGAAGTGCGTCTTGCCCATCCGGCGGCGCAGACGCATGTCCTGATCGGTCTGCCGGCGGTCCGCCGCGGCGATCCGGATTTCTTTCCTCTGCTGGTCGGCAATTACACGCTCGGTGGCGGCGGCTTCGTCTCGCGCTTGATGAAGGAGGTGCGCGACAAACGGGGCTTCGCCTACAGCGTGCACAGCTATTTTCAGCCGCTGGCGCAACCCGGGCCCTTCCAGATTGGCCTGCAGACCAAGAAATCCCAGGCGGCCGACGCCGTTGGCGTGGTCCGCGAGGTACTCGCCGCATTCCTGGCAGACGGGCCGAGCGAAGCCGAGTTGCGGGCTGCGCAGCAGAATCTGGTCGGCGGCTTTCCGCTGCGTCTCGACAGCAATCGCAAGCTGCTCGACAACGTCGCGGTGATCGGTTTCTACGGCCTTCCCCTCGACTGGCTGGATCGCTACAGCGAACGCATCGCCCAGGTGACGGTTGCCGACGTGAAGGCCGCTTTCGCACGCCGCGTTCGCGCCGGGAACCTGGTGACCGTGGTGGTCGGCGGGGAGTAGGGCACTGAGCTCGGTACGTATCATCGGTGGCGAATGGCGCCGGCGTGTCCTGCGCTTTCCGGAGGCGGATGGCTTGCGGCCGACGCCCGACCGTGTGCGCGAAACGCTGTTCAACTGGCTCGGACAGGATCTCGACGGACAGTGCTGCCTCGACCTCTTTGCCGGTAGCGGCGCGCTCGGGTTCGAGGCCGCGTCGCGCGGGGCGGCGAAAGTGGTGATGGTCGAGCAGGCGCCGAAAGTGCTCGCCGCCCTGCAGGACAATGCCCGTTTGCTCGCCGCCGGCGCGCGGCTGGAGATTGTTCGCGCGGATGCGGTAAAATTCGCC
>JAPKHL010000128.1 GCA_026646875.1 Rhodocyclaceae bacterium | reverse complement strand
CGCCCACTATGAAACTACTCGTCATCGGTTCCGGCGGCCGCGAACACGCGCTGGCCTGGCGCCTCGCCAAGACTGCCGGCCTGCAGAAGATCTACGTCGCCCCCGGCAATGCCGGCACCGCGCGCGAGCATGAACTGGAGAACGTGGCGCTCACCGATCCGGAGGCGCTCGCCGATTTCGCCGAACGCGAGAAGATCCACCTGACCGTCGTCGGCCCCGAAGCACCGCTGGCCGCCGGCGTGGTCAACGTCTTCCGCGCGCGCGGCCTGAAGATCTTCGGCCCGACCCGGGAAGCCGCGCAGCTCGAAAGCTCGAAGGATTTCGCCAAGCGCTTCATGGCCCGGCATGCCATCCCGACCGCCGCCTTCGAGACCTTCTCGGACGCCGCCGCGGCACATGCCTACCTCGAGCGCATGGGCGCCCCGATCGTCATCAAGGCCGACGGACTCGCCGCCGGCAAGGGCGTGGTGGTGGCGATGACGCTTGCCGAGGCCCACGCCGCCGTCGACGACATGCTGTCCGGCAACAAGCTGGGCGATGCCGGCGCACGCGTGGTAATCGAGGAATTCCTCGACGGCGAGGAAGCCAGCTTCATCGTCATGGTCGACGGCAAGAACGTGCTGGCGCTCGCGTCCAGCCAGGATCACAAGCGCATCGGCGACGGCGACACCGGCCCCAACACCGGCGGCATGGGCGCCTACTCGCCGGCCCCGGTGGTGACGCCGGAAGTGCACGCCCGGGCAATGCGCGAGATCATCCTGCCAACCGTGCGCGGGATGGCGCAGGACGGCATTCCCTACACCGGCTTCCTCTACGCCGGCCTGATGATCGGCAAGGACGGTTCGGTGAAGACACTCGAATTCAACTGCCGCATGGGCGACCCCGAGACGCAGCCGATCATGATGCGACTGAAGTCCGACCTGCTCGTGCTGCTCGAACACGCCGTGGCCGGCAAGCTCGACCAGGTCGAGGCCGAATGGGATCGCCGCGTCGCCCTCGGCGTCGTCCTCGCCGCCGCCAACTATCCGGACACGCCACGCAAGGGTGACGCGATCGACGGCCTGCCGGCCGAAAGCGAAGATGCCCACGTCTTCCATGCCGGCACCGCCGAGCAGGACGGCAAGGTCGTCACCGCCGGCGGCCGCGTGCTGTGCGTCACCGCCCTCGGGGAAAACGTGAAACTCGCGCAGAAACGTGCCTACGAGGTCGTCGCCGGCATCCATTTCGACGGCATGCAGTACCGCCGCGACATCGGACATCGCGCGATCACGCGCTGACGGACAGATCGTGGATACCCAGATTCTCCGGGACTTCTTCTCCGGGCTGCAACAGCGCATCGTCACCGCCGCCGAGGCCCTCGAGGGCACCGATGGCCGCCGCTTCCGCGCCGACCCCTGGAGCAAGCCGCCCGGGCAAGCGCTCAACGGCGACGGGGTGACCTGCATCATCGAACAGGGCCGCCTGTTCGAGCGTGGCGGCGTCGCTTTCTCGCACATGCGCGGCGACGCGCTGCCGGCCAGCGCCAGCGCCAAGCGCCCGGAACTCGCCGGCCGCACCTTCGAGGCCATGGGCGTCTCGCTGGTCCTGCATCCGGAGAATCCCTACTGCCCGACCGCGCACATGAACGTGCGCTGCTTCGTCGCCCGCCGTGACGGCGAAGCCGACGTATGGTGGTTCGGCGGCGGCATGGACCTGACGCCGTACTATCCCTTCGAAGAGGATATCCGCCATTTCCACGCCACCTGCAAGGCGGCGCTCGCTCCCTTCGGCGACGATGTGCACGCGCAATACAAGCGCTGGTGCGACGAGTACTTCTTCCTCCGCCACCGCAACGAACCGCGCGGGGTCGGCGGAATCTTCTTCGACGATCTCAACGAAGGCGGCTTCGACCGCTGCTTCGCGCTGACCCGGGCTGTCGGTAACGCCTTTGCCGACGCCTACCTGCCGCTCATCGAGCGCCGCCGCGACACCCCCTACGGTGCGCGCGAACGCGATTTCCAGGCCTACCGGCGCGGGCGCTACGTCGAGTTCAACCTGGTCTGGGACCGCGGCACGCTGTTCGGCCTGCAGTCCGGCGGCCGCACCGAATCGATCCTGATGTCGCTGCCGCCGGTGGTGACCTGGCGCTACGACTGGCAGCCCGAGGCCGGCTCGCCTGAAGCCCGGATCTACGAACTGCTGCCCCCGCGCGACTGGGTCTGAGCGGCGCCGGCCGACATCGCGCCTACTTCAGCTTGCCGCGCACCACGCGCACGCGTTCCGGCTTCATCACCTTCATCTGGCCACCGCCGCCGCTGAGGTTGCCACAGGGACAGGCACACTTGATGTGCGGCACCGAGTTGAGCACCGTCGTGCACTCCAGGCATTCGTAATAGAGATCGCCGGCCGCTGGCAGGCTGGCGGGATCGGGCGCCGGCTCGACAGGCTGGAACAGGTAGATCTTGCGCAGGTCGATGTTGAGCATACAGGGTCTCTCCAGTGTTCCCGCCCGGCCAGCGGCGCACGCGCGCCCGCCGGCACGGCTCAAGTCGGCAGTCCCGCTGCCGCCCGGTAATGTTGCATCGCCGCCTCGGTCCGCCCGGTCTGCTCGAGGAGCGAGGCGAGTTCGAGACGAATGGCCCGGCGGTCGGCCAGCGACAGGGCCGCCTCCAGATAGCTCTGCGCCTTGCCCCACAGCCGCTGCGACAGGCACAGGCGGCCGAGCGCCAGCAGCAGCTGCGGATCGTCCGGATGCTGCTGCAGCCACTGGTCAGCGCGCGCGATGCGCGCAGTGACATCCTTGCCGCCGTGCCGGCCATAGAGCGCGATCAGCTCGGAATCCCAGCCCTTGTCGAGCTGCGTCTCGATCAGGCGCAGCGCCTCGTCGTGCGCCTCGGGGGCCTCCAGCGCGAGCAGCGCCTCGGCGGCCACGCGCGCCAGGCGCGGCGTGAATTCGCGCGACGGAATCTGGCGCAGGCAGGTCTGCAGTTGTGCAAGGTCGCCCTGGCAGCGGACGATCGTCTCCTGGTGCGCCTTCAGCTTGATCTCGGCCACGGCCTCGGGTTGCAGGCCGTTGCGCTTCTCCAGCAGGCGCGCGATGCGCAGCACCGCCGCCCAGTCGGCACAGCCTTGCTGTGCCCGCAACTCAAGACGCAGGGCAGCGATGTGCCGTCCGGAGAGGGTCTGCAAGCGCTGCAGGGACTGCGCCGCCGCCTCGAAACGGCGCATGTCGAGATGCATTTCTGCGGCCAGCATCAGGCTGGCCGCCTCCATCTGTGGATCGGCCTGGCGGGCACGCTCGACCCAGTGCTGCTGCTTGTCGGATTCGCGCAGGCGCTGCGCGGCGCGCGCGGCGACGAGGGCGGCGACCCCCGGCGACTGGCCGGCCTGGTGCGCCTCGCCGGCCTTCTTCAGCGCCTGACCGTAGCGCCCCTCGAAGAGCAGGCGGGTGGCGTCCTGCAGGGTGGCGGCCGCCTTGTTCCGCCGCCGCTCGGCGCGGAAGGCGCGCACCCGGGCCGGCAGGGCCAGCGTCAGCGCCACGGTGCGCAGCACCGCGTAGAGCGCGGCAAAGCCGCCGATCAGCAGGGC
>JAPKHL010000127.1 GCA_026646875.1 Rhodocyclaceae bacterium | reverse complement strand
CCGGCGCTGCCGGCCAGGCGAACCTCCAGGGTGCTGACGTCGATGCCCTTCACATCGAGCACCGAGCGCAGGCCGGTGATCTCGCGCAGCAGCTTTTCGCCGACGGTGCGATCCGGCAAACCGGCCAGGCGCAGAACCACCTTCTGGCCCGTGAAGTGGAAATGCTGCAGGAAGAAATTCTTCGAGAATTCCTCGCCGATCAGCCGGCCGATCTCGGCCAGCGCCTGATCCTCGCTGGCCCAGCTCTGCTTTTCCGGAATCTGGGTATTGAAGTAGATTTCCTCGCCAGTCAGCTTGTCGATGCACTTGACGGTCCAGGAGGTCAGGACGGTTTTCTCGATGGTCAGCCCGGAGGCAGCAAGCGTGGTCGACAACTTCTTGAACTTGGCCTCACCGGTCACCATGAAATCGGCGCGCGTTTCGCCACCGCTCTCGTTGAAGGTGCGGAAGCCGAATGACTGGATGTGCTCCTTGAGCAGGTTCTCGGCAACCGGGGAGCGCTGTGCCTCACCGGTCTCGGGGCGGGTGGTGATGGCCACCGAGATCTTCGGGTCGCCGTTGTTGCGAATGAAGTCGATGCGCTCCTCGCGCGACATCTGGTTCAGCGTCTTCTGCACATCCCGCACGCGCACCGAGGCACGCGTGGTCACCGAGACGAGACCATCCTTGCCGGTTCGGGGCGCCTCTTCCTGGATCACGGTATCGATGAATTCGCCGCTGCGCGCCAGCAGCCGCCCCTGCAGCCGATCGTAGTTCTGGAGCAGGGAGCCGGACTGCACGTAGAGTGCGATGGCCTTTTCGACCAGCTGACGCCGGGCGTCCTCGCGCAACTCGGCGCGCAGCAGGCCAGGATCGCTGCCGTAGCGGGGGTCGCTCGGATCGGCAAAGCCCACTGCGCTGATCACCAGATCGGTCGGCCGCGCGGCCTGGGGCGCGGCAGCCGCGGCATTCGCGGGTACGCTGGCGACGCTCGGCGCTGCCGCGGGCGGCACCTCCGACAACGGTGCCGATGGCGCCGATGAGCGGTTCACGTAGTACAGGGCGGCGCCAAGTCCGAGAACGACCACGCCGCCGATGACGGCAAAGGTAAGCGCGGGCGAGCGGGCCGGCGAAGGACGCGCGACGGGAGGCTCCGCCGGCGTCTCCGAGGAGGGACGCGCGCGGGGGGCGGCGGGCGCTGCCGCCGGGGCGATGGCGATCGTGGCCTCGCTGTCCGCGGCCACGCCGCCGATCACCGCCTGGAGCGCCACGGCGAATTCGCGGGCGCTCTGGAAACGGTCCTCCGGCCGCTTGGCCAGCGCCTTGCCGATCAGCTTGTCGAAGGATTTCGGGATCTGGACGTTGAGCTCGGAAGGTGCGGTCGGATCCTCCCGCAGCACCTTGTGCATGATCGTCGTCAGCTGGCCGGTGAAGGGTTTTTCACCGGTCAGGAACTGGTAGAGGATGACGCCGGCCGAGAACAGGTCGGAGCGGCCGTCGACCGTCTGCCCCATGAACTGTTCGGGAGACATGTAGGCCGGCGTGCCGAGCACCGAGCCCGCCTGCGTGAGATTGGAGGATTCGATGCGGGCGATGCCGAAGTCGCCGACCTTGATCTGCCCGCCGGCCAGCACGAACACGTTGGCGGGCTTGATGTCGCGGTGCACGATGCCGTGCGCGTGCGCCACGCCGAGCGCATCGAGAAGCTGCCCCATGATGCGCCCCACCTCGGGCAGCGGGAAGCGCTCGTTGCCGTCGAAATACTCCTTGAGCTCCCGCCCTTCGATGTACTCCATGGCGATGAAGGCGATGCCCTCGTCCTCGCCGTATTCATAGACGGCGACGATGTTCGGGTGCGACAGCCGTCCCGCGGCCTGGGCCTCGCGCTTGAAGCGGTCGAGCAGTTCCTTGGCCTCTGCGCCGTCGAGCTGGTCACGCCGGACCGTCTTGAGCGCGACGCGTCGTTCGAGCGAGGGATCCCAGGCGTCGAACACGACGCCCATCGCACCCCGACCGAGTTCCCGCCGGATTTCGTACTTGCCAAGCTTCTGCGGATGTTCCGCCATGTCGTTTCCCCCGTCGGCGCCGCCGCCGCGTCACTTGTGTTTGCTGTCGATTTCCCAGACGGTCTTCTGCACCAGACGCTGCACCATCGAGTCGAGCGTCAGTCCGCCCGAGGCCCCCGAGGAGACGCCGAGGACCGAGGTGCTCTTGGCGCCAAGCTCCATCTTTTCCTCGGCATAGCCGGTGGCCATCTGCTCGGTGGTATTCGCATCGATGATCTTGTAGCGCATCCCGATGATCCATACCCCGGTGCTCTCGCCCGTCTGCACCGAGCCGGCGGCCACGCTGCCGGCCGCACCGCCGCGCCCGCCACCGAAGATGCCGATCAGCGCGCCGACGGCCCGCCCGTCGAACCCCTGCTGCGCCTGCGCCACCTGTTCGGCCTTCAGGATGTCGAACTTGACCACCCATTTCGTCGTCTTGAACTTGCCCTTCTGCAGGATGCTGCGCGCCGCCTGCGGGTCGCCCAGCGTGTAGGCAAGCTGGAATTCACCCAGCAGCGGGCCGAGGTCGGAGCGCTCGAGAATCCTGAAATTGGCCTTGCCCAGTTCGAGTTCGGCATAGTCGGCGATGTTGTTGGGACCGAATTTCTGGGTGAACGTGGCGTTGTTGCTCTTGATCTCGCCGGGAATGACGACCAGCGTCGGCCCGGGTTTGCCCGCGTTGGCGTATTCGATCGGTTTGTACATCGCCTTGTCGGCCATCTCGTTGGCCTGCGTCGAGGTCGATCCGCCGGCGGTCGGCGAGGGACTGTCGAAAACCGGCTGGGCAAGGACGCCGCCGGCGGCGAGGATGGCACAGAGCGCCAGGGCGGAACGGGTGAGGCGTGGAGGTGTCATGCCGGATTCTCGTGGTTGCGGTTATTTCTTGCGGTTGCCATCGACGCCGGCGTGCCGGCAGTAATCGCCGTACAGGCGGGCAACGACCCCCGAGGCCTGTTCATTGACCAGGGTCAGTGCCATGCCGAGCGTATCGGTGCCCGAATAGGATTCGGCGCTCGCCGAGACATCGGACACCGGACGGCCATCGGCGGCCGTAAGGGTGAAACTCATGCTGACATAGACTTCGGGGATGCGCAGCACCGGATTGATCGCCGAGCGGCTGGAAATCACGCCGCGAAGGATGAAATCGGCCCCCATCTTCTTCGAGGCGTTGAGCGCGGCATCCGGATCGTTGCGCATGTAGGCGTCGATCTCTGCCTGCGCGATCTGTGCCGTGATTTCCTCCTGCGAGTAGGTGCGCAATCCCAGGTTACGCAGGCGCTGGTTGATGGCGTTGAAATGCGGACCGTAGGCGCTCTGCCGGGCATCGACGCCACGATTGCTGCGCTCGCCGATGACGACCATGATCTTGCGGTCCTTCAGCGCCGCCTTGCACGGTGTGCTCAGTGCAGGCCCCGGGCGCTTCCGCGAGGCTTCGGCTGCGGTTTTTTCCCGCTGCTCCTCCTCGGAAAAGCTGAAGGCGGCGGCGGTTGCGGGAAGCGCGAGGCACAGCGCGAGGGCTAGGGCATTGCGTAGCATGACGGGCCACCGCATCGGGAAG
>JAPKHL010000126.1 GCA_026646875.1 Rhodocyclaceae bacterium | reverse complement strand
GCACAGGCGCGCGGCCCGCTGAGCAACCCAAGCCCACGCAGCCAGCAGCTGCGCAGCGCGTCGCGCTGACGGGCTCTCCCAACGGCTTGTGGTGGGATGCGCCGCGTCAGCTCACCGTGCAGCATGGGGGAAGTACGCAAGAGCTGCTGGGCCGTCTCATCCCTCTCAACCTCGGCGCGCAAGTGTTGGACAGCGTGCAAAGCGACGAGTCTACGGCCCCAGACGCAGAGGGGAATGCCTCTGAGGCTCGGACCTTAAAGCTGCTGCTCGCTATCAACGGTGCGATGTTTGTCTTTGAGTTGATCGTTGGCCTGATCGCCCAGTCCACAGGTCTCATAGCGGACTCGCTTGACATGTTCGCCGATGCGGCGGTCTACGGACTGGCGCTCTATGCGGTGGGCCGCGCCGCCGCCTTGAAGATGAAGGCAGCGCACATCGCTGGTTGGTTGCAAGTCGTGCTTGCGCTTGGCGCGCTTTTGGAGGTCGTTCGGCGGGCAGTTGTGGGAAGTGAGCCGGCGTCCATGCTCATGATGAGTATCGGGCTGGTCGCATTGATCGCCAACGTCACCTGCCTGGTGCTGATCGCCAAGAAGCGGGATCGGGGCGCCCACATGACGGCAAGCTACATTTTTTCTGCGAATGATGTGATCGCAAACGCGGGGGTGATAGTCGCTGGTGTTTTGGTCGCTTGGACGGGCTCCTCGTACCCTGACCTCGTGATTGGCGCAGTCATTGCGCTGATAGTGCTCAGCGGTGCCCGGCGCATCCTGAACCTCCGATAGCCAATCTAGCGGCATCCCACACCGATGCCTAGCCAAGGTGGGATGGCCGGCCGCTTACAAGCATGCAACGCCGGAACCTCTTGCCAATCATCGAAGGAGAAAGCGAGGCGCAATCCGCATGAGGTGGACGCAGGCCAGGAACGAGGCAAACAGGAGGCCGCATTGGAACTCAGACTACTGCGCTATTTCGTTGCGGTCGCGGAAGAACTGCATTTCGCGCGAGCGGCCGAGCGCCTTGGCGTAGAACAATCGCCTGTGTCGCGCGCAATGCGCAATCTCGAAGCCACGCTCGGCGTGCAGTTGTTCGACCGCAGCGCGCACCAGACGCGACTGACCTGGGCCGGTCAAGTGTTCCTCGGTGAGTGCCGGCGTGTGCTGGCCACCGTGGAGCAGGCGGTGAGTGCCGCAAAGGCGGCGGCGCAGGGCTATCAGGGTTATCTGCGCATCGCCATCTGCGACAGCTTGGCGCAGCCCCACATTGCCACCTTGCTGGCGCGCAGCCGCGAGGAAGAGCCCGAACTGGAGATTCGCGTCTTCGAGCTGCCTTTCGCGCAGCAGCTCAAGGGCCTGCACAACGATCTGCTGGACATCGGCTTTGCGCTGTCGGACGCGGTGAGCGAAGGCCTTGTCGCCGAGCCCGTGTGGACCGATCCTCTGTCGGTGATCGTGCCCGTGCGCCACCCCTTGTTGGCGCACGCGGAAGTGCCATTGGATGAAGCCTTGAAGTTTCCGTTGGTACTGTGCCATCCGGACGCGGGATCGGGCTGCCACCACCAGATCCAGGCGGTGCTTCAAGGTGCGTCCAAGCCGCTCAAGCTGGTAGATCAGGTGACGAGCCTAGGCGTGATGCTGACTCTGGTCGGTGCCGGTTATGGCCTAGGTTTCGCCATTGCCTCGCAGGTGCAGACCCTGAACCGCCCCGACATAACCGTTCGCCCCTTGGCCGGCACGCCGCCCATGCTGTCCACCTACCTGCTGCGCCGCAGCGCCGAACCCTCTGAGCCCATGAAGCGGTTTCTGCAGCGCGCCCGCGAGGAGTTCCTGCCAAAGGGAGATGAACCGGCCTCGTGACGTTGAGTGCTCGGGTACATTGGCAATCGCTGGCTGTCCATGGCTCGCACTGGACCTGCTCGGAGCGTGCGTTGACCAAGGGTGGTTTTTCAGTCCATAATTATGTCCATCTCGGTTCGCCGAGTGCGGAAAACTCGTTATCAATCAACGAGTTAGGGACACGATGATGTTCCCATCGCCCGCTCCAACGCATTCCGGCGGATCATCGATCCGCAAAAAAAGAGCCAACCCCGCGCGGTTGGCTTTTTCGTTGGGCCCGCGATCACCACCCCTTCAGCTCGGTCGGGCGCAGCCCCTGTTCAAGCATCTCGGTTTCCAGCTTCATGCGCAGGATCAGCAGGCCGCGCAGGGTCTGGCGGGGTTTGTCCTCCGGCCAGGAGTCGTGCACTTCGCGGGTGCATGCCGCGATGGCGGCATGATCGGCGAGATCGACGCCGCAGAGGGTGGCGTAGTGTCCGATTTCGCGGTCGAGACTGGCCAGTTCCTCGGCGTAGTGCTCGAAGCCGCTCATGGCCGACGATCCTGCCCGGCGCGGGGCGGCGGGCGGCGATGGGGGCGGGGAGGAGGGCGGAGATGCGGTCGCATGCGGGATTCCTCGGGGAGACGAGCCGATTATAGCCGGCCGCGCGGGGCGGGGCCGGCACGGCGAGGCCGTGCGCCGGCCGTGCTAGAATCGGCCGCTCAATGGAACTGATCATCAACGGCGAACCCCGCCGCTTCAACGCGCCGCTGACCGTGGCCGCGCTGGTCGAAACGCTCGGCTACGCCGGCAAGCGCATTGCCGTCGAGCGCAACGGCGAGATCGTGCCGCGTGGGCGTCACGGCGATACCGGCCTCGACGACGGCGACCGTCTCGAGATCGTCGTCGCCGTCGGCGGCGGCTGAGTTCGCCCGCACCGGCACACGCCGCGCCGTTTTCCCGCACCGGCCCTTTTTTCCGAGACCATGGACGCAAACGCACACAGCCTGACCGTCGCCGGCAAGACCTACCGCTCCCGCCTGCTGGTGGGTACCGGCAAGTACAAGGATTTCGCCGAGACCCGCGCGGCGATCGATGCCTCCGGCGCCGAGATCGTCACCGTCGCCATCCGCCGCACCAACATCGGCCAGAACGCCGGCGAGCCGAATCTGCTCGACGTGCTGCCGCCGTCGCAATTCACCATCCTGCCCAATACCGCCGGTTGCTACACGGCCGACGACGCGGTGCGCACCCTGCGCCTGGCGCGCGAGCTGCTGGACGGGCACGCGCTGGTCAAGCTCGAGGTGCTCGGCGACCCCGCGACGCTGTTCCCGAACATGCCGGAAACCCTGAAGGCCGCGCGGACGCTGGTCGATGAAGGTTTCCAGGTGATGGTCTACTGCGCCGACGATCCGATCCAGGCCAGGATGCTCGAGGAGATCGGCTGCGTCGCGATCATGCCCTTGGCCTCGCTGATCGGCTCCGGCATGGGCATCCTCAATCCGTGGAACCTGCGCCTGATCATCGACAACGCCAAGGTGCCGGTGCTCGTCGACGCCGGCGTCGGCACCGCCTCCGATGCCGCCATCGCCATGGAGCTCGGCTGTGACGGCGTGCTGATGAATACCGCCATCGCGCACGCGCAGCATCCGGTGCTGATGGCCAGCGCCATGAAGAAGGCGGTCGAGGCTGGTCGCGAGGCCTTCCTCGCCGGGCGCATGCCGCGCAAGCTCTATGCGGCCGACCCCTCGTCGCCGACCCACGGACTGATCGGATCATGAGCATGGACGATACGGACCCGGAAAACGTCTATACCGCCGGACGCGCGGGGCACATCCGCAGTTTCGTCCTGCGCCAGGGGCGGGTCTCCAACGCGCAGCAGCGCTACCATGCCGAAATGATGGCGAGGATCGGCGTGCCCTACCGTGCCGGGCAGGTCGACCTCGATGCCGTGTTCGGGCGCAGCGCGCCGAAGATCCTGGAAATCGGTTTCGGCATGGGCGAGACCTCGGCCACCATCGCCGCCGCGCATCCGGAGAACGATTACCTCGGCGTCGAGGTGCATACCCCCGGCGTCGGCAGCCTCTGCAAGCTGGTCGCCGAGGGCGGGCTGAGCAACGTGCGGATCGTCCAGCACGATGCCGTCGAGGTGTTGCGCGACATGATTCCGCCCGACACGCTGGCCGGGGCCCACATCTTCTTTCCCGACCCCTGGCCGAAGGCGCGCCACCACAAGCGCCGCCTGATCCAGCCGCCGCTGGTGGCGCTGCTGGCCAGCCGGTTGCGGCCCGGCGGCTACCTGCACTGTGCCACCGACTGGGAAAATTACGCCGAGCAGATGCTCGCCGTGCTCGCCGCCGAGCCCCTGCTGGAAAATACCGCCGAGCGCTATGCGCCGCGCCCCGAGTACCGTCCGCTGACCAAGTTCGAGCAACGCGGCCTGCGTCTCGGGCACGGCATCTGGGATCTCGTTTTCCGGCGCCGCTAGGAGGTTGCCGCCGGGCGCCTCACTGCAGGCGGAAAACCACCGGCAGGATCAGCTCGCGCACGCCGGCTTCCGCGCGTCCCATCGCCCAGGCGGCGCGGATCGCGGCGTTGTCGAGCAGCGGTTGGCCGCTGCTGGCGGCGATCTGGACGTCGGCGACGCCGCCGTCGGAATCCAGCGTGACGAGCAGGCGCACTTCGCCCTCGAGGCCGCGCGCCACCGCCTCGGGCGGATAGAAAAGATGCTCGGAGAGCTTTTGCTGTGCGGCGCGCACAGCCTGCCGCGTGGCGGTCGGGCGCGGCCGGTCGGGACGGGGGGGCGGTGTCGCCGTGCCCGGCGGGGCGGTTTCCGCCAGGGTGTCCTTGAGCAGCGGCTCGGCCGGCGGCGGGAGCGGAGCAGGGGGCGGGCGCAGCAAGGCCTGGAGCGGCGGCGGGGTTGGCGCGGCGGCGGGCTTCGGCAGCATTCCGGGCAGCAGCACGCTGCCGTGCAGGGCGAGGGAAAGCGCGAAGGCCAGCGGAAGCAGGGAGCGGTGCGGCATGGACGTCGTATTGTGCAACAAAACGGGGAACAACAAGGACAACCCCACGGACAACAACGCCGGCGGCCGCAGGGCCGCGGCGGACTGAACGGAGTACCCGGCTATGCAATGGCTGCTACGATTCCTCGCATTGTCCTGTCTGCTGGGGGGGCTGGCGACGGCCCCGGCCGGCGCGGCGGCGCCCGACCCGGTGGCCTTCGGCCACGCCGTCGAGCGCGGCGATCTGGGCACCGTCCGGCGCTGGCTCGACGAAGGGCTCGATCCGGAATACCAGGCCGACCGCGTCGGCACCGGACTGATGCTGGCCGCCTGGAACGGCAATATCGGGATGATGGCGCTCTTCGTCGAGCGCGGCGCCGATCCGCGCCGGAGCAACCGCCACGGCGAACAGGCGCTGCAACTGGCCGCCTGGAACGGGCACGCGGCTGCCGTCGACTGGCTGCTGGCCAACGGCGCCACGCTCAACCGCGAAGGCCTGCAATGGAACGCGCTGCACTACGCCGTGTTCAACGGCCATGAAAAGCTGGCCGGGGCGCTGATCGCGCGTGGCGCCGACGTCAATGCCCGCTCGCCGAACGGCTCGACGCCGCTGATGCTGGCCGCGCGCGAGGGCCGCGAGGCGCTGGCCGGCGCCCTGCTTGCCGCCGGTGCCGATCCGAACGCCCGCAATGACTGGGGCGACAGCGCCCTGACGCTGGCCATGCGCTACGACCATTACCGTGTCGGCAAGCTGATTTCCTCGTCGGAGGCATTTTCCGAGGCGGTTCGGGCGCCCAAGGCCAGTTTCGGCGAACCCAGCCGCTCCAGCGCCGCGCCCAGCGAAATCGAGGCCATCCTGCAACGGATGCGCGAGGCCGAGGCGGCCGGCCAGCCGACCGACGAACTGCGCAAGCAGCTATTCACCGCCGTCGAATCCTTCCGGCGCGGCGCCACGCCGTCGGCGCAGGCCGCGCGCCGTCCGGCGCCACGCCCCTACCAGCCCAAGTCCATCGTCATCACCGCGCGCCGCAACCAGCCCGGCGCGGAACGCGCCGAGGTGCTCGGCGCGGCGCGTCCTGCGACCGGCAAGGCCGCGCCGGCGGCCGGGGAAAAATCCTCGCCCAAGCCCTCACCCGCCGAGATTTCCGCGCTGGTCCGGCAGATCCGCCTGGCCGAGGCGCAGGGACAGCCGGCCGATGAGCTGAAGCGACGCCTGGCCGAGGCGGTCGACGCGCTGGGACGGTAGTCCGGCAAGCGGCCTCAGCCGGGCAGGAAACTCTCCAGCAGGCGGTTGAGGAAATGCCGGCCGCGCGCGGTCGGTGCGATCCGTCCGGCTTCGCGGAGCAGCAGGCCGTCGGCCTCGGCGCGGCGCAGCCGGGACTCGATGCCGATCAGCGGCAGCGCCGTGCG
>JAPKHL010000125.1 GCA_026646875.1 Rhodocyclaceae bacterium | reverse complement strand
GCCCCTCCCATGTCTTCTGTCTCCACTCCCGCCGCTTCCTCCGCGCCGTCCCCGCTTGCCCCACCCCGTCGCCGGCGCAAGGATGCGCGTCCGTCCGAGCTCACCGCCGCCGCGCTCGAACTGTTCGTCGACAAGGGTTACGCTGCCACGCGGCTTGACGATGTGGCCGCCCGCGCCGGCGTTTCGAAGGGCACCCTCTATCTGTATTTCGACAGCAAGGAAGCCCTCTTCAAGGCGGTCGTCGAGGAAGGCATCGTGCCGCGCCTGGCCGAGGCGGAGCAGCGTTTCGCGGGCTACGAGGGCCCGTCGGCGGAACTGCTGCGCGACCTGCTGTCGGGCTGGTGGCAGCAGATCGGCGGAACGCGCTTGGCCGGCATTCCCAAGCTGATCATATCGGAGGCGCGCAATTTTCCCGATCTGGCGCAGTACTACCATGACACGGTGATCGTGCGCGGCCGCGCCCTGTTGCGCGCGGCCCTGCAACGCGGTGTGGCGCGCGGCGAGTTTCGCCCGCTCGACGTGGATACGGCGATCGATGTGATCATCGCGCCGTTGCTCATGCTGGTGATCTGGAAATACTCGCTGTGCTTTTGCGGGCGCGAGAGCGAGCCCGAGGCCTATCTTGCGATGCAATTCGACTTGCTGATCAACGGCCTGCGCCCGACAGCGCCGGCGCTGGGCGGGAGGCCGGCATGAGCGGGCCGCTGCGTAGCGGCCCGCTCGTTGCCGCCTTGTTCATGCTCGCGGCCTGCGAGCGTCCGCTGCCGCCGCCGGAGCCACCGCGGCCGGTGCTCACCCGTGTGGTCGGCGAAAGCACGGGCGGGCAGCCCACCGGCGCGTCGCCCTATGCCGGCGAGATTCGCTCCCGGCACGAAACACCACTGGCCTTCCGCATCGGTGGCAAGCTGCTCGAACGTCCGGTCGACGTGGGTGCCACGGTGCGTCCGGGCGAGCTGCTGGCCCGCCTAGATCCGGTCGATCCTGCCCTGTCGGCGAGCGCCGCCGAGGCCCAGCTCGCCCTCGCCGAAGCGGAGGCGCGGCGCTACCGGGAGCTGCGGACGCAGAGCTTCGTCAGCCAGGCCGCCCTCGATGCGCGGGAAACGACGTTGCGGGCGATGCGCGCGCAGGCCGAGCTGGCGCGCAATCAGCGCGCCTACACCGAGCTGCGTGCGGACCGGGCCGGCGTGGTGGCGGCGGTCGCTGCCGAGCCCGGGCAGGTGGTGAGCGCCGGACAGACGGTGCTGCGACTGGCACGACCGGACACGCCCGAGGTCGTGATCGCGCTGCCGGAATCGCGGATCGCCGGACTGCGCGTCGGCCGGGCCGCCGAGATCACGCTGTGGGCCGAGGCCGATGCCCGCTATCGCGGTGTCCTGCGTGAGCTGTCGCCGGTTGCCGATGTCGCGACACGCACCTATGCCGCGCGGATCTCCCTGCTCGAACCCGATGCGCGGGTTCGTCTCGGAATGACGGCTTCCGTGCGTTTCGAGGCGGCTGCTGCCGAGCCGTCGCCGCTGACCGTGCCCCTGACCGCGGTTTTCCAGCACGAGGGCCGTCCGGCGCTGTGGGTCGTCGATGCGGACTCGACCGTCCGGTTGCGGCCGGTCGAGGTGATCGCCTGGGGCGAAACGGCGGCCACGCTGGCCGGCGGTGTCGCTGCCGGCGAACGCATCGTCGAGGCCGGCGTGCACAAGCTGGTGGCCGGCGAGCGGATCCGGATCGCCACGGCGGCGGCGCGATGACCCATCTCAACCTGTCCGAATGGGCCCTGCGCCACCGTTCGATGGTGGCCTACCTGATCCTCGTCCTGATGATCGGCGGCGCGTTGTCCTACTTCCGGCTGGGGCGCGCCGAGGATCCCGACTTCACCTTCAAGGCGATGGTGGTGCGCACCCTGTGGCCGGGAGCCACTGCCCGCGAGGTCGAACAGCAGATCACCGAGCGGCTGGAAAAGAAGCTGCAGGATACGCCCTGGGTCGATGTCATCCGTTCCAGCTCGAAATCGGGCGAATCGCTGATCTTCATCATCCTGAAGGACTACACACCGAAAAAAGAGGTGCCGGAGGCCTGGTACCAGGTGCGCAAGAAACTCGACGACATCCGCCACACGCTGCCGGCCGGCGTGCAGGGGCCCTTCGTTAACGACGAGTTCGGCGACACCTTCGTCAACATCCTGGCCCTGACCGGCGACGGCTTCGATGTCGGCGCGCTGCGCCGCGAGGCCGAGCGCATCGCGCGCGAACTGCGCCGCGTTGCCGACGTGAAGAAGATCGAGCTGCTCGGCGTGCAGGAGGAGCGCATCTACGTCGAGCTGTCGCACCGTCGCCTGGCCACACTCGGGATCACGCCGCAGGCGATCTTCGATGCGCTGCAGAAACAGAACGCGATGCTGCCGGCCGGCTTCGTCGAGACACCGTCGGATCGGGTGCGCATCCGCGTGTCGGGCGACCTCGCTTCGGAGGACAGCGTGCGCGAGCTGCCGGTACGCGCCGGCGAGCGGCAGCTCCGGCTCGGCGACATCGCCACGGTGCAGCGCGGCTACGTCGATCCGCCGGCGCCGCGCATGCGTGTTGAGGGACAGGCGGCGGTCGGCATCGCCATCGCCATGAACAAGGGCGGCGACGTGATCCGCCTGGGCGAGGCCCTGCGTGCCGAGGTGGCGCGCCTGCAGCGCGACCTGCCGACCGGCATCGACATTCACGTGGTCGCCGACCAGCCGCAGATCGTGCAGCAATCGATCTCGCTGTTCATGACCTCACTCGCCGAGGCGGTGATCATCGTCCTCGCGGTGTCCTTCATCAGTCTTGGCCTGCGTACCGGCACCGTCGTCGCGCTCTCGATCCCGCTGGTGCTGGCGGTGACCTTCCTGTTGATGGCGGTGTTCGGCATCGACCTGCAGCGGATTTCCCTCGGTGCGCTGATCATCGCGCTCGGCCTGCTGGTGGACGATGCGATCATCGCCGTGGAGATGATGGTGGTGAAGATGGAGCAGGGCTGGGACCGCTTCCGCGCAGCGACCTTCGCCTATACTTCGACGGCCTTCCCGATGCTCACCGGCACGTTGATCACCGCCGCCGGTTTCATGCCGGTCGGTTTCGCCAAGTCCGGCGCCGGCGAATACACGTTCTCGATCTTCGCCGTGGTGACCATCGCCCTGCTCGTGTCGTGGGTCGTCGCGGTGGTGTTCACCCCCTACCTCGGTTACAAGATCCTCGATCCGAAGAAGCTGCTGGCCAAGGCCCAGTTGCACGGCGACGACATCTACGACACACCGTTCTACCGCCGTGTCCGCGCCACCGTCGAGTGGTGCGTCGCGCACCGCTGGATCGTCATCGCCACCACCGTCGCCGCCTTCGTGCTGGCGCTCGTCGCCTTCGGTGCCGGCGTGCAGAAACAGTTCTTTCCGGCCTCCAGCCGCGCTGAGCTGCTGATCGACCTGTGGCTGCCGCAGGGCGCCTCGCTGCGGGCAACCGAGGCGCGCACCCGGACGGTCGAACGGATATTGCTCGACGAGCCGGAATTCAGCCGTTCGGTGAAGGGTTTCGTCAGCTACGTCGGCAACGGCAGCCCGCGCTTCTACCTGCCGCTCGACCAGCAGATGTACAACGACAACTTCGCGCAGTTCGTCGTCACGACGACGGGCATCGAAGCCCGCGAGGATCTCAAGCAACGCCTCGAGGCGCGTTTTGCCAGCGACGATCCGGCCTGGGTGGCCGAGTTCGGTGGCCTGCGCGCGCGCGTCCTGCGTCTCGAGAACGGACCGCCGGTCGGCTTTCCGATCCAGTTCCGCGTTTCCGGCGAGGACCCGGCTGCGCTGCGCCGGGCCGCGGAGCAGGTGGCCGCCGTGATGCGGGACAATCCGCACGTCAGCAACGTCAATTTCGACTGGAACGAAATGGCCAAGGCGGTGCACCTCGAGATCGATCAGGACCGGGCCCGCGCGCTCGGGGTCAGCACGCAGGAGATCTCGGCCGCGCTCAATCTGCTGCTGACGGGCAGCAGTGCCACGCAGATGCGCGAAGGGGACCAGCTGGTCGACGTCGTGGTGCGCGCCGCCGGCGACGAACGGCAGCGTCTGTCGGCACTGGCCGGCATCAACGTGCAGACCGCCAGCGGCCGCGCCGTACCGCTGGCGCAGGTGGCGCGGATCCGCCATGAACTGGAGGACGGCCTGATCTGGCGGCGCAACCGTCTGCCGACGATCACCGTGCGCGCCGACATTCGCGATAACACGCAGGCGCCGGTGGTTTCGGCGCAGATCGATCCGCGGCTCGATGCCGTGCGCGCCGCGCTGCCGCCCGGCTTCCGCATCGAGCTTGGCGGTGCCACCGAGGAATCGGCCAAGGGCGAGGCCTCGATCAAGGCGGTGATGCCGCTGATGCTGGT
>JAPKHL010000124.1 GCA_026646875.1 Rhodocyclaceae bacterium | reverse complement strand
CGGGAGGATCGTCCGTCACAGGCCCGCCGCATGGCGGGCCTGTCGTTTCTGCCCGCGGTCAGTCTTCCTTGCGCAACCAGCGCTCGTAGTCGCCGCCGCGCTCGAGGCAGGCCTCCAGGCGCACGGGGACGCCGTCCTGCGTCAGATTGATGCTCTGCGCCCGGGCCGGTACGCCGGCCGGCAGCAGGACCGTGGCCGGACTCTCGACACCGGCCACGGCGGGGAGCAGGAAGGCGGGGTGGCGGCTGGTCTTGCCGCTCGGCCGTTCGCGGACCTCGGCCGGTACCGCCCGGGGGAGACCGGGCAGCAACCGCAGGGTGGCGTGCAGCGTACCGTCCGGAGCCACGCACAGGGACTGCACGGCGGCCAGCGTATAGGCGCCGGCGCCGGCCGGCCGGACCGCGGCCAGCGCGCGGGCGGGCAGGCGTGCCTCGCCCTGGCCGGGGAGGCGGCAGAGCCGCAGGATGTCCCGTTCCTGCGAGACCGTGCGCCAGGCCTCGGGACGCGCCGAGTCGCCCTCGTCGGTGCGTACGACGTGCCCGAATATGGCGATCTGCTCGCGGGCCTGCCAGTGCGTTTGCCGCTCCGGCTGGTCGGCCAGCAGCAGGGGATCACCGCCGATCTGACGATAGATCGACTCGAGCCCGCTGGCCAGCCAGGTTTCCGGTGCCGCCGCCACGGTCGCGGTGTCCGGCAGGGGGGGCGGCGGATGCCTGAGATTGTCGCCCAGTGTCCGCAGCAGCGCGCTGCAGGCCTCGGGGGTGAGGCCGCTGCCGAGCTTCAGCGCTTCCGGTGATTCGCCGAGTGCCAGGGCTTCGAGGCGCTTGCGCATCTTGCGCAGGACTCCGCTGAGCGCCAGCCAGCGCGGCAGTCCGGCGGCGCCGGGCTGGGCGTGCAGTGGTGCCGCCTGGGCCAGATCGAGCGGGGCGCAATGGCCGGGGCGCGGGTCGTCGGGAACCTCCAGCACGTCGGCCTGCTCGCGCCAGCGGGCGAACCAGCGGGTGGCGGCCGCCAATTGTCCGCGGGAAAGTTCGAAGGGACGGGCCAAGTGCAGCAGAAGCAGCATTGCGTACTGGCCGACCACCGTCGATTCGGCGGTTTCGCCGAGCAAGCGGTCGTTGACCGGCGTGCGCTCGACACCCAGCTGCTCGGCCGACGCCAGCACGGCGTGCAGGATGCGCCACAGCTCATCGTCGGGGTGCGCCCCGCCAGCGTAATCGCTGGCCTGCTCCATGCGCAGGCTGGCAAGGACCCGGTGCGCCGCGCGGGCGCCCTCGCCGGCCAGTCCCGGGTCATCGTCGAGACAGGCGCGCAGGCAGTGCAGGTAGCCGATCGCGCAGGCCCGCCACAGTTGCCGCGAGGCGTCGAGCAGCGCCTGCTCGCCGGAGGCCAGGGGCAGGGGACGCCCCTCGTAGCGGCGTTGGCATTCGGCATCGATGGCGGCCGCCGTCTTGCGAAGGACTTCCAGGGTCTTGAAACGTTCGCGGGCAGGCATGGCGAAGCTGTTGAGCTGCTGCAGTTGCCGTACCAGTTCGGCCTGCATTGCCGGGGCGTTGGCCTGCGGCTGCCGGGTCAGCCAGTTGGCTGCGCTGGCGGCATCGATGAACGCGGGCCGTGGGTCGGTCCGGGTGATCGGCAACGAGAACCAGGTCATCGTGAAGGTCTCCTTGGCATGGCTGCGGCGTGTCGCCAGCGGTTGCCGGCCGTTTCCGGGTCAGGCCAGGCGGGCGAAGGCCGCTACCACCTCGGGCGGGGCCTGTACCAGTTCGATCAGCACGCCCTCGCCGGCGATCGGAAATTCCTCGCTGGCCTTCGGATGCAGGAAGGTGATGTCGAAACCGGCGGCCCCCTTGCGGATGCCGCCCGGCGCGAAGCGCACACCCTGCGCCGTCAGCCATTCCACCGCCTTCGGCAGATCGTCGATCCACAGGCCGACGTGGTTGAGCGGCGTAGCGTGCACGGCCGGTTTTTTTTCGGGATCGAGCGGCTGCATCAGGTCGACCTCGACCTTGAACGGACCCTTGCCCATCGCCGTGATGTCCTCGTCAACGTTTTCACGTTCGCTGACGAAGTTGCCGGTGACCTCGAGTCCGAGCATCTCAACCCATAGCTGGCGCAGCTTCTTCTTGTCGGGACCGCCGATGGCGATCTGCTGGATGCCGAGTACCTTGAACGGACGCTGGCTCATCGTCTTTCCTTGTGCATGAAAGCGCTGATTATAGAAGCTGCCGCGCGTCAATCGCGCGCCGCTCGTCGGATGCCGGCGGCGCAGGCAATCTCGCCGTGCCGCGAGAAGGCTTCGACGTTGCCTTCGATGCTGGCTGGATCGTAGAGGTAGTTGACCATCAGGCCGTAGGACTGTTGCAGGCCGCGTGGCGAGGCGTCGGCCAGCGGATTGATCCGCTCGATGCGCGCGCCGTTGCCGAGATGGAAGCGTGCCACCGGATCGTATGGCCGGTCGCCGGATTTGGCAGTGAGCAGATAGCGCGCCGCGAGTTTTACCAGTCCGGGTTGCAGTGCTCGCGCGAGGCGGCTGTCGGCGAGCCAGTCGGATGCCGCCAGCCAGTGCCGCAGGTCGTCGGTGGTGGCCAGCGGTGGCGTGTCGGTGGTTTGTCCGTGCGGGCGGGCAAGCCGGGCCAGGCGGGCGATTTCCTGGGGGGGGAAGATCCGGGTCCATTCCCCGGGGTGCCGGTCTGCCCAGCGCTGCAGCGCGGGCAGGGGCGATAGGGTGGCGAAGGTGGCGAGGCGAGGGTAGTCGCGTTTGAGATCGTCGACGACCCGCTTGAGCAGGAAGTTGCCGAAGGAGACGCCGCGCAGGCCGGTCTGCGTGTTGGAGATCGAGTAGAAGATCGCGGTATCGGCACGTGCCGCGTCGAAAACCGGGGCGTGTTCGTCGAGCAGCGTCTGCACGTTGTCGGCCAGCCGGTCGGTGAGGGCGACCTCGACGAAGATCAGCGGCTCCATCGGCATGCGCGGATGGAAAAAAGCGTAGCAGCGGCGATCCGAATCAAGCCGGTTCTTCAGGTCGCTCCACGAGCGGATTTCGTGCACCGCCTCGTATTCGATCAGCTTCTCGAGCAGGGCCGCCGGCGAATTCCAGGTGATACGCTGCAGTTCCAGGAAGCCGACATCGAACCATGCCGAGAGGCGCGATTCGAGTTCGCGGTCGAGTGCCCGCAGCACCGGGTCCTGTTCGGCGTAGCGCAGGAGGTCGGCACGCAGGTCGACGAGAAACTTGACCCCTTGGGGCAAGGCGTTGAATTGCGTGAGGATGCGCAGGCGGGACGAGCGCAGTGCGGAGCGCAGGGCCGACTCCGCTGCCCACTGGCGGTCGCTGCCGACCGCCGTCTGATAGGCGCGGTGCGCCGCATCGACCTTGCCCGGGTCCGGGCCGAATTCGGTGGCGACGATGCGCAGGAAGGCGGCGCGGCCCGTGTCGTCGAGCCGCAGGTAGCTCTCGGCCAGTCGCGCGGCGCGCTGCCGGGTGGATACCTCGCCGCCGAGGCCATCGGCGCACTCCCGCAACTGGGCGCGCAACCGGGTCGCCTGCGCCGCGTCGAGGGTACGCCGGCGGCTGCCGTCGTTCAGCAGCGAGCGGACACGACGCAGTCCGCGTGCGACGATGCCTTCGGCCATGGCTCCTCCCGGGCGGGGCGGACCGTCAGTCGCTGCGGCGGTACGCCCTGATCATGAAAACGATGCCGGCAGCAATCATCGGCAGCGACAGCCACTGCCCCATGCTGACGGTATGTGACAGGCCGAAGATACCATCATCCGGCGAGCGGAAATACTCCGCGACGAAACGGAAGGTGCCGTAGCCGGTCAGGAACAGTCCGGAGATTGCTCCGCGCGGGCGTTCGCCGCGCGAGTAGAGCCACAGCAGCACGAACAGCGCCAGCCCTTCGAGCCCGGCCTGATAGAGCTGCGAGGGATGGCGCGGCTGCGCATCGACCTGTGGGAAGATCATCGCCCAGGGCAGACTGGCGTCGGCGACCCGTCCCCACAGCTCGCCGTTGATGAAATTCCCCAGGCGGCCGAAGGCGAGCCCGAGGGGAACCAATGGTGCGATGAAGTCGGTGATGTCGAGCCAGTGCCGTGCGTTCCGGCGGGCGTAGAGCAGCATGGCCGCGACGACGCCGAGAAAGCCGCCGTGGAAAGACATGCCGCCTTTCCATACGGCGGGGATTTCCAGCGGGTGGGCGAGGTAATACGCGGGCTCGTAGAACAGTACCTGCCCGAGGCGACCGCCGATCACCACGCCCAGCACGCCGTAGAAGAGCAGATCGTCGAGTTGTGGCACCGTCCAGCCCGCGCTGCGCCAGCGCGCGTGATGCAGGACGCGCTGCCGGCCGAGCCACCAGAACTGCAGGAAGGCGGCGAGGTACATGAGGCCGTACCAGCGCACGGCAAGCGGCCCGAGCGAGACGGCGACCGGATCGAACTGGGGATGAACCAACACGGGGGCTGACCTGTCGGATAAAATCGACATTCTAACGTGCCCGACTCGCCCGCCACCGCCGGGCGCGGCGCGATCCAGCCCGACGGACCGCTTTCCGGAGAAACGCAATGCCCCAATATCGCTCCCGCACCTCGACCCATGGCCGCAACATGGCCGGCGCCCGCGCCCTGTGGCGCGCCACCGGCATGAAGGACGGCGATTTCGGCAAGCCGATCATCGCC
>JAPKHL010000123.1 GCA_026646875.1 Rhodocyclaceae bacterium | reverse complement strand
CCGTCGAGCAGCGGCTGCATGTCCTGCAGGATGCGGTCGATGCGCAGTTCGCGGCGCAGGCCGTCGAGCGCCGGGGTATGCGCGCAGTCGCAGGCGTGCACGTGCTCGAGGTAGGTCTGCAGGCGGCCGGCGTAACGCTGCAGGGCGAGCACGTTGCCGAGCACGAAGCTGATCGGATTGTTGAGCTCGTGCGCCACCCCGGCGACCAGACGGCCGAGCGAAGCCATCTTTTCCGAATGCAGCAGCTGCTGCTGCGTGCGCTTGAGATCGTCGTGCGCCTGGCGTAGCGCCGAGTAGGCGCGGCGCAGTTCGCCGACCGGGCGGCCGGTGACCACCATGCCGACCAGCTTGCCGGTACCGGAGTGACGCGGCGTGCAGTTGAGCGAAACGGGGAGCGCCGAGCCGTCGGCACCGGCGATCAGCAGCTCGCAGTCCTGCACCGCCTCGCGCCGCTGCGCCGAAAAGAAGTCGCGTGCCCGCGCTTGCGACGCCTCGTCGGCGAACAGCTCGAACACCGGCTGTCCGCGCAGCGCGGTCTCGTCCCGGCCGATGAAGCGACGCAGCGAGGCATTGACCTCCTGGATCGCGCCATGCCGGTCGCAGACGATCAGGATGTCCGACATCGACGCGAGCACGCTCTCGATGAACTGGTGCGACTCCTCGAGCGCGGCGTTCTTCTGCTCGAGCGCGACCTCGTACTGCAGAAGGTCGTTGTACACCTCGTCCATCTTGTGGATCACGTCGATCCACACGGTTTCGTTGACGCCGTCGAGCACTGCCGCCGGCTCGGGCAGCAGACCGCTGCCGCTCAGCGCGCCGGGGGCGTGGCGCCTAGCGCGCGGGCCGGAGGTGGACATGATGCCGGGAGCCGCCGTGTCCGCGCGGCTTGTAGGGGTGCGCGTGACGCTGGCCGAGCTCGACCGAGACCAGGTTGAGCTGGCCGTGGCGCACGCCGCGCTCGGCCATCAGCTGCCCGGCGAAGCGCCGGACCGCCTCGGTCGGACCACGCAGGATCGCCGACTCGATGCAGTTCTCGTGGTCGAGGTGGGCGTGCAGCGTGCTCACCATCAGGTCGTGGTGGTCGTGCTGGATGGCCATCAGGCGCTCGGCCAGTTCGCGCTCGTGGTGGTTGTACACATAGGAGAGGTTGGCCACGCAATGCGCTGCCGCGTTCTGGGCATCCTGCGCCTGCCGCCACTGTTCGAGCTGCGCGCGCAGGAGGTCGCGCACCGCTTCCGAGCGGTTGCTGTAGCCGCGCTCGGCGATCAGCGCGTCGAATTCGCGGGCAAGATCGCCGTCGAGGGAGATGGTGAAGCGTTCCATGCGCGGATCGTAGAGGGATCGGATCAAGGAAGCAATCGACGCTCCGCCGGGAAATCACGTCGCATCGCGGAGAAAGGCCCGGATCAGCCGGGCGCTGGTCTCGGGATCCTCCTGCATGAAGCAGTGGCCACCCTCGACCGTGCGTACCGCGATGCGCGGATTCAGGCGGGCGGCGCGCGCCGCCGCGGGGGCGACGAAGGGCATCGTGCGACGGCCATGCACGATCAGCGTCGGCGTATCGATGCGCGCCAGCGACGACCACAGGCGGCGCGGCGCGGAGCCGAAGATGCGGGCCTCGCGGCCGGGATGGCACTTCAGCTCGACACCGCCTTCCGGCCCCTCGCGCAGGGCGTGCTCGACGAAGGCCTGCAGCGCTTCGTCCCGCCAGCCCCGGTAGGTGCCGCGTCCGCGCAGGGCGGCAAAGGCCGCGGCCCGGTCCGGCCAGTGCGTCCGACGGCGGCGCGCCGCGCGCGCCAGCGGCGTGTGCCGCCCCAGGCCGAGTGTTTCCAGCAGGGTCGCGGCGGCCAGCATGCCGGGCGGAAACAGCACCGGATCGAGCAGCACGGCGCGCTGGAAGGGCTGCGCCGGCCGGGCCAGCATCAGCGCCGTGAGCACCCCGCCGAAGCTGTGCCCGACGGCGTGGCACGGCACCTCGCCGAAGGCTGCGCGATGCGCGGCGAAGGCCTCCAGTGCCAGCGCGGCATTGCGGTTCCAGCCAAGGAAGGCCTTGCCGGGATCGCTGTCGCCATGCCCCTGCACGTCCGACAGCCAGAGATCGAAATCCGCCGCGAGCCACCGCAGCAGCGGCTCGTACACCCGCCCGCAGAAACCGTTGCCATGCAGGAAGTGGATCACCGGCCGGCCCGCCGGCGGCGTCAGCCAGCCGCGCAGGACGAAACCGTACGCGCCGGCGGTGTGGGTCCAGGGATGGAACATCGCGTGCGTCCTCAGGGCAGCGGGCACGGCCATCCGTTCAGGCGTAGGCGGCAAACTGGTTGTTGTCGCGGGTGAGGAGCTGCATCAGCTTGGGGTGGGTGAACAGTTTTTCCCGGCCGACTTGCAGTTCTTTCAGTACGCCAATGCTGACCAGTTCCTTGAGGTAGCTCGAGGCGGCCTGGCGCTGGGCGATTTTCTTGTCGACCAGGTTGGCGATGCGGCAGTAGGGCTGCTCGAAGATGACATCGACCAGTTCCCGGCTGTGGATCTTGGCCTGTTTTTCCCGGATGTAGTTGGCGGTGTGCTCGGCCAGAGCGCGGATGGCGGCGATCTTGGCGGTGGTCCATTGGGCGGTTTCTTCAACGGCTTGCAGCATGAAGAGTATCCAGGGCTCCCAGGCGCCATTGCGCGTGACGTCGAGCAGAAGCCGATAGTAATCCGCCTTGTGGGCAATGATGTACCGGCTCAGGTAGAGAATGGGCAGGCCGAGCAGGTCTTGCTGGATCAGGTAGAGGATGTTGATGACACGACCGGTGCGACCGTTGCCGTCGGTGAAGGGGTGGATGGCCTCGAACTGATAATGGGCAACCGCCATGCGTACCAGGGGATCGAGGTCTTCCTGCTCATGCAGGAATCTTTCCCAGTTGGAAAGCAGGTCGCGCAGCCGGGGCTCGCCTTCCGGCGGGGTATAGATGGTTTCGCCGGTGCGGTCGTTGGCCAGGCGGGTGCCGGGCGTGCGCCGGATATCCATGGCGACGCCCTTGGTCATGCGGCAAATCTCGATGGCCGTGGCGGTACAGAGCGGACGCTCGGCAAGCGAACGGAATCCCCGATAGAGCGCGGTGCGGTAACGCAGGGCTTCCTTGGTTGCCGGGTCGGCCTGGCTGTCACTCTGGGCAAACTGAAAGAGCTTGTCGGTGCTGGTGACGATGTTTTCGATTTCCGAACTGTCCTTGGCTTCAAGCAGGGGGATGGTGTTGATGAGCATGTCCTGGTTGGGGATCAGCTCGGCCGCCTGCTTGAGTTCGGCGAGGGCCGCCCGCGCGGTGATGCAGCGCTTGAGCACCGCCCGGGTTTCGATCTCCTGGCCAGGCGGCAGGAGGGGAAGGGCGTTGTAGGGCTGTTCCGGGTGCCAGTCAGGGGAAGTCATGGTGTCGGAATCGATTTTTGGCGACAGGTTCGGAGGATATGTCGTTGCTGGCGACAGGTCAACAAAACGTGTCGATATTTTTCAAAAACATCGACACGTTATTGTCTCGTGTCGACATCGACGACATTTCGAAAAACACGTCGACGAAATCCAGATTCATCGACACGTCACCATCCGGCCAGCCTGGGCAAGGCTGCCCACGAATCAACCCTGTTCCTCCCCTGCTAATGCACCGTGCACACCATGCACGGATCGAACGAGCGCACGACGTGCTGCACGGCAAGCGGTGCCTTTCCATCGGCATCGACAGGCAGGCCGACCAGGGCCTGCTCGAGCGCGCCGGGGGTGCCGGCGACGTCGCGGGGGGAGAAGTTCCAGGTCGTCGGGGCGACGATCTGGTAGCTGGCGATGCGGCCGCGCTCGATGCGCAGCCAGTGGCCAAGCGCGCCGCGCGCGGCCTCGACGAGGCCGACGCCTTCGGCGTCGTCGGGCAGCGTCCATTGCGCGCAGAAGGGCTCGCCGGGAACCAGCGCGCGCACCCACTCCTCCATCGCCGGGAGCAGGCGGGCCACCTCGAGCAGGCGGGCGACGACGCGGGCGTACACATTGCCGCCGCCCGCCGCGATCAGCGCCCGCGCCAGCGGATGACCATCGACCCCCTGGCGGGCCAGCGCGCCGGTTTCGACGACGCGGCCGCCATAGCGCGGCGCCTTGCACCAGCTGTAGGCGTCGGGTTTTTCGCCGCACCCCGCGACGCCGCCGGCCAGCGGCCGCGTCTCGCCGCGCAGCGGGTGCCGCGGGGCATCGCCGGCAAGCCAGGCGTGGCTGACATCCTCGCTGACCAGGCCGGCGTCGAAGGGGGCCGGCGTCGTGCAGGCCGGATCCCAGATGCCGCGCGCGAACAGGCGCCCGTCGGCATCGCCGAGGGTGCCGTGGCTGATGAACAGTGCGTCGGTGCGGCCGAGCGTCTCCAGCCGGAGGTCGTCGGCAAGTGCCAGGAAGGCGGCGAAATCGGCCTGCCGACGGCTGCCCCAGGCAGCCAGTCCGGCCAGCGTGGCCAGTGCGGCGACGTTCTCCAGCGCATCGCCGAACAGCGTGCCCTCGAGGAAGGCGCGGAATTCGCGCAGCACGGCGAGCAGGCGCACCTTCTCGGTCGGCGTCACCGCGCGCGTGGTGCCGCCCGGCTGCAGGGCGAGGGTGTGCGGCCATTTGCCGGCGAGGTAGCCGAGCAGGCGCAGGAAGTCGGCGCGCGCCGGCAGGAAGTCGCGCACGCAGTCGCCGCTCGTCGCCCGGAAGCGGCGCGCGACGGCAGCGTGCCACGGCCGGCCGGCGTAGTTCTCGCGCGCGAAATCGGGCATGAAGAAGAGATAGAAATGCGTCAGGTGGTCGGCGAGATTCTCGCCGGCGAGGATCAGCTGCTGCGCGAGACGGCCGTTGCCGGGCATGGCGAGGCCGGTGGCATCGGCCAGCGCGCTGGCCGCGGCCGCCGACTGGGCGACCGAGCAGATGCCGCAGATGCGCGGCACGACGACCAGCGCATCGAGCGGATGCTTGCCGACGAGGATCTGCTCGAACCCCCGGTAGAGCGGCGAGTTCACGCGCGCGGCGGCGACCCGCCCGGCGTCCACGTCGAGCGTCACCTCGAGGTCGCCCTCGACGCGGTTGAAGGGACCGACGACGAGGCGGCTCATCCGCGCCGGTCCTTGCGCAGGGCTGGCGCGATCACCGGATGGTCGGCGCGCGAATTCTCGCGCACGCGCTTCGGTGTCGCCGACTTGGAGAGTGCGGCGAGCGCGACGAACCACGCCTTCGGCATGTCGATCGGCAGACCGATCGGGATGCCGGCGACCTTCGGCGTTTCCATGAAGGGATGGCCGGGTTCCTCGAAGCCCGGCTCGGTACAGGCGATGCAGGCGAAGCCGCCGCGAATGCACGAACCGACGCCGTTCCAGGCGCGCAGGTTGCAGTCGGCGTGCGCCTGCGTGCCCTTGCAGCCCATGTTCTCCATCAGGCAGCC
>JAPKHL010000122.1 GCA_026646875.1 Rhodocyclaceae bacterium | reverse complement strand
TCGGCGAGGATGCTGAAGCTGGTGACCACGCGCAGCGGTTCGGCCTGCGCGCTGCCGGCGAACAGGCCGAGGGCCAGGGCGAGCGGCGGCAGCAGGCCGGCGAAGCGCCGCAGGAAGCGCGGGAAAGACACGGAGCGGAAAGGGAAACGGAAGGGCATGGGGTTCTCCGCAAACGGGGTTAGCGCTCGAAATGCCAGCGCGGCCGGCGGCGGGCGGCCAGCGGGCCGAGCGGCGCGACGGCCATCGAGACGAGATAGAGGGCGCCGAGCGTCAGGACGATCGCCGGACCGGCGGGCAGGTTGACGTGATAGGAAAGCAGCAGGCCGGCGTACGCGCCGGCCAGGGCGCTGCCGACGGCGATCAGCAGCAGGGGGCCGATGTTGGCGGTCCACAGGCGGGCCGTGGCCGCCGGAAGGATCATGATGCCGACGGCCATCAGCGTCCCGAGCGCGTGAAAACCACCCAGCAGGTTGAGCACCACCAGCACCATGAAACCGTAGTGGGCGAGCGGGGCGAGCCGGCTGATGTGTCCGAGGAAGGCCGGGTCGCAGCAGTCGAGGACGAGCAGGCGCAGGCCGCAGGCCAGCGCGACGATGGATATCGAGGCAAAGGTGGCGAGCAGCAACAGCGCCGCGTCGTCGAGCGCGAGGACGCTGCCGAACAGGACGTGCAGCAGATCGACGTTGCTGCCGCGCAGCGAAATGATCAGCACCCCGGCGGACAGGGAGATCAGGTAGAAGGTGGCCAGGCTGGCATCCTCCTTGATCACCGAATGGCGGGCCACGCCGCCGGCCAGCAGAGCGACGGCCAGCCCCGCGATGAGCCCGCCGAGGGTCATCGCGGAAAGGGAAAGGCCGGCGATCAGGTAGCCGATCGCGGCGCCGGGCAGGATGGCGTGCGACATGGCGTCGCCGGCCAGGCTCATGCGCCGGAGCATCAGGAACACGCCGACCGGCGTGGCCCCCAGGGCCAGCGCCAGGCAGCCGGCGAGCGCGCGGCGCATGAAGCCGAATTCGATGAAGGGCGAGAGCAGGAAGCTCTCTGCCAGGAAGGCGGGCAAGGTCATGCGTGTGGCGGTGTTTCGCGCGGGTTGGCGTGGCCGGGCGGCGCGGGATGGACGTGGGGAAGGCCGTTGGGATGGCGGCAGATCGGTGCGCTGGCTTCTGCGCGTCCCTCGGCGAGGTGGCGGGCACGCTGCAGGTTGGCCTCATCGAGTACCGTTGCGGTGGCGCCGAAGGCCACCGGTTCGCGGGCGAGCAGCAGGCTTAACGGGTATTCCTCGCGGACATGCTCAAGGTCGTGCAGCACGCTGATCACGGTTCTGCCCTCGCCGTGCCAGCGCCGGACCAGGGTGGCGAGGTCGCGCACGCTGGCGGCGTCGATCGCGGCGTAGGGTTCGTCGAGCAGGACCAGCGGGGCATCCTGCAGCATGACGCGGGCGAATCGCGCGCGCTGTAGCTGGCCACCGGAGAGTGCGCCGATCGGGCGGCCTTCCAGTCCGTCGAGTCCGACACCGGCGATGGCCGCCTCGACGCGGGCGCGCGCCCGTCGGTCGATTGCCCGGAAGGCGCCGATTTCCCGCCACAGCCCCATGGCGACGAAATCGGCGACGACGATCGGAAAGCTGCCGTCGAGTGTGGACTGCTGCGTCAGGTAGGCGATCTGCCGGCGCTCGATACCGTTCAGCTCGATCCGGCCCTGCAGGGGACGCAGTTCCCCGACGATGCCCTTGAGCAGGGTCGACTTGCCGGCGCCGTTCGGCCCCACCACGGCCAGCAGCGTACCCGCCGGAATTTCGCTGGAGAGGTGGTGTACGGCCGGGTGCCGGCTGTAGCCGAGCGTCAGGTTGGTGAAACGCAGGGCGGCGGAGGCGGCCGCGCTCACGCCAGCGCCCAGCGAACGGTCAGCCACAGCAGGGCAAGCGCCGCGAGCGCCCAGAGCAGGCGGTGCGCGGCGCCGGCAGCGAGGGGCGACGGCGGAAGGGTCGAACGGGGAGCGGGTGCGGGCATGGTGCGGTCGGTACGCAGTCGGAACGTGAACGAGACGTGGTCGAAATCGCCGGCCGGATGCGGGTGAGCGGATGCGAATAATGCAACAAAGTTGCACTGACGGCAAGCCGGCGGCGGTGTGCGGCCACCGTCGCCGGGTGCATCTTATTGCGGAAGACTCTCCAGGGTCTTGCGCGCACGTTCGGCCCCCGCGAACGGCTGTGTGGAGCCCAGTGCCGCGGAGAGGTAGTCACGGGCCGGCCGATGCAGTCCCCGGTCGGCCAGCGCAAGGCCGATGCCCGCCAGCAGGCCGGCGTCCTGCGGTGCCAGCTCCCGCACCCGCGCGAACTGGCGCAGGGCATCGTCGGTCCTGCCGCGCGCAAGCAGCGCCCGGCCCAGGGTTTCCCGGTAGTCGGCATTGCCGGGCGTCAGCTCGACAGCCCGCTGCGCCCATTTTTCGGCCAGTTCCGGTGCGGTCCGCCTCTGAAGCTGGATGGCGGCAGCGTTGTTGAAGGCCACCGCCGAGCGTGGATCGATCTCGGTCGCGCGCCGATAGTGCCCGAGCGCATCGTCCAGCCGTCCCCGGGCATGCAGGGCCATGGCCAGGCGCAGACGGAATTCCAGATTGCCCGGCGTGTTCCTGACGAGGGTTTCGAGCTCGCGGATGGCGCCATCCGTATCGCCCCGGGCTGCGAGGATCTCCGAGCGCAGGACGCGCGGACGCGCAAGCTGCGGGGTCTTGACGAGGATACGGTCGAGGGTGCGCAGCGCTTCGTCATGCTTGCCTTCTTCCGCCTGCAGGCGCGCCAGTGCTTCAATGGGCAGCGGATTCTCCGGATCAAGGCGGCTGCTCGCCTCGAGGTCGACCTTTGCCTGCGCCCGGTTGCCCTGCTTCCACCAGGCGATTCCGCGCGCGTAATGCGCGCCGGCATGTCCGGGCTGGCTGGCGATCACCTTGTCGTAGAGGGGCAGGGCGTCCTGCGGACGATTGAGCCGGGTGTTGTAGAAATCGGCGAGGTCCATGCGCACCGGGTCGCGCCCGGGGGCCAGGCGCAGGGCTTCCTTCAGGTGGCGCTCGGCCGGTTCGGGCTTGCCGGTGGCAGCGTAGTAACGACCGAGCGAGGACTGGACGTAGGCGTTTTCCGGGTCGATCTTCAGCGCCCGGAGCAGGAAGGATTCGCCATCCTGCATGCGCTTGCGGCGGAAGGCGACCTCCGCAAGACCGAGCAGGGCGCGTGCCGATTTCGGATTGACCTGGAGCTGAGCGCGGAAGCCGGCTTCCGCCGCGTCGAGATTGCCCTTGACCAGGTGCTCGAGGGCTGCCCGGTAGGGGTCGTCCGCCGTCGGCGATTCGGGCAGCAGGGCGACCGGGGCCAGCAGGGCATCGTTGCCCGCCGGCAGCGTTTGCATGGCCGCCGACACGGCATGCGGCAGCGAGAGGAAGATGGGCAGCAGAAGGGTGATGCGACGACGCATGAGATCCTCCAAATAAAAATCCCCAGCCGGTGAGCCGGGGATTCTATCGTCATCCGGACCCTCCGGTCCGGATGCAGGGTGTTTATTTCGCCACGCGGCGACGGCTGCCCCACAGCCCGGCGCAGGCAAGCGCCAACAGAGCCAGGCTGCCGGGTTCGGGCACGCCGGTCGGCGGTTCGATCGGCCGGCCGCCGACGCCCTTGAAGCCGAAGATGTAGGTGATCGGCGAGGCCGTCGGGCTGGAACTCTGGCCCAGCGAGTACAGTTCGATGCCTTCCGCGCCGATGGCGGCGATGGCGCCCGCCTCATCGGGGGCCGCGCCGTAGAAGATGTCGAACTCGTAGGCCTTGCCGTCCTCGATGCTGCCGAAGTTGAACTTGAAGTAGGCGCCGTGGTCGTTCGGACCGACCTTGCTGAAGTCGGTGTTGAGCGTGCCGGCGGTGATCGGCGAGGTCGAGCCAAGGGGGTTCGCGGTGGCGAAACCGTCATTGTGCGAGGTGTCCAGCAGGGTGGTGGTGCCGGTGCCCTTGATTGTCACCAGTTCGCTGAATTCGGTCGGTGGCACGTCCCAGTCCATGACGCGGACGTACTGCACGTCGTTGACCGTGGCACCGGTCGTGTTGGCGATCGTCACGTGCGCGCGGTAGAGGACGCCGGCGGCGGTGGTCGCCGGAGTGAAGCTGTGCGTGACGGTGAGGCCGGGCAGACTGGTCAGGCCGGTAGTGACCAGCGCCGTGCTGGCCGTCGAGGAAAACGCTGTCTGCGTCAGATTGTTGCCGACGCCGTCGGTCGAGACGTTCGAATAACCGGAAACGCTGCCATTGACCGAGACGCCCCAGCCTTCGCACTGACAGCCCGGGGAGGTGGCATCGCGCCAGCTGCCATCGGGAAACTTGTAGGCGACGCCGGTGTAGCCTTCGCCGTTGACGGTGACATTGCCGTCGCGCGTGTTCAGCTCGCCATGATCGCCAACGCCGATGGCGATGGTGCCGGCCGGATTGATGATGGTGGCGCCGGCCAGGGCTTGCGACGCGCCGAGCATCGCAATGGCGCCCACGAGCGGCATGCAGACATTGCGGATGAGTTTGGACATTGCGATCTCCTTGTTGCTTTTCGGGTTGGTGAGTCGTGCAGCGCTTTAAGCACATAACGGGCCACGTGTCGCAACTCATTGCAATTGAATGGAAAACAGTCTTGGCACCCCTCCCCGATGGCATGTGTTTGTAAAAAATGCCGACAGGTTTTTTCCTTGGTGCTTGCCCTTTGTCAAACTTGATGCAACGATGTTGCATCTGATGAGCGGCATCAAGCCATCGTCCAGCAACCCTCGGGCGCCTGTCCGCGCGCCCCGCCACGCATTGCAAGGAAAACCATGTCAAGGAACGCCCCCCTGTCCCGGCCGTGCGATCCCGCGAGTACCCGTACCGGTTCGCGGCCCGTGCGTCGTCTTTCGATCCGTCGCCGGAGCGCGCTCGGGTTGCTCGCACTGCTCGTGCCAGCCGCCACCCTGGCCGGGCCCGCGCATCAGCATGGCGTCGCCGCGCTCGATGTGGTCGTCGATGCGCAGCAGGTGCTCATCGAGTTGCACGGGCCACTGGACAATCTGGTCGGTTTCGAGCATGCGCCGCGTACCGCCGCGCAAAGGCTTGCCCTCGCCACGATGAGCGAGCGCTTGCGCGACGGAATGCGCCTGTTTGTCCTGCCGGCGGCCGCCCAGTGTCGTCAGCAGGCGGTTTCCATCCAGCACCCCCATCTCGATCCGCCGGCGGCCGGCGGAGCGGGCCGTCCGCGCGAGGGCGACGGGCATGCCGAACTGACGGCCCGCTGGGAGTTTGCCTGCGCGGCGCAAGTGATGCCGCGAACGCTGGAGGTCCACCTCTTCGAACCCTTCCCGCGCCTGCAGCGGGTCAAGGCCCGTCTGGTTTCGACCGGCGGCCAGCAGGCCGCGACGCTGAACGCGAAGGCCCGAACCCTGCGCTGGTGAACCGACTGTGATACGGACAGGCCCCGGTTCCGGGGGCGCGCCGTAACATTTCGGGTATCCTTCCCCGCCTCGACATGGGATTCTGCGGCGGAAGGGAGGCGGCGACGGTGGGGCGATCGTCCTGGGTGTGGGCGCTGCTCGTAATTTTCGCGGGCTGGAGCGCGACGGCGATTTTCGAATATGTCGATGCGCGACAGCGGGAACGGACGCAGGCGGCAGCCACCGAAACGCAGTTGCGTTCCGCGGCGGCGCGGATCGAGAGTCGCCTGGCGCGGCTGCTCGAGATCAATCGTCGTCTGGTGGCCGAGCTTGGCGACGGTTTCGGCGATCGCGACACTGCGCGTCTGCAGCACCTCGCCGAGGGCCTGGCCGCCGATCAGAAACATCTGGTCGGACTTGCCGTGGCGCGCAAGCTGACGACCGTCTTCGTCCATCCGCGCGCCGGCAACGAGGCCGCACTCGGCATGAACTATGCGATCCGGCCGGAAGCGATGGTCGGTATCCAGCGCGCCATCAACCTGCGCGGCACCGTCATCACCGGACCGATGAAGCTGG
>JAPKHL010000121.1 GCA_026646875.1 Rhodocyclaceae bacterium | reverse complement strand
GACCTGGCCATGTACCAGGCCAAGCAGGCCGGCGGCTCGCGCGCCTGCCTGTTCTCCAGCGAGCTGAATACGTACGCCGAGGAAATTCTCGCGCTCGACGGCGATCTGCGCGACGCCCTCGGGTGCGGCGAGCTGTTCCTGCACTTCCAGCCGCAAAGCGCGCCGCGTGGCACCCGCCTGCGCGGCGTGGAGGCGCTTGTCCGCTGGCACCACCCGCGCTTCGGCGTGCTGGCGCCGGACCGCTTCATCCCGGTTGCCGAGACGCGCGGGCTGATCGTCGAACTCGGTCGCCAGGTGCTCGACATGGCGCTGGCGCAACTGGTGGACTGGGATGCGGGCGGACTGCACGTCCCGCGCATCGCGGTCAATGTCTCCGCCGCCGAGCTGAGCCCCGGCTTCGCCGTGACCGTCGAGACCGCCCTGGCGCGGCACGGCGTCGCCGCCGAGCGGCTCGAACTCGAGATCACCGAATCGGCGCTGACCTCCGACGGCATCGGCACGCTCGCCGTGCTGACCCGGCTGCGCGCCCACGGCGTCGGCATCACCGTCGACGACTTCGGGGTTGGCTACTCGTCGCTCGGACAACTGCGCCGGCTGCCGATCGACTGCCTGAAGATCGATCGCAGCTTCGTCGAGGAGATCGACAGCTGCGGCGAAGACGCCGCCATCGTCACGGCCATCGTCACGATGGCCGGCGCGCTCGGTCTGCGCACCGTCGCCGAGGGCGTCGAGCGCGCGGCGCAGATCGGGGTGCTCGAGACCATCGGCTGCGAAAGCGTCCAGGGCTACCTGCTGGCGCGTCCGATGGCCGCCGGGGATTTCGCGGCCTGGGCGCGCGGCTTTGCCGTCGCCGTGCCGCCGGCCTGAATCGCCACGGCGGTGCGCGGCGGGAAGGCGCCCCGGAAAGCGCGGTAGAATCGGCGTCCATGGAACGACGTCTCGATCAGGTCCGCGAACGGCTCGACCTCTACGAAAAACTGATGCGGCTGGACAAGCCGATCGGTATCCTGCTGCTCTTCTGGCCCACCTTCTGGGCCCTCTGGCTGTCCGCCGCCGGGCGACCGGACTGGCGCGTCGTCTGGATCTTCGCGCTCGGGACCGTGCTGATGCGCTCGGCCGGCTGCGTGATCAACGATTACGCCGACCGCGATTTCGACCGGCATGTCGCGCGCACCCGGGCGCGGCCGCTGACCGCCGGCCGCGTGAGTACGCGCGAGGCGCTGGTGCTCTTCGTGCTGCTGGTCCTCTGCGCCTTCCTCCTGGTGCTGCCGCTGCTCACGCCGCTGCTCTTCGGCCTGGCCGTGGCGGCGCTGTTCCTCGCCGCCAGCTATCCCTTCACCAAGCGTTTCTTCGCCATTCCGCAGGCCTACCTCGGCATCGCCTTCGGCTTCGGCATCCCGATGGCCTACGCCGCACAGCAGGGGCAGGTGCCGGCCGTGGCCTGGTGGCTACTGCTTGCCAACGTCTTCTGGGCGATCGCCTACGACACCGAATATGCGATGGTCGACCGGCCGGATGACCTGAAGATCGGGATCAAGACCTCGGCCATCACCTTCGGGCGTTTCGATGTCGCCGCAGTGATGGTCTGCTACGCCCTGGCGCTGGCCCTGCTTGCCGGCGTCGGCCTGCACCTGCGTCTCGGTTGGGCCTTCCATACCGGGCTGGCGGTGTCGGTGGCGATCGCCGTCTACCATTACGCGCTGATCCGCACGCGCGATCCGGCCCACTGCTTCCGGGCCTTCCTGCACAACAACTGGATCGGTGCCGCCATCTTCGCCGGCATCGCGCTCGACGCACTGCTGACCGGAGGTTCCGCCCGATGAAAAAGCTTCCCTTCCTGCTGCTTGTCCCGCTCCTGCTGGCCGGCGGCGCGCATGCCGGCGACGACCCGCGCCAGCTGGCCCCGATGCCGCCGGCCGCGGAGGCCAACCTGCGCGCCGAGATGCGCGACAGCCTGCGTGCGCTCGGCGAGGTGACCCGTCTGCTTGTCGCTGGGCAGGTGACGGAGGCCGGCGCGCTGGCCGAGAAGGAGCTCGGCATGTCGGCGATGGGCCGGCACCGGGGGCAGCCCCTCGACGCCCGCCCGGGCGCGCACATGCCCGAAGTGATGCACGCCATCGGCCGCGAGGGACACCGGACGGCCAGCGAATTCGCCCGCATCGCCGCGCGCGGCGACCACGAGGCGGCCCTGGCCGCGCTGCCCGGCCTGAGCGCCGGCTGCGTGGCCTGCCACAGCACCTACCGCATCCGATGAAATACAACGATCTGCGCGATTTCATCGCGCAACTGGAAAAGACCGGCGAACTCAAGCGCGTCGGCGTCGAGGTCGACCCTCGCCTCGAAATGACCGAAATCTGCGACCGCGTGCTGCGCGCCGGCGGCCCGGCGGTCCTTTTCGAGAAACCGAAGGGGCACGCCATTCCGGTGCTCGCCAACCTGTTTGGCACGCCGCGTCGCGTCGCGCTCGGCATGGGCGAGGAATCGGTCGAGGCGCTGCGCGAGGTCGGCAAGCTGCTCGCCTACCTCAAGGAGCCGGAGCCGCCGAAGGGCCTCAAGGACGCCTGGGACAAGCTGCCCATCCTCAAGCAGGTGCTCAACATGGCGCCGAGAGCGGTAGCGTCGGCGCCGTGCCAGGAGGTGGTGTGGGAGGGGGCCGACGTCGACCTCTCGCGCCTGCCGATCCAGCATTGCTGGCCGGGCGACGTGGCGCCGCTGATCACCTGGGGGCTGACCGTCACGCGCGGGCCCAGCAAGACCCGGCAGAACCTCGGCATCTACCGTCAGCAGGTGCTCGGGCCGAACAAGGTGATCATGCGCTGGCTGGCGCATCGCGGCGGTGCCCTCGATTTTCGCGACCACTGTCTGCAGAACCCCGGTCAGTCCTTCCCGGTGGCGACGGTGATCGGCTGCGATCCGGCGACCATCCTCGGTGCCGTGACGCCGGTGCCGGACAACCTCTCCGAATACCAGTTCGCCGGCCTGCTGCGCGGCGCCAAAACCGAGGTCGTCAAGTGTCTGGGCTCGGATCTGCAGGTGCCGGCCTCCGCCGAGATCGTCCTCGAAGGGCATATCGATCCGCGGGAAACTGCCGTCGAGGGGCCCTACGGCGACCATACCGGCTACTACAACGAACAGGCGCCGTTCCCGGTGTTCACCGTCGAGCGCATCACCATGCGCCGCAACCCGATCTACCACAGCACCTACACCGGCAAGCCGCCGGACGAGCCGGCGATGCTCGGCGTGGCGCTCAACGAAGTGTTCGTGCCGCTCCTGCAGAAGCAGTTCCCGGAGATCGTCGACTTCTACCTGCCGCCCGAAGGTTGCTCTTACCGGCTGGCCAGCGTCAGCATCAGGAAGCAGTACCCCGGCCACGCCAAGCGCGTGATGTTCGGGATCTGGAGTTTCCTGCGCCAGTTCATGTACACCAAGTTCATCATCGTGGTGGACGACGACGTGAACATCCGCGACTGGAAGGAAGTGATCTGGGCGATGACGACGCGCGTCGACGCCGCGCGCGATACGCTGATGGCCGAGAACACGCCGATCGACTACCTCGATTTCGCTTCGCCGGTGGCCGGGCTCGGCAGCAAGATGGGCATCGACGCGACCAACAAGTGGCCGGGCGAGACGAGCCGCGAGTGGGGTACGCCGATCGTCATGGACGACGCGGTGAAGCGGCGCGTCGATGCCTTGTGGCAGGATCTCGGTCTGTAGGAGGTGAGGCATGGACACGCATGACAACCCCGGTCTCGACGGCGCCCGCGCCTGGTGCCACGTGATCTATGCGCTGCATGCCTTTTCGGTGCTCACCGCGCTGTTCGGCGCGGCCAGCGTGATCGGCGCCTTCCTGATCGGCTGGCCGTCGATCGTCGCCGTCATCCTGAACTACGTGAAGCGCGGCGAGGTCGCCGGCAGCTGGCTCGACAGCCATTTCCGCTGGCAGATCCGCACCTTCTGGTTCTGCCTGCTGTGGGTGCTGGTCGCGATTGCCCTTGGCCTGACGCTGATCGGGCTGCCGCTCACCTTCTTCATCCTCGCCGTCGTCACCGTCTGGCTGATCTACCGCGTGGCGCGCGGCTGGCTGGCACTCAACGGGCGTCGTCCGCTGCCGGCCTGAGCCCGGCCACCCAGCGCAGCAGCGCATCCATCGCCGGCTTGCCCTCTCGCGCGCGCGGGCCGTTGATCAGGCACACCACCACCCAGCGCCGGCCGCCGGCGTCGAGCACATAGCCGGCGATCGCGCGCACCCCTTCCAGATAGCCGGTCTTCACGTGCGCGCGGCCGTTCGCCGGGCTGTCGCCGAGTCGCTTCTGCATTGTCCCGTCCACCCCCGCCACCGGCAGCGAGGCCATCAGTTCCGGCATCACCGGACTGCGCCAGGCCGCCAGCAGCACTTCACCGAGGCCGCGTGCGTCGATCCGCTCGCTGCGTGACAGGCCGGCACCGTTGTCGAGCACCAGGCCAGGCAGGCGCAGCCCCTTTTCCGCCAGCCAGCCGGCGATGCGCCGCTGCGCGCCGGCTGCCGTCGCCGGCCGCGTGGCATCGAGGCTGAGGAACAGCTGGCGGGCCATCACGTTGTTGCTGAACTTGTTGATGTCGCGCACCACGTCGGCCAGCGGCGGCGATTCGTGCGTCGCCAGGAGGCGGGCCGTGGCCGGCGCGAGGCCGCCGCGCACGCGGCCCCGCAGGGTGCCGCCCAGTTCGCTCCAGAGGGCGCGGAACAGCCCCTCCACCTGCCGGTCGGGCGACCACGGCGAGAGATGCAGGGCCTTCTCGCCGCAGGCGGCGGAGAAGCGTCCGTCGAGCTCGATGCCGTCGCCGTTGACCGCGATCCCGAGCTTCTCGCGCCAGTCGCCGCAGGCCTCGTCGTCGAGGGCCAGGCGGTTGACGATGCGCAGGCCGGCGGCCGGCGTTTCCGGAATCACCGCGACACGCGCGCGCGCAGGGTCGGCCAGCAGCGTCAGGCGCAGGCTGTTGAGGTTGACCAGCAGGGCGTCCGGGCCGGCGTTGTAGGGGCGCAGCGGCTCGTTGTCGAAGGCGCCGGGGTCGTGCGGCGGTACGTCGAAGGCGCTGCGGTCGAGCACCAGGTCGCCGGCGATCTCGCCGACGCCTCGCGCGCGCAACTGGCGCAGCAGCAGCCAGAACTGCTCGAGCGCGAATTTTGGGTCGCCGCTGCCGCGCAGGTAGAGATTGCCGGCGAGACGCCCGTTTTCCGGTGCGGCGTCGGCGAGTGCCTGCGTCTGCCAGCGGTGCGCCGGGCCGAGCAGTTCGAGGCCGGCGTAGGTGGTCAGCAGCTTCATGGCCGAGGCGGGGTTGAAGGCGCGATCGGCCTGGTGGGCGAGGAGCGGCCCCGGGGCGTCGACGCGTTGCACAAAGAGGGCAATGTCGCGCGGGGCGATCCCCGCACCGCGCAACGCCTCGGTCAGCGGGGCCGGCAGCGGGGCCGGCAGCGTGGCGGGAGTGGATGGCGCGGGCGGAGCAGCGCCGGCACCGACAGGCAGCAGCAGGGCGGCAGCGCACAGCAGATGGCGGCAGGGACGCAGGATCGGTGGCAAGGGAAAAATCGGCTGCATCGTTGGTTCGGGTAATTGGTAAGATGTTGCGCACTGTTTTTCGTCGGACGGCCCATCATGCGCGAGCAGCGTCGCAATCAGAGAATCCGCTTCAACCATCCGCCCACGGTCCGCATCGGCCAGCTTGGCCAGTCCGGCAAGGGCACGCTGGAGAACCTCTCGCTCGGGGGGCTGATGCTGCGCACCGCGCTGCCGCTGCGCACCGGCGAGCCCTTCGGCTGCGAATTCTCGGTCTTCGGTTCGCCGCGCATCGACATGCCGGCGGTTGTCGTCGGCAAGGTCGGCGGCGATCTCTACAGCGCACGCTTCCAGGCCGGACCGATCAGCGAGGTACTCCTCCAGGAGGCCATCGACGGCGCGCTGACCTCGGGCAAGGCCTCCGTCCTGAGCATACATGATCTGCAGGGGCGCAAGGTGATGCGCATCGCGGGCGGCCTCAACGGTGGCCTGCGCAGCGATTTCATGTACGGCCTGACGCGGGTCGGCGTCAACGAGCTCGACCTTTCGGCGGTGACCGGGATCGACAGCGG
>JAPKHL010000120.1 GCA_026646875.1 Rhodocyclaceae bacterium | reverse complement strand
GGTCGCAGGTTTCGGCGCGCACGGCAGCGGGTGCGCGAACCGCTTCGCCGGCAAGTTCCTGATAGGCGACGTCCTGATCGGTGCCGCAACTGGTGCACACCGCGCGCGGGATGTTCCATTCGGTGTTGCACAGCGAGCAATGCAGGTAGCGGAGGTTGTTCACGGCGTCGCCGAGGCGCACGATGCTGCCGACCGGCAGGCTCCCGCAGCACGGACAGACGCCGGGCGGGTCGAGTTTCTGCAGGGAGCTGCCATCCAGGCTGGCGGCCAGGGCGGTCCAGATCACCTGCAGGGCGGCGGCGACAAAGGTCAGGTGGCCAGCATCGGCAGCCTCGGCATCCTCGCGCAGCAGAGCGTCGGCCAGCGCCTCGAGTTCCTCGTCGCTCGCCGCTGCCAGCGATTGCAGGTGCGGGCGGGCGCTTTCCGGGGCGTCGGGCTCGACGGCGGCGAGCAGTTGCCGCAGCACGGTGCGCCAGCTCTCCGGCCGGGCCGTGGCGCTGGCGTTGAGCGGGGGCATGCCGTGCGCGCGTGCTTGCGCGAGCGTGTCGGCACCCGGCAGTGGGGGCGGCGGCAGTGCGCGTAGCGCGGCATCCTGCGCGCTGCTCAGGCGGGCGAGGAGGCGCAGCCATTCGCCGAGGCTGTGCCCTTCGGCCAGCCGGGTGAAGCGTTCGGCGCGCTTGCTGAAGATGCTGTCGCGGGTCGGCAGCAGGATGGCCGGTGCTTCGCCGGGAGCGGTCTGGAAATTGATGGGGTGGATGTTCATTTCGTAGCCAGTAAAAGGCCCGCGGCGCAGGACGCCGCGGGCCGGATCACACGAACTGCCTTACTTGCCGGTCATCTGGCGGTACCAGGCGCGATGGTGCTGCTTGGCCCAGGCCCGCGTGACCGTGCCGTACCACATGGCGCGCACGGTGCCCTTGGTCCAGATCGCGGCATAGATATGCACGATGATCAGGGCGATGATCACGACCCCGGCGACCGCGTGCGCCAGCGAGGCGAGGCGCACGAGATCGACGGGGAAGCTGAACTGGGCGCGCCACATGAACAGGCCGGAGACCATCAGCACGAGCATGCACAGGGCGAGCAGCCAGAACAGCATTTTCTGCCCGCCATTGTACTTGCCCTGTTCCGGCATGTTGTGGTCGTTGCCGTCGACCATCTCGCGAACGCGGGACAGCCACTCCCGGTCGGCGTCGGTCATCACGTTCAACGCGCGGAAGCGGAAGAACATGACGACGAAGGCGGCGGCCATCAGCACCCCGATGAAGGGGTGGAGGACGCGCGCCCAGGTTCCGCCGCCGAACAGCTGGACGAGCGGATAGAACGCCGGGTGGAAGAAGGCCAGGCCGGAGAGCGCGAGAAGGATGAAGCAGATGCCGACGAGCCAGTGATTGGCCCGCTCCGAAGCGGTGTAGCGCTGCAGGTCTTTCGGATCGCGGATCATTGTGCGTCCTCCTTCTCGACTTCCTTCTCGATCTCTTTCGAGACCTCGTTGGGGCCCTTCATGACGTAGTGGAACAGGCTGCTCAGGGCGACCAGGCCGAGCGCGGCCGCAGCGATGGGCTTGGCGGCACCCTTCCAGAGGCTGACCATCGGACTGACGCCCGGGTTCTCCGGCAGGTTGGAGTACAACGCCGGCTTGTCGGCGTGGTGCAGCACATACATCACGTGCGTGCCGCCGACGCCCTGCGGATCGTACAGCCCGGCCTTGTCGTAGCCGCGTTCCTTGAGGTCGGCGACGCGCGTGGCCGCGTAGTCCTTCATGTCCTCCTTGCTACCGAACTGGATGGCGCCGGTCGGACAGGCCTTCGCGCAGGCCGGAGCCTGGTTGACGGCGACCCGGTCGGAACACAGCGTGCACTTGTAGGCCTTGTTGTCCTTCTTGGAGATGCGCGGGACGTTGAAGGGGCAGCCGGTCACGCAGTAGCCGCAGCCGATGCAGTTTTCCTGGTGGAAATCCACGATGCCGTTGCTGTACTGGATGATCGCGCCGGGTGCCGGGCAGGCCTTCAGGCAGCCGGGGTCGGTGCAGTGCATGCAGCCGTCCTTGCGGATCAGCCATTCGAGCTTGCCGTTCTGCTCGACCTCGGAATAACGCATGACCGTCCACGAGTTTTCCGTGAGATCCATCGGATTGTCGTAAACGCCGGCGCATGAGCCGACCTCGTCGCGCACGTCGTTCCACTCCATGCACGCCACCTGGCAGGCCTTGCAGCCGATGCAGGCGGAGACGTCGATGAGCTTGGCGATCTCGACCGTCTGCCGGGCCTGGGGGCTGGGCGTCGTGGTCGCGGAGCGCTGCTTGATGTCTAGCGATTGCAATGCCATGTCAGCTCTCCTTAGATCTTCTCGATGTTGACGAGGAACGCCTTGAATTCAGGCGTCTGCGTGTTGGCGTCACCGACGAAGGGGGTGAGTGTGTTGCTCATGAATCCCGGCTTCGTGGCACCCTTGAATCCGAAATGGATCGGGATGCCGATGGTGTGCACCTTCCTGCCATCCACATCGAGGGCCTTGATGCGCTTGGTGACCACCGCGACGGCCTTCACGAAACCGCGGTTGGAGCGCACCTTGACCTTGTCGCCAGCCTTGATTCCTTTCTCCTTGGCCAGCTCCTCGCCGATCTCGACGAACTGTTCGGGCTGAACGATCGCGTTGATCTTCGAGAACTTGGTCCAGTAGTGGAAGTGCTCGGTGAGGCGGTAGGTCGTGCCGACGTAGGGGAAATCCTTCGATGCGCCGAAGGCCTCCATGTCGCCCTTGTAGACGCGCGCCACGGGGTTGGATTTCGCTCTGGCATTGCCAGGATGCATCGGGTTGGCGTCGAGCGGCGATTCGAAGGGCTCGTAGTGCTCGGGGAACGGTGCGTCCGTCATCAGCTCGCGGCTGAACAGGCGGGCCACGCCTTCCGGCGCCATGATGAAGGGCATGACGCCTTCTTCCGGCGCGGCGTTCGGGCGCATGTCGGGCACGTCGTTGCCGCCCCAGACGGTGCCGGTCCACTTCATCAACGTACGCGAAGGGTCCCAGGGTTTGCCCTGGAGATCGGCCGAGGCGCGGTTGTAGATGATGCGGCGGTTGGCCGGCCAGGCGAAGCCCCAGTTCAGTGTCTGGCCGAGGCCGGACGGGTCGCTGTTGTCACGCCGGGCGGTGTTGTTGCCGGCCTGCGACCAGGTGCCGCAGTAGATCCAGTTGCCGCAGCTCGTCGATCCGTCGTCGCGCAGCATGGCGAAGCCCGGCAGCTGTTCGCCGGCCTTGACCAGCACCTTGGTCGGATCCTTCGGGTCGACCACGTCGGCCAGCGCCTTGCCGTTGATTTCCTTCAACAGCTCCTCGGGCGAGGGTTTTGCCGGCTGGGTGTAGGTCCAGGTCAGGTCGCGGAGCGGCTCGGGGAAGGCGCCTCCCTCCGCTGCGTACATCGCCTTGAGCCGGAGGAAGAGCGCGGCGATGATCTCGGTGTCGTCCTTCGACTCTCCCGGTCCTTCGGCAGCCTTCCAGCGCCAGAGAACGACGCGGCCGGAGTTGGTGATCGAGCCGGCGGTTTCGGCGAAGAGATTGGCCGGCAGGCGGAAGACCTCGGTTTCGATCTTCGTCGGGTCGACCTCGTTGAATTCGCCGTGCGGCTTCCAGAACTCCGAGGTGTCGGTCGCCAGCGGATCGATCACCACCATGTACTTCAGCTTGGCCAGTGCGTCGCCGACCTTCTTCTTGTTCGGTAGCGAGGCGAGTGGGTTGAAGCCCTGGCAGATGAAGCCTTGCATCTTGCCGAGGTACATGTCGTTGAAGATCGACAGTGCATCCGAGGCTCCGCCGAGTTTCGGGAAGTAGTCGTAGGCAAAGCCGTTGTCCTTCGTCGCGGCGTTGCCGTACCAGGCCTTGGCCAGACTGGTGAACCACTTCGGGAAGTTCTGCGGGAAGTTCATCTGGTTCGGCCGCAGCGTCTTCGGCGTGCGCTTGCCCAGGTAGGTCTCGTGGTCCTTGTCGGCGTCGGTCGGGGCCGAGAGATAGCCCGGCAGCACCTGTGCGTACAGGCACATGTCGGTGATGCCCTGAACGTTGGCGTGTCCGCGCAGTGCGTTGATGCCGCCTCCGGCCATGCCCATGTTGCCGAGGAGCAGCTGGATCATCGCCGCGCAGCGGATGTTCTGCGAGCCGTTGGAGTGCTCGGTGAGCCCCAGTGCGTAGAGATACGAGAGCGTGCGGTTTGCTGCCGCCGTGCTGGCAACCAGTTCGCAGATCTTGAGGAAGGCATCCTGCGGCGTGCCACACACCTTGCTGACCATCTCGGGGGTGTAGCGCGCGTAGTGCTGCTTCATCAGCTGGAAGACGCAGTTGGGATCCTGCAGGGTTTCGTCGATCTTGGCGAAACCGTCGGCGCCCATTTGGTATTTCCAGGTGTCCTTGCTGCCGTAGCTGCGCTTGGCCTCGTCGTACCCGGAGAAGATGCCGTCGGCAAAACCGTAGCCCGGATCGATCAGGAACGCCGCGTTGGTGTAGTGCTTGACGTACTCGTGATGAATCTTGTCTTTCGACAGCAGGTAATTGATGACGCCGCCGAAGAAGGCGATGTTGGTGCCCGGACGGATCGGGGCGTAGATGTCGGCGACTGCCGCGGTGCGGTTGAATCGCGGGTCGACGACGATCAGCTTCGCCTTGCGCTGCTTCTTCGCCTCGATAACCCATTTGAAGCCGCACGGGTGCGCTTCGGCGGGATTGCCTCCCATGACCCAAACAACGTCGGCGTTCTTGAGATCAACCCAGTGGTTGGTCATCGAACCACGCCCGAAACTCGGAGCCAGACTGGCCACCGTGGGAGCGTGTCAGATGCGTGCCTGGGTGTCGAGCTGCGTGACGCCGAGTGCGCGGAGGAATTTGACCGTGAGGTAACCGGCTTCGTTCGAGGCGGCCGATGAGGCGAGCGCACCCAGGGTCGGCCAGCGGTTGACGGTGACGCCGTCCTTGTTCTGAGCGACGAAATTCTTGTCGCGGTCCGCCTTCATGTGCTTGGCGATCCGTTCGATCGCTTCGTTCCAGGAAATCCGTTTCCATTCGTTGGAGCCGGCTTCGCGCACTTCCGGCCACTTCAAGCGGTCCTTGCTCTGCACCATGTCGCGCAGGCCGGCGCCTTTCGGGCACAGCGTGCCGCGGTTGACCGGATTGTCCGGATCGCCCTCGATGTGGATGATTTCTCCCGGTGTGTTCTTGGAACGATCGCCGGTGGTGTAGATGAGAACGCCGCAGGACACCGAGCAATACGGGCAGATATTGCGCGTTTCGGTGGCGCGGGCGAGCTTGAAGGTTCTGACTTCCGCAAGGGCTGCGGTCGGCGAGAAGCCCATCATGGCGATGGACGAACCACCCAGCCCGGCGGAGCAAACCTTGAAGAATTGCCGCCGTGTGACTTTCATGGAAATTGATCCCCCTTGGTAGAAGCGACGTGTTGTCGCCAAGGGAACTTTGCGCAAGTTTCGTTCCAGCTACGCTTCTTCGCATAATCGGCCTTTGCGGGGCTGTTTGCTGTTAAGGGGTGAGACATTTTGTCTCTTCCGGTTGGCGGGTGGTGCAAAATGTCCCACTCGATACGCTTCCGCCTCCGTTGCCTGCGGTGGGTTGTTTCGGAGAAGATGTGCGCCTTTTACGACGAGAGGCCGAAATGACCCTGCCAATGCCTGCTGCCGATGCCTTGGCACATAGCGCCGATCTGACGCGCGTCCTGGCGGAAGAGATTGACGCAGCCGGCGGGTGGCTGGGGTTCGACCGTTTCATGTCTTCCGTGCTTTACACCCCCGGCTTGGGGTACTACGCAGCTGGGGCTCGGAAATTCGGCGCTGCCGGGGATTTCATCACTGCGCCGGAGTTGACGCCGGCCTTTGCCTGGTCGCTGGCGGCGCAGGTGGCGCAGATTCTCGAGGTGACCGCTCCGCGGATCATCGAGGTCGGCGCCGGATCCGGCCGGCTGGCGGCGGACTTGCTTCTCGAGCTCGAGGCGCGCGGGGTCTTGCCTGAGAGCTATGCAATCCTCGATCTGTCGGGCGAGTTGCGCGCACGCCAGCGCGCTGCCATCGCCGCCAGCGCGCCGCATCTGCTGTCCCGTGTCGAATGGCTCGATGCCTTGCCAGAGCGCTTTGATGGCCTGGTGCTGGGGAACGAGTTGCTTGATGCCCTGCCGGTGCATCTGGTGCGCTGGCGGGAGGGCGATGTTCTCGAGTGTGGCGT
>JAPKHL010000012.1 GCA_026646875.1 Rhodocyclaceae bacterium | reverse complement strand
TCAGCGCGGTGTCGAGCGCGCCGATGGCGCTATCGATATTGGCGGAAGTCGCTGCGCCGCCGATGGAGATGACGTTGACCGCCGGCGAGAAGTTGGCGTTATGGCCGATGGTTGCCGTGGTTACGTCGACCTTTTCGCCTGCGTTGGCACCGACCTGGAACGAATTCGTGCCGGCGTCCGTGTCGAGGATCGCCTTGCCGTTGAATTTGGTCTGGGAAATGATCCGGTTGACTTCGTTCTGCAACTGGCGGAATTCGGCTTGCAGGGCCGAGCGGTCGTCTGCCGTGTTGGTGGCGTTGGCGGATTGGACCGAGAGATCGCGCATGCGCATCAGGTGATCGCGGATCTGGCCGAGGGCGCCTTCGGCGGTCTGTGCCATGGAGATGGCGTCGTTGGCGTTACGGATGGCGACGGACATGCCGCGGGATTGTGCGGTCATGCGGGTGGCGATGGCGAGGCCGGCGGCATCGTCCTTGGCACTGTTGACGCGCAGGCCGGAGGAAAGGCGCTGCAGGGCGGTGTTGAGGGCGCTCTGCGAGGTATTGAGGTTGCGCTGCGCATTGAGCGAAGCGATGTTGGTATTGATGATCTGCGGCATGATGCGCTCCTTTTCCGGAATTCGGTCCGCGATGTCGAAAAACCCCCGACCGGCTGACTTGCGGGGTGTGATTTCTCTAACGGCGGTGGCGGAACGAACTTTAGCGGCAGCAGGCCGGCGGCAAAAAAATCGGTGCTGGCGGAGGCAGGCGGCAGATATTGCCGCTTCGGGCGGGCGTTTCCATTCGCTTCATGCGCGTGCCCGGGGAGCGTGGCCGTCTGACGGGCGCTGGGTGGCATGCGCACGCAGGCACGGCGCCGAGGGCGCCGTGCCTGAATCCGGAGCGAAGCGGGGCAGTGCGTTAGCCGTTGCGGAGCAGGGAAAGCACGTTGTTGGGGAGCGCGTTGGCCTGGGCGAGCATGGCGGTGCCGGCCTGCTGGAGGATCTGGGCGCGGGTGAGGCTGGCGGTCTCGGAGGCGTAGTCGGCGTCCATGATGCGGCTGGCGGCGGCGGACTGGTTCTCGCGGGCGACCTGGAGCATGCTGATGATGCCCTCGAAACGCGACTGGGCGGCACCCAGCGTCGAGCGTTCGGTGCTGACCGTGACCAGGGCGACGTCGAGCTGGACCAGCGCCTCGCTGGCGCGATCGACGGTGACTCCGATGGACAGGTTGTTGATCACGCTCAGGAAGTCGGTGTTGGCCGAGAGGTTGGTGGTGGTGACGGTGACCTTCTCGCCGGCGTTGGCGCCGACCTGGAATTCATTGGAACCGGCGCTGGCGCCGATGATTTCCTTGCCGTTGAACTTGGTCTGCACGATGATCCGCGCCACTTCCGCCTGCAGTTGGCTGAATTCGGCGTTGAGCGCGGAGCGGTCGCCGGCGGTGTTGGTGGCGTTGGCGGACTGGACGGCGAGGTCGCGCATGCGCATCAGGTGTTCGCGGATCTGGCCGAGGGCGCCCTCGGCGGTCTGGGCGAGAGAGATGCCGTCGTTGGCGTTGCGGATGGCGACGGTCATGCCGCGCGACTGGACGGTCATGCGGGTGGCGATGGCGAGGCCGGCGGCGTCGTCCTTGGCGCTGTTGACGCGCAGGCCGGAGGAGAGGCGCTCGAGCGCCGTGTGCAGTGATCCTTGCGAGGTGTTCAGATTGCGCTGCGCGTTGAGCGAGGCAATATTCGTGTTGATGATCTGAGGCATGGCTTGCTCCTGGATTTAGAGTGGTACCGCAAGCCATTTGAAGCAATTAGCGGGCCAGTTTTGGCCCGCTATGGGTTGCCCGCGTCAGTTGCGCTCGACGCGCCGCTCGAGCGCGGCGAGCAAGCGATCGACGGTGTTTTCCCAGCTTTCCCGGTAGCCGCGGATGAAGGGGCGCATGTAGGGCATGATCGGAATCCGCCGGCTGCCGAACAGGCTCCATTCGAAGCGCGGTTCGAAGGCCCAGGCCGGGGTGCCGACGGCTCCGGCGATCATCGGCACGGAAACCGGCGCGGAAACGACGAGGTCGAGTGCGCGGGTGAGGGCGGCGACTTCGTCGATGTCGTCGAACTGGTCAACCTCGGGGAAGGTGTGCAGGCGCGCGCCCCGTTCGCGCAGGCGGTCGAGTTCCTCGGCCTTGTGGTCGTACTGCAGGGTGATCCAGTTCACCCGGTCGTTGCGCATCAGCCGTTCCCATTGCTCGATCGGCGGCCAGAACTGTTTGCGCCGCCCGGTCTGCAGGCTGCTGCGCCAGGCGATCCCGACGTTGAGCTTGCGCTCGCCGGTTTTAAGCGCGTTGAGCCGGCGCGTCCACCAAGCCACCCGCTGCGCATCCGGAATGAGGAACGGTCTGCGCGGTACGTCGATGCTGCCGTGCTTGCGGAAATGCCGCTGCATCAGGTCGCCCATCACGACCTGGCAGTCGAAATCGGCCTTGAACAGCGGGTGCCCCGGCTTCTGGCGGGGGACGAAGACGATTCCGGGGAAGGAGCGGCGGAACAGCGGCAGGAGTTTCTGGGAAACCTCGACGGTCACGCTCTGCGCGCCTTCCTCGAGTAGTTGCGGGACGAACTGGATGAACAGGATCTCGTCGCCGATGCCCTGTTCGCAGATGACCAGCACCCGTTTTCCGGCAAAGGACGGGTACTTGCCGTCGACGTTCTCGAAGGCGTGCCGTTCCCGGTTCTTGTAGAGACGGTGGCGGATGTTGTATTCCTCCAGACCCTCCTCGGTCCGCCCGCGCGCCATCAGGGTGATCGAACGATTCATTCGCAGCTGGTCGGCGTAATGGTGCTCGGGGTCCTCCTCGAACAGTGCGTTATAGATACCCAGCGCACGGCTCGGCTGGCCGGATTCGGCGAGCAGCACGGCGAGGTTGCCGCGCGCCTCGTAGTTGTTCTTCTTCAGGCGCAGGGCGCGCCGGATGTGGCGGATGCCGATCTCGTACTCGCCGATGCGCATGCAGGCCACCGAGAGCTGGAAATGCAGGTAGTAGGAACGGGGAAAGCGCTTGACCGCTTCGCTGAGGAAATCGAAGGCCTCGTCGTTCTTGTCCTGTTCGTTGAGCACCTGGGCGAGGTATTCGTGGGCGGCGCGGTGTTCCGCATCCTCCCCGACGATCGTCCGCAGGTGCTTTTCGGCCTGTGGCAGCAGTTTGTCCTGGATCAGCGACGATGCCAGCAGGAGCAGCCGCTTGTGCCGGTTTTCCGCGGTTTCGCCCTCGAGGTGCTCGGCCAGGAAGGCCTCGCCGAGCTCGGGGGCGCCCGAGCGGTAGGCGCAGCGCACGACTCCGAGCATCGCCTCGATGCGCACGTCCTCGTTGTCGCCGGCGCAGCCGTGGGCCGCGATGAAATTGGTGAAGGCCTGCGCGAAATTGATGCGCGACAGGAAGTACTCGCCCGCGCCCAGTCGCACGCGGGGGTTCATCGAGGCCAGCTTGGTCACCGCCTCGAAGTAGCTTTCCGCCTCGGCGTGCCGTTTTTCATGCTCGGCCAGCTTGGCCAGCAGATAGAGCGAACGGACGAGACAGTCGTGATCGTGCCAGTCGCGCTCGGCCAGCCGGAGCACCTCGTCCCGGTGTTCGTCCTTCTTCCGCTCGAACAGCGATTCGGCCAGTTCGATGAGCAGCGCCTCGTTCTCCGGCTCGAGCGCGACCGCGCTGCGCAGGATGTCGATGGCCTCGTCCTTGCGATCCTGCTTCTGCAGGATCTGGATCAGCTGCAGGCGGGCGTTCAGGTGCTGCGGGTCGATGTCCAGCAGCTTGACGAAGAGTACGCGGGCTTCCTCCAGGCGTCCCTCGTTGACGCAGAACAGCGCGGCGTTGAACAGGAAGTCGGGCCGTTGCTCGCCCTCCAGCGCGCTCTGTGCGAAATAGGCGGAGGCTTTCTTGCTCTTGCCGCCGGCGGAGTAGGCCAGCGCCAGGGCCGCGTCGATCTCGCGATCCTCCGGCGCCCGGGCCTTGGCCCGGTTGAACCACTGGATCGCCTTGGCCGGATCGTTGCGTTCCAGCGCGATCTGGCCGAGCAGCTTGAGCGTCAGCGGGTTTTCCGGATTCAGGCGATGCGCCTGGCCAAGCAGTGTATCGGCGGTTTCGCCGTCGTGCTGGACTGCGGCGATCATGCCGAGCAGCTGCCAGGTTTCGTCGTTGTTCTCGTCGGCCTGCAGGAATTCGATGAGCAGTTCGTGCGCATCGACGAGCAGGGCGTTGCAGATCAGATCGTAGGCCGCGCGATGGATGGCGTTCTGGTAGGGATTCTGGATGACGCGCATGGAGGGCTTTCGGATAAGGGCGGAAAGAGGCAGAAAGGGGCGGAACGGGACGGAAAGGAGCAGGGCGCGACGGCGGGAGGTCAGGCCAGCAGCGACCAGTCGATCGGCGTTCCCCGGGCGATCGGGGCGCGTGCCGCGCGGCCGAGACAGCGGTCGTAATCGCGGGGGGGCAGGCCAAGTCCGGGGCGGATGATGCGGATGTTTTCCGGGGTCAGCGCTTCGCCGGCGGCGATGTCGCGACAGGCGTAGATCGAGCGGCGGAAGATTTTGCTCTTCTCTTCGGCCGCCGAGGCGCCGTAGCTGACCGTGCCGAGCGCCTGCCAGGCACGTTCGGTTTCGACCACCAGCGTGCGCATTTCAGCCGGTTCGAGCGAGAAGGCTGAATCGACGCCGCCGTCGGCGCGGGCCAGGGTGAAGTGCTTCTCGATGACCGTAGCGCCGAGCGCCACGCTGGCGACCGCCGCGCCCACCCCCATGGTGTGGTCGGACAGCCCGGCCTCGCAGCCGAACAGCTCGCGCAGGTGCGGGATGGTGCGCAGATTGGTGTTGGCCGGCGTCGCCGGATAGGTGCTGGTGCATTTGAGCAGCACCAGGTGGCGGCAGCCGGCCGCACGGGCGGTGCGCACCGCTTCGTCGAGTTCGCCGACCGAGGCCATGCCGGTCGAGATGATCACCGGCTTGCCGGTCGCCGCGACCCTGCGGATCAGCGGCAGGTCGGTGTTCTCGAAGGAGGCGATCTTGTAGCAGGGAACGTCCAGTGTTTCGAGAAAATCGACGGCGCTTTCGTCGAACGGTGTCGAGAATGCGATCAGGCCGAGCTCGCGCGCCCGCGCGAAGATCGGGCGATGCCATTCCCACGGGGTGTGGGCCTCCTGGTACAGGGTATACAGCGACTTGCCCTGCCATAGCGAGTTGGGATCGGCGATGAAGAACTCCCCCCGGTCGCTGTCCAGCGTCATCGTGTCGGCCGTGTAGGTCTGGATCTTGAGCGCGTGCGCGCCGGCCGCCGCGGCAGCCTCGACGATCGCCAGCGCGCGCTCGAGGGACTGGTTGTGGTTGCCCGACATCTCGGCGATCACGAAGGGGGGGGCGTCGCGGCCGATCGGCCGGCCGGCAATGGCGAAGCGTGTGGCGTGCTGGGCTGCGTGTCCCGGGGCGGGGGTCTTGGCGGACTTCTCGGCGTGTTCGTTCATGGCGTTTCCAGTTCGAGGACCAGGGTGTGCCTGCTGTCGCGGTAACCCGCGGCATGGAAGGCGGCGAGCGAGGCGGCGTTATCCGGCAGGACTTCGGCGATGATGCGGCGGACTTCCGGCCGCTGCCCGGCGAGCCAGTCGCTGGCGGCGCGGATCAGGCCGCCGCACGCCGTGCTTCCTGGTACACGATAGACCGAGATGAGCGCCTCCGGGGCGTCGAGATCGAAGCGCACGACACCGATGGCCTCGCCCTGGCGTTCGGCGATCAGCAACAGGCGGTGGGGATCGCCGAGGGTGCGCTCGAGCCAGGCGGCATGGGTGGCCGCCTCGATCTCCGCCGGATCGTGCGAAACCGCGCGAACAGTCGGGTGATTGCGCCAGCTCAGCAGGGCAGCGCAGTCGTCCTGCCGAGCCGGACGGAAGACGATGGGAACGGGCAGCAGGCGGTCGGCGACGCGTCGTGCGCCCTGTCCGTCGACCAGAGCCCGGCCACGCTCCGCCAGACCACGCAGCAGGGGCGGACTGGCGAGCAGGGCAGCGAGCCAGGCGGCAATGCCCGCCGGATCGGGTGGCGTCATCTGCGGGGTGCCGACGGCGTAGCCCCCTTCGATCATGGCCTCGAGAACGAGCCGCTGGTTCTCGGCGATGCCGAAAGCCAGTGCCGGTACACCGACGCAGGCGCGCTCCCAGTTCATCGTGCCACCGGCGCCGATGGCCAGGTCCGCCTCGGCGAGCAGGCCGGCCATGTCCTCGGCCGGACAGTGCAGGACAGTCGGGAGACCCTGGCAGGCTGCGGCAATGGCGGTCCGCGCGGGATTGGCCGGGCCGACGACGACATCGATCCGCGCCAGGCGGCCGGCGTGCGCGCGCAGTGCGTCGAGGGCGGCAAGCGTGTGTCCCTGCGGATCGCTGCCTCCGAAACAGACCAGGATACGACGCACCTCGCCGTCGCGGATGTGGCGGCCGGCACGGGCGGCCGCGAAGGCGGGGGGCAGCAGGGCATGGCGGGGGCCGAGCAGGCATTCGGCTCGCGGCGGCAGGAGTCCGGCGTAGCGCCCGGCCGCGCCGGAGACGAGATTCTGGTCGAGCAGCAGGTCGCAGTCGTGGGGACGGTCGGCCGTGTCGTCGATTGCCAGCAGCCTCTCGGCCAGCGGGCGCAGGGCGCGCTCCCAGCGCGCATCGAGACCGTAGTGATCGACCACCAGCCAGGCGACGGAGCCGAGCGCTGCCAGGGCCGCGCGGCTTGCCGCGATCTCTTCGTCGAGGTTCTCCGCGCTCAGACGGGTCACGCCAAAACCGCGTGCTTCCAGCCATGCGCAGTAATCGCCGGGCAGCGTACGACAGAGGAAGTGAATCGTCGCACCGCGCGTGGCAAGTTCGGACGCCAGCGTCGCGCAGCGGACGACGTGGCCGGCGCCGATCGCCGTCGAGGCATCGGCGCGGAAGACGATGCGCAGCGGGCGGCAGTTCACGAGGCCCTCGCGCGGTGGCGCTCCGCCGGCGGCCGGTTTGGAGCGGGGGCGGGTGGAGCGCGCATCTCAGGCCGGGCCTGCGGCGTAACCGGGCCGCACCGGGATGCCGGCTGCGGCCAGGGCCTTCTTGGCTTCGGCCGGTGTCTGCTCGGTGAAGTGGAAGATGCTGGCGGCGGCGACCGCCGACGCGCCGGCGTCCTGGATGGCCTGGCGCATGTGCTCGTAGTTGCCGGCGCCGCCGGAAGCGATCACCGGCAGGTTGACTGCGCGTGTGACGCATTCGACGAGGGCGAGATCGTAGCCCGTCATGGTGCCATCGCGGTCGATCGAGGTAATCAGTATTTCTCCGGCGCCGCGGTCAGCGAGTTCGCGCGCCCAGTCGTCCGGGCGGCGTCCGGTGGCCTGCGTTCCGGCGTGGCTGAAGCACTCGTAGTTTCCGTCGGCGTGGCGGCGGGCATCGATGCTGGCAACGATGCACTGCGCGCCGTAGCGCCGGGCAGCGTCGTCGACCAGCCGGGGGTTGGCGTAGGCCGCCGAGTTCAGGCTGATCTTGTCGGCGCCGGCGCGCAGCAGGCGCTGGATCTGCTCGATTCCGGCAATGCCGCCGCCGACCGTGAACGGGACGAAGCATTCGTCGGCGAAATCGTGCACCGATTCCGCGTCGGGCTCGGCCGCCTCGCGGGTGGCGGTGATGTCGACGAGGATCAGTTCGTCCACGTCGCGCGTGTTGTAAACCTTGATTGCCGGCAGGACCGGGCCGACACGGCGCCAGCTGTCGAAGCCGACGCCCTTGACGAGGCCGAAGTTCTTCCAGAGCAGGGTGGGGATGACGCGGACCTTCAGCACGGGATGCCCTCGAGAAAATTCTTCAGCAGCCGGAAGCCGGCGCGCGAGCTCTTTTCCGGGTGGAACTGCGTGCCCATCACCGGACCGTCGCCGACGACGGCAGTGAGGGGAACGCCATAGTCGGTGGTGGCCAGGATGTGCGACGCGCTGGCCGGACGGAAGGCGTAGCTGTGCACGAAGTAGAAATCGGTCTGCGGCGGGATGCCGGCGAGCAGGGGCGGCGTGCCATGCGGCACGATGGCGTTCCAGCCGACGTGTGGAATGCGCAGCGTGCAGCCGAGGGCGTCGAGACGGACGACGTCGCCCGGAATCAGGGCGAGTCCGGGCGTCATGGTGCCGTTGCCGCCTTCGCTGCCGGCGCCGGCAAGCAGTTGCATGCCCAGGCAGATGCCGAGCAGCGGGATGCCGTGCGTCAACGTCCGCTCGCGCAGTGCATCGCTCCAGCCCCGGGCGTCGAGGTGCGCCATGCCGTCGGTAAAGCTGCCGACACCCGGCAGCACGATGCGTGCCGCGGCGGCGAGCTGGTCGGGCCGCTCGGCGACAATGACGTCGACGCCGAGCTCGGTCAGCGCGCGGCGGACCGAACCGAGGTTGCCCATCCCGTAGTCGACGATGGCGACCTTCATGCGTTGTCGTAGTTGATCTTGGTGAGGTTGCCGTGGCGGTCCTTGACGAGATGCCCGGCGGCATCGCGCAGGAAGATCTTCTTGTTGGTGAACTTGTCGCAGATGCGGATGAATTCGTCGACGCTCATGTCGAGCGGGTCGAGGATGTCGGCCAGCGATTTGCCGAGGTACTCCCAGGGAAACTGCCCGTCCAGGCGACGCACGATGTCCTGCGCATCCTGGCGCGTCAGGCGGCCGCGCCGGACATGCAGGCAGGCGAGGTCGGTGGCGCGGCCGAAACCGAACTTGAGGAACTTGAAGTAGTCGTGGATGCCGGTCTGGTGGTTGTCGAGGTTCTCGTAGCTGACCATCGACCCCTCGACCATGCGGTGGTAGGTGGTGAAGCCGTGCGCCTGGGCGATCAGGGCATTCGACAGGCCGTCCCAGGGCAGGTAGTAGCCGAGGAACAGGCCGGTGACGCCGACCCGCGCGAGCTCCTCGTCGCTCGGGTAGGAGTAGGGGATCAGATGGCGCGCTTCGATGCCGTCCAGCCCGATCAGGTCGGAGACGCGCATGCCGAGCAGGCCGCCGAATTCCTCCAGCCAGCGACGGTTGAGCACATTGTTCTCGGCCGCCGCGGCCGGGCCGCCATATTCATTCTGGGAGTTCTCGCCCCAGATGATCAGCGGCACGTTGTATTGCACCGCCGCGCGAACCGGAATGGTGAAGATGCCGACGTGCTCGGGCCAGGAAATGTCGCCCACCTGGGTCAGGCCGATACGGTTGAGCTTGGCGCGGATGCGTGGGTTGGGCGTCATCTCGATGTAGTCAACGCCCAGCCGCTTGAGGTTCTCGATGTTTTTGCGGCCGATGTCCGACAGGTCGCAGGTGGTGGAGGTGACGCACAGCGGATTGAGGCCGAGTTGCAGCATGCGCACCACCTGATAGGTGCTGTCCTTGCCGCCGGAGACCGGCACGATGCAGTCCCAGTTGGCGCCGTCCGGCCGGCGGTATTTCCCGAGCACGCCGAGCAGCTCCGCGTGGCGGGCGTCCCAGTCGACCTCGGTGCGCCGCTCGTAGCTGCGGCAGGCGTTGCACACGCCCTCCTCGTCAAGATGCAGGTCGGGCTTGGTGTCGGGCATCACGCACCGGGTGCAGTATTTCAGCATGTCAGTCTCGCTTTTCCATGAGGAACCAGGTGATGTCGTCCTGCGGGAAGTTCGGGTCGCGCCGGTAGGCGAAGCCGTAGTCGATCAGCGCGAGGTCGGGATGGCGGTCGAGGATCTCACCGCAGAAATCGCGCTTGAACAGGCGGTCGGCGTGGCCGCGGTAGGGGATCGCCACCGGACTCGGGTTGTAGTACTCGCAGACCAGCAGGTAGCGCCCGGTGGCGCGGTGCAGGGCGTCGTATACCCGGGGCAGCCAGTCGGGGTTGATGTGGATGAGGACACCCTTGATCAGTGCGAGATCCCAGGTGCGCGCCGGCGCGAAGTCGAGGATCGATGCCTGGTGCACATGCGCCGGCGGGATCACCCGGCCGAGTTCGGCGGCGGCCTGCGGGTTGATTTCGATGGCGTGCTGCTCCTGCCTCGGGTAAAGCAGTTGCAGCGCCCGCAGGTTCATGCCGATGTTGGCGCCGAATTCGATGCAGCTCGACAGTCCGCGGGCGGCGGCCAGCGCCTTGGCGAAGAATGCGAGATTGGCCGCCAGCAGCTCGCTGCCCTGGTTGCGGCCGATGTATTCGGCACCGAAATCGCCGGCCCAGAAGGCTTCCTGCTCGGTTTGGTAGGTCATCGGCTTTCCTTGTCGGTCAGTTGCGTCTGCGTGGCGCTCTTCTGGACCACGTCGCGGTTGAGCGCGGACCAGTCGGGGTGCTCGGCGAGCAGGGCTAGTACGTCATCCATCGTGAACTCGGGCCTGCGCGGGTAAAGGGTCGTGAGGATGCGCCGGACGAGTTCGAAATCCTCGGGGGTGTCCACCGTCCACCGGTGCGCGCTGAGGTCGGGCTGCATGGTCAGCGATCTCAAGCGATAACGGTCGGGGCGCCAATAAATGAAGGGGGTGACGTGCTCGCGCTCGGCCGGGTCGCGGGCTTCCGCCTGTGCTTCGCCGAGGGCGCGCATCGAGAAGACCTCGACGGCCATGCCGTAGGGCCAGGTCGGTTCGATCATGTTCGAGACGTAGTCGCAATCGCCGGCGGCGTGGGCGTCGATGGCCCGGTCGATCAGGGACGGGTCGATCAGCGGGCAGTCCGAAGTGACGCGGACCACCGTGCCGGCATGGAAACGGCTGGCTGCCTCGAAGTAGCGGGAAAGGACATCGTGCTCGGCGCCGCGCGTGCAATCGACGTTCTCGGCGGCGCAGAAGGCGACGATCGGATCGTCGCTGGCATTGGTCGTGGTGGCGATCACGATGCGCTGCGCGCGTGCGCAGCGGCGCAAGCGCTCGAGCTGGTAGGCGAGCATCGGACGTCCGGCGATCGGCAGCAATACCTTGCCCGGCAGCCGGGTCGAGGTCATCCGGGCCTGGACGATGATCACGGTGTCGTTCATCGATCGACCATTCCGCGCAGGGTTGCGATCACCCGATCCTGCGCCGCTTCGTCGAGCGTGGCGTAGAGCGGCAGGCTGAGCGCGGTGGCGTAGTAGGCCTCGGCGGCCGGAAACTGGCCGGGCCGGAAGCCGAGACGGCGGTAATAGGGCTGGAGATGGACCGGAATGTAGTGCACATTCACGCCAATGCCGGCGGCGCGCAGGTGCATGAACGCCGCGTCGCGGCTCAGGCCGGAACGTTCCTCGTTCCAGCCGACGACATAGAGGTGCCAGGCCGAGTGGCCGTCGACGGTGCGTGGCGGCAGGGTCAGGCCGCTGCCGGCGAGCAGGGCGTCGTAGCGGGCAGCGAGCGCGGCGCGGCGGGCGACGAAATCGTCCAGCCTGCGCATCTGCGAGCTGCCGAGGGCGGCCTGAAGGTCGGTCATCCGGTAGTTCCAGCCCAGTTCCTGCATCTCGTAGATCCAGGGGCCCGCGGGCGGGGTGTCCATTTCGGCGGGGTCGCGGGTGATGCCGTGCGAGCGCAGGCGGGCCATGCGCGCGGCGAGTGCCGGATCGCGCGTGACCGCCATGCCGCCTTCGCCGGTGGTGACGATCTTCACCGGGTGGAAGCTGAAGACAGTGATGTCCGCCCATTCGCCGCAACCGACCGGCCGGTCTCGGTAGCGGGCGCCGATGGCGTGCGAGGCATCCTCGAGGATGGCGAAGCCGTAGTCGTCGGCCAGGGCCCGGATTTCCGCCATCTCGCAGGGCAGGCCGGCGAAGGCGACGGGAACGACGATTCTCGGCAGCGTGCCGGTGCGCGCGGCATCGGCGAGCCTGGCGCGCAGGGCGGGCACGCTGAGGTTGCGCGTCAGCGGGTCGATGTCGACGAAGTCGACCGTGGCGCCGCAGTAGCGGGCGCAATTGGCCGAGGCGACGAAGGTGTTGGGAACCGTCCACAGGCGGTCACCGGGCCCCAGTCCGAGGGCCGCGCAGGCGAGGTGCAGTGCCGAGGTGGCGCTGTTGGCGGCGACCGCGTGCGCGATGCCGCAATGATCGGCGACGGTGCGTTCGAAGGCGGCGACGGCCGGCCCCTGGGTGAGGAAGTCGGAGCGCAGGACGGCAACGACGGCGTCGATGTCGGCCTCGGAGATGTCCTGCCGGCCGTAGGGGATCATCGCCTCAGACATGCAGCTCGCTCGACATCAGTGCGCGCAGCTGGTCCACCGTCAGGAAATCCGGGTTGTCGCCGCTGTTGTAGCGGAAGCCGAAGGGAACGCGGCGTGCCGCCTGCCGGCCGCTCTGCGCGCTGAACGCATCGACGTCCCACAGCGGCGTCGAGGGCAGGATGACGTAGTAATCGTCGAATTCCAGCGTGTTCAGCGAGTCGGTATCGGTGATCATTTCCTCGTGCAGCTTTTCGCCGGGGCGGATGCCGACCACCTCGGTGCGGCATTCGGGCGCGATCGCGCTGGCGACGTCGAGGATGCGGTAGGAGGGAATCTTGGGGACAAAGAGCTCGCCACCCCACATGCGCGCCAGGCAGTCGAGCACGAAGTCGACGCCTTCCTGCAGGGTGATCGAGAAGCGCGTCATGCGCTCGTCGGTGATCGGCAGGACGCCCCCCCCCTTGCGTTGCAGGAAGAAAGGGATGACCGAGCCACGGCTGCCGAGGACGTTGCCGTAGCGCACGACCGAGAAGCGGATGTCCCGCGTGCCGCGATAGTTGTTGGCGGCGACGAAGAGTTTGTCGGAGCAGAGCTTGGTGGCGCCGTAGAGGTTGATCGGCGCGGCCGCCTTGTCGGTGCTCAGTGCGATGACCCGCCGGACCTTGCCGGCGAGGCAGGCGTCAATGACGTTCTGCCCCCCGATGATGTTCGTCTTGACCGCCTCGAAGGGGTTGTATTCGGCCGCCGGCACCTGCTTGAGGGCGGCGGCGTGGACCACGATGTCGATGCCTTCCATCGCGCGCTCCAGGCGGGGCAGGTCGCGCACGTCGCCGAGGAAGTAGCGCATCACGTCCTGGCGGGCGGCGAAGGGCGCCTGGTTCGACATCTCGAACTGCTTGAGCTCGTCGCGGCTGTACACCACGATCTTGTTCGGGGCGTGCCGTTCGAGCAGGGTGGCGATGAAGCGTTTGCCGAAGGAGCCGGTGCCCCCGGTGACCAGGATGTTGCTGCCGTTGAACATGGTTTTCCTCTCCGTTTTTGTCCGGTGCGTCGCGTGACGGCAAGCAATGTTCGTGCCTTTACACTGAAACGACCCGGTTCTTTCCCGTCTGCTTGGCCTGGTACATGGCCTCGTCGGCGCGCTTGGTGATGCTGGCCTGGTCGTCATCGGTCCGGAGCTCGGTGACGCCGGCGCTGAAGGTGATCAGCAGCTTTTCGTTGTTGTGCAGGAAGAAGCGGCGGGTCAGTTCGCGCTGCAGGCGGACGAGGGCGCGGCCGGCGTCGGCGAGCGGTGTGTCCGGCAGCAGGATGATGAACTCCTCGCCGCCGAGCCGGGCCACCGTGTCCTGCGGGCGCAGCGCCTCGCGGATGACCGTGCACAGGTGCACCAGCGCGGCGTCGCCGGCATCGTGCCCGAGGGTGTCGTTGAGCTTCTTGAAATTGTCGATGTCGAGCAGGGCGACGCACAGGGGCGAGCGACGCCGCCCGGCGCGCGCGGTTTCCTTGGCGAAGGCTTCCTCCAGCCCGCGGCGGTTGAGCGCGCCGGTCAGCTGGTCGTGGCGCACCAGCAGACTGGCCTTGTCGAGTTCGGCCTGCAGTTCGCCGATGCGCCGTTCGGTTTCCTGCACGCGCAGCCGCGCGGCGTGCAGTTCGTCGCGCGAGCGCTGTGCGTTGAGCTGGACGACGCGGGTTTCGCGCATCACCTCGGCCAGTACGTCCTCGAGCTGGGTGATGTTCTCGGCCTTGCTGATCTTTTCCGCGCAGACCTCGATCTTGTCGTGATAATCGGAGGTCGAGTCGGCGAATTCGGCGAGTTGGTCCACGAAACCGGCAAGCATGTTCTTCAGCGCTTCGCGCGCATCGTTGAGACTCTGCTTGAGCTGGCTCTGCTTGTAGATGACTTCCCTGATGCGTCGCTCGGCGTCGTCGATGGCGCGCAGGTTGAGCGGCTGCGCGACGATATCGCGGACGATGGCGATCTGTCCCTGCAGCCAGCGGTCGTCGATGACCAGTTCGCCGACGTTCTCGATCAGCAGTTGCAGGAGCTGCAGCAGCCCGGTGCGCAGCTCGTTGCGGTCCTCCGCCAGCAGTTCGAGGCGGAAGGCGAAGCGCTTGATGTTGCCGAGCAGCGTTTCCATCGCCTTCGGTGTGCCGGCGCTGCGCACCGCAGCGGCAAGATGGCGGGCGTCGGCGGCGAGCTCGGGTTCCTCGGCCAGCTGCGCCGCTACCGCCGCTTCCAGCGTGAACGCGAACAGCTCCCGCAGTTCGGTCAGCTGGGCGCCGGTGCGGCCCGGCGGCGCTCCGGCAGCAGCGACCGATTCCGGCGATCCGGACGTTCCCGGCGACGTGCCGGAGTCTTCGTCGACCAGCGGAGTTTCCGGAGCGGCGGGGTTCTGCGACCACGAGCGGACGAGATTCTGCAGGCGCCCGAAAAGCAGCTCGTTGTTGCTGGCGGCACCGCCCAGGACATGCTCGAGCGCTTCGCGCTTGCGCCCGGGCGTCAGGCCGCTCTGTTTGGCCTCCCACTGGCGCAGCAGATCGGCGATCAGTTCGCTCCAGCCGAGCTGGTCGTCGGCGCTGTGTGTCCGCACGAACTCCGCGAGGATCTTGCGGAATCCGGCCGCATCGTTGTTCCTGAGGGTCTGCTCGAGCTCCCGCACCAGGCGCTGCTGCAGCGGCTCCTCCCTTGGCAGGGCGGCAAGCAGTGCCCGGAATTCGCGCTCGCTGGCGGCATCGCCGCTGCGATCCACGGTGCCGGCGATTTCATGGTAGAGGGCGCGGTAGTTGTCCGGGGAGGGAGGCATCCGCCGCGCGGCCAGCTGCCGCAGGGCCTCGCGGGCGATTTCTGAGGGGTTGGAGAGGGTGGGCATCGATCCGCGTCGGCTGGAGTTGTCGTGCGATTCTAGCGGCTTGGGCGGGGCTCAGGAAGCGGTGCGCCGTCCGTTCCGGCGGTATTCCCGACGAATCCCGCGCGATCGTTGGGAGGCGCGGGAGGTTCGGCTATAATCCGCCCTCGGCCCGCGCGGCCGCGCCCCCGTAGCATGAAGGTCGTGCAGTTGCCTTGTAAGCATCAGGTGTTGGTTCGATTCCGACCGGGGGCACCATTCCTGCGACAGGCGGAACTCCCTTTCCTCTTTTTTCCTTCCCCTTTTCCCCGCTTTCATCCTCCGCTGCCGGCGGAGTACGGAGCAAGGCGTGCGCGTTCTCTTCGTCTGCATGGGCAATATCTGCCGTTCCCCCCTGGCCGAGGAGGTCTGTCGCACGCTTGCGGCGCGCTCCGGGCTGGCCGGGGCGATCAAGGTGGATTCGGCGGGAACCCACGGATATCACGTCGGCGAAGCGCCTGACGCGCGGGCGCAGCGCGTGGCGGCGCGGCGCGGCTACGATCTTTCCCGCCTGCGGGCGAGACAGGTGGTGCCCGAGGATTTCGAACGCTTCGACCGGATCTTCGCCATGGATCGCGCCAACCTGGCCGCGCTGCGGCGGATCTGCCCGCCGGCACGGCACGACCGGCTGTCCCTGTTGCTCGACTGCGTGCCCGCGCTGGCAGGCACCGAAGTCCCTGACCCCTACTACGGTAACGAGGCCGGCTTCGAGCATGTGCTCGAACTGTGCGAGGCCGCCGTCCGGGCCTTGCTCGCAAACTGCCCGGCAGAGCCGGAGGCACCCTTCCCGGGGCGCTGAAGCCCCGGCGCCGCGCTGCGTGAGCGGTGCAGGCGATGCGATACGGACGCAGCGGGGGAAAGTGGCTAGAATGAGTCGCCAGGGTGGATGTCGGCAGCCGGGGGGGACCGGCGATTCCGCATTGGCCGGCCAGAACAAGAAGGGGGATGCCGTGACCAGCGCCAGCGCAGAATCCATCGGCCCGGTGGGCACGACCGGGCCGGTCGGTCCGATCGGGCTCGAATGCCTGATGAACCGGGCCAACATCTATTTCACCAGCGGCTACCGCTTTTCCGGGGTGCTCGATGCGGAGCGCCTGGAGGCCAGTTTTCGCGCCGTCGCCGGTGCGGTGGACAAGTTCGCGCACCGCTTGCACTTCTCGGCCCAGACCGACTATGCATGGCGACCCGCCGATGCGCTGTCTCCGTCCTTCCGGGCGATCGACTGCGACGATCTCGATCAGGCCTTCGGCGCCTGGTGCCGCGACAGTCTCGATCTCGCCGCCGACGGAGCGCATTGTCCGATGGCGCTTGCCGTCCTGCGTCGACGCGGCAGCGACGAGTTCCTGATCGCGCAGACCAGCGAGCATACCTATCTCGATGCGCGCAGCGCGGAGTTCCTGTTCAACCGGATGATCGAGCACTACAACGCCGGACTCGACGGAGACAGTGCGCGGCAGGCCGCGATCGAGGCGGCGGTGCGCGCCCTGCGCACGGTGCCGGGCGACCGGGTCGTCGAGACGCTGGGGCTGGATGACGCGCGGCACCGGGAGAATCTTTCCGCGCTGGCCGACTATCGCGTCGCCGATGACGGAGGCTACGCGATTCCCCTTGCCGAGGTGCCCGACTGCCTGCTGGCGCACCGGCGCGCAAGGCGTCCGCCGATCGTCCGCTTCTTCCGGCTCGGCGGGCTGCTGGCGCGCTGCCGCGCGCATGCCCCGGAGGTGACCCGCAACGCGGTGATCTGCGCCGCGCTGGCCAAGGGATTGCACGCCCTCAATCGCAGCGGGCGGAGCCTGCCGGAGGAGCAGACGATCAGCTTCAAGATGCTTTCCGACCTGCTGCCGCCCGAGATGCGCGCGACGCATTGCGGCAATTACATCGCCTTTGTTCCGGTGTCCGTGGCGGGCGAACGCCCGGTCGAGGAAATTGCCCGCCAGATCCATGAGCGGACGCGCCGGATCAAGGACGGGCGGATCGACGTCAGCCTCTTCCGCGCCGTCGAGGATGCCGTCCGCGCGGGTGCGGTCGGCACCGTCGACGACGCCCTGTCGTTCGTCGTCACCAGCTGGAACAACTACACCTTCCTGGAAACGCCGGATTATCTGCGCGGTTGCCGTTCCCTCCGCCACCAGAGCGGCGTCAACATCGATCCGCGCGATACCCTGGGGGCCGTGCTGGTCAACCGGCCTATCCTGGTGATCAATCTGTCGGCACCGGACGAGGTCTGCCTGTCCTTTTTCCCCTCGCTGCGGGCGGATGCGGAGAATGCGGCATTTGCCGCACATGTCGCCGAGGTTTTCGATGCCGTGCCGGTGGACTGATCGCCCCCGCGTGCCGGGGCCTTGCCGGGAGGCGGCGAGGTGACGACCGCGCCCGGCTTCGTCCTCGGCGAGGAATTGTATGCCTGCCGGGGCACCCAGGTCTTCCGCGCGCATCGGCAGGAAGATGGCCGGGCCGTCGTCCTCAAGCTGTTTTCCGACCCGCAGGCCGACGGCGAGGCGATCCGCCGCTGCCGGCGCGAATTCGAAATCACCCGCTCGCTGGCGGGGACGCCGGGCGTGATCGGGGTCTACGACCTGCTCGATCTGCCCGGTGGCGTCGCCATCGTCGCGGAGGATATCGGTGGTGTTTCCCTCGACCGCATTCTCGAGCGGGGGGCCTTCGGACTGGCGCGCGGCCTCGAGGTGGCGATTGCGATCGCCGAGGCGATCGGCGCCATCCACGAGCGACGGATCATCCACAAGGACATCAACCCGGCCAACATCGTCTGGAACGAGACGAGCGGCGAATTGCGCATCATCGACTTCGAGGTCGCCTCGCAGCTCAACCAGGAACAGCAGGAGTTCCTCAGTCCGACCCAGCTGGAGGGCACGCTCGCCTACACCGCGCCGGAACAGACGGGGCGGATCAATCGCCGGCTCGATCACCGCGCCGACCTGTACGCCTTCGGTGTCACGCTCTACGAGCTGCTGACCGGGGCGCTGCCGTTTCCCGACCGCGCCGGCATCGAGATGGTGCACGCCCACATCGCGCTGACGCCGCCCGCGCCGCACCGGATATCTCCCGCTGTTCCCGAGGCGGTTTCGCGGATCGTGATGCGCCTGCTCGAGAAAATGGCGGACGATCGCTACCAGAGTGCCTGGGGGGTCCGCGAGGACCTTGCCCGCTGCCTGACGGCCCTGCGCGGGTGCGGGACCGTCGCGCCGTTTCCGCTGGCCACCGCCGATGTCCCGACGTGCCTGCATATTCCGCAGAAGCTGTTCGGTCGTGCCGAGGAGCTGGCGACGATCCTCGCCACCTTCGATCGGGCGGCGAGCGGTCCGGCGCGCCTGCTGCTGGTCACCGGCGCGCCGGGGGTCGGCAAGAGCGCGCTGGTGCGAGAGGTCTACAAGCCGCTGACCGCCCGGCACGGGAATTTCGTTTCCGGCAAGTTCGACCAGTTCCAGCGCGATGTCCCGTTCTATCCCTGGACCCTGGCTTTCCACGACCTGTGCACCCTGCTCCTGCAGGAGGACGAGCTGGTGCTCGCCCGCTGGCGCGCGCGTATCCAGGAGGCTCTCGGCAGCCTCGGGCGCGTGCTGACCGATGTGGTGCCGTCGATCGAGCTGATCGTCGGTCCGCAGCCGGAGGTGCCGCCCCTGGCCGGCGAACAGGCGGCGAACCGTCTCAACTATGTTTTCGGCCGGTTCATCAAGGCCATCAGCGTCGCGGACAACCCGCTGGTGGTTTTCATCGACGACTGGCAGTGGGCCGACGCGGGGTCGCTCGCGCTGTTGCGTTTCGTGCTCTCCGGCGACTGCGAGCACCTGCTGGTGCTCGGGGCCTACCGCGATAGCGAGGTGGATGCATCGCATCCACTGCACGCCGTGCTGAACGAAATCGCCCGGGCCGGCACCGAAATCGTTACTGTCGAGATCGGCCCGCTGGCGCCGCCAGACGTCCAGCAGCTGGTGGGTGAGGCCCTGGTCGGCGCACAGGGCCTCGACGAGCTGTCGCGGCTGGTCTACGAGAAGACGCTCGGCAACGCCTTTTTCCTGATCCAGCTGTTGCACGACCTGCACGACCGCTCGATCCTCCGCTTCGAACGGAGTTCGTCCGGCTGGACCTGGGATGCCGAAAAGATGGCTGCCGCCAGTCTTTCCGACAACGTCCTCCATCTGATGGCCGGGCGCATCCGTTCCTTGCCGGAAGCAACGCAGGATGCCCTCGTTCATGCGGCGTGCATCGGCGACCGCTTTCGCCTGCGCACGCTGGCGGAAATCCTCGGGCAGCAGGCGCACCATGCGGCAAGCGCGCTCGAGCCGGCGCTGCAGGAAGGCATCATCGTCCCGCTCGGCTCGAACTACCGTTTCGCGCGCCAGCAGGACAACACCGCACCGGTGCTCTATCAGTTCGTCCATGATCGGGTCCGGCAGGCGGCCTACGGGCTCATCGACCCCGCACAGCGCGAACGCGTCCATTTCGAGATTGCCCGCACCTGGCTTGCCGAATCCGATCCGCAGCGGCGCGCCCGGCACATCTTCGATATCGCCAACCAGTTCAATGCCGGCCGGCGTCTGATCGAGACCGCCGCGCAGCGGCGCGAACTCTGCGACATCAACCTGGCGGCCGGCCAGCGAGCTCGCCTGGCGGCCGATCCGGCCACCGCGCTGAACTATCTGCGCTGCGCGGTTGAGCTGCGCGAGACGGATGGCTGGCAGGCGAGGCCGGAGGCTTCCGCCGCCCTGCTGCTCGCCGCTGCCGATGCCGCGCTGCTCTGCAAGCGCTATGCCGACATGGAGTCCTGGCTGGACGAGTATCTCGCCCATGTGTGGGCGCCGCTGGCACGGGTGGCCGCGCTGCGCATCCGCCTGCAGGCCTATGTCGCGCAGAACCGTCTTTCCGAGGCGGTCGATGTCGGCCTCTCCGCCCTGCGCCTGCTCGGCACCGAGCTTTCGCGCACGCCCGGCAAGGCGCGCGTCCTGCTGCACCTCGCCCGCACCCGCCTGGCCATCCGGCGCCAGTCCTTCACCGACCTGCACGGCCTGCCGGCGATGACCGATCCGGTCCGCTTGGCGACCATGGATCTGCTCGGACTGCTGCTGCCGCCCGCTTACTGGACCGCGCCGGACCTGCTCGCGCTGGTCGTTTTCCAGATGGTCCGCGAGACCCTGGCGCACGGGTATTCGCCGAACGCCGGTTACGGCCTGTCGTGGTGGGGCATCACCGAATGCGCGCTGCTCGGCGACATCGAGGCCGGCGTCGTGTTCGGCGAATTCGCCATCGAGTTGGCCCGCCGGCATGACCTCAAGCTGCAGCAGCCGCTCTTCTTCGCCGGCTGGATCGTCCACAAATACCGCCATCCGCTGCGCGAGTCGCTGCCCCTGCTCACCCAGGCCTATGCCGTGTCGCTGGAGAAGGGGGATTTCGAGTATGCCTCCTATGCCCGCAACAACGAGATGCAGATGCGTTTTCACTGCGGTACGCCGCTCGACGAGCTGCTTCCCGAGATGGAGCGGGCGCATCGCGACCTGACCCGTTTTGACGTCGGTTCGTCGCTGTTCTGGCACGACATCTGGTGGCAGACCGCCTGCAACCTTTCCCGCGGGGGCGAAACGCCCCATGTGCTGGCGGGACCGGCCTACGACGAGGCGGCGAATCTGCCCCAGCATCTCCGGGTCAACGATCACAGCACGCTGTTCCTCCTGTACTGCGCCAAGCTGACGCTGGCCAGCTTCTTCGGCGATACCGCGGCAGGACTGGTCTATGCGCGCGAGGCGCGCGCCCGGCTGGCTGCCGGTACCGGTATGTACGCGCAGGCCTTGTTCCATTTTCACGAATCGCTGCTCCTGCTCGCCGGGATCGCGGCTGCGAGGGGAGGGCAGCGACGTACCGGACTGCGCCGGGTGGCCGCCAATCAGAAGCGTCTGGCGCGCTGGGCGCAGCATTCGCCGGCCAATCATCGTCACCAGTGGTGCCTGGTCGAAGCGGAGCGGCTGGGGCTGGCCGGCAAGCCGGAGCCGGCGGCACGCCTGTTCGAGCAGGCGATCGACCTGGCCCGGGAAAGCGGATTCCTGCACGAGGAAGCCCTGGCGAACGAGAGAGCCGCCGCGCACTACCGGCGGGAAGGCCGCGAGCGCCTGGCTTCCTTCTACCAGCGTCAGGCGCTCCGGCTCTACGAGCGCTGGGGCGCGGGCGGCAAGGTTGCCAGCCTGCGGGGCGGCCAGGGGGCGCGCGCTGCCGGAGTGATCGTGCCGGCAGCGCGCACCTCTGCCTCGCGTTCGACCGGGACGACCGACACGTCGATCGGTGCCACCTTCGACCAGCAGGCGCTGACCCAGGCGTCCCTGGCGATTTCGGGCGAGATCGTCCTTGACCGCCTGGTGTCGACCCTGCTGTGTCTCGTCATCGAGCACGGCGGCGCACAGCGTGCGACCCTGATCCTGAAGCGGGACGATACCCTCTCGGTGGAGGCGTCCGGCACTGCGGGCGAGCGGATCGCGATTGTCGTCGGAGCCACGCCGATCGAGTCCTGTCCGGCGCTTCCGCGCACGTTGATCCAGTACGTCGCGCGTTCCGGCCGCAGTGCGGTGATCGACGATGCGCGGCAGCCGACGCCGTTCGAACGCGATCCGTATTTCCTGCGCGAACAGCCGCTGTCGGTTCTCTGCGAGCCGATTCTCCGACAGGGCAAGCTGGTCGGCCTGCTCTACCTGGAAAACAATCTGATGGCGGGTGCGTTCTCTCCCGGACATCTCGACTTGTTGCGGCTGATCGCGGCGCAGGCGGCGATTTCGATCGAAAATGCGCGGCTGTATGGACAGCTGGAGGAGCGCGTTGCGGAACGTACCCGGGAATTGCGGGCCTCGCTCGCCGAGCAGGAGCGCCTGAACGCCGAACTGCAGGCCTCGAGCCAGAAGCTCGAGGCAGCCTACGCGCAGCTGCACGAGGCAAACCGGCAGCTGGAAGCGCGCGCCAACACCGATCCGCTGACCGGACTGGCCAACCGCCGCCATTTCAGCGAGCGGCTCGATTATGAACTCGGTCGTTGCGCCCGGCACGGGCAGCCGCTCTCGCTGCTGATCTGCGATCTCGACAATTTCAAGCGCTACAACGACCGCCACGGGCATGTGGCCGGCGACCGCTGCCTGCAGCGAGCGGCGGCGGCCATCGCTTCCGTCTTCGTCCGCGCCACCGATCTGGTCGCCCGCTACGGCGGGGAGGAATTCGTCGTCCTGCTGCCGGCCACGGGCGCCGACGAGGCGGCGGGACTGGGGGAGCGCATGCGTCAGGCGGTCGCCGAGCTGGCCATTACCCACGCCGGGAATGACGGGCATGCGATCGTCACGATCAGCGTCGGTTGCCATACCGTTCGGCCCGGCCCGGAAACCGTCGGCGATGACGTGATCCGGGGGGCCGACCGGGCGCTCTACGCCGCCAAGGGGGGCGGGCGCAACCGGCTGGTCGCCGCTGCCCCCGGTTCCGGCGGGGTCAGTCGAGTTTCTTCAGATAGTCCTTGGTGAATATCTTGTCCGGCAGGTCGCGCAGTTTCATCGCGCCGTATTCGAGGACCGACTGTTCGCCACCGCGCAGGGCGTCCTCCATCACCAGCCGGGTCGGGCGCAGGCGACCCTCCATCATCTGGAAGTTCTCGTAGCGGCAGGTCTTCAGCAGGCGGTTGGAGAGGGAGTAGAACTCCGCCTTGTGGGGCCAGGCGTCCTTCTGGCGCACCCAGTAAACGACCCGCTGGTAGGTGACGCTGCGGTCCACCGCGACCAGTTCGAGAACGTGGTAGGCCTCGTTGCCCAGGGTCTCGCTGCGCAGGATGCGCGGCGTGTAGTCGGCGGCGAAGTTGGCGCGCGCCAGGTCGCCGTTGGCCACCTGGCCGGTCAGGCGCTGAGACAGCGCGATGCGGATCGGCTGCGAGACGTCGGGCATGAACACCCACAGGTCGCGCCCCTTCATCAGGATGATCTGGCCGCGCTCGGCGGCCGGTTCGGTGACCATCACCACGGTGTTGCTGTTGCCCTTCGAGAGGACCCGGTACTTGCGGACCTCGGGCGGCTGTTCGGCACGGGTGCTGGTGATGCTCACGTCGACCTGGAAGCCTTCGGCGGGAAAGCGCACCTGGTCGGCCTTCTCGACGACGGCGCGGGCCAGTGCATCGTCGCCGGCCGGGGCCTCCTCGGCCCGGCCCATGCCGGCGCCGAGACCGAATCCGAGCAGCAGGAGGGTGCAGGCAACCTTGACACCTGCATGACGGATGTTCATGATTTCCACAGTTTTCATCCCCATTGCGCTGACCTCCGACACGGTTGGCTGAGAGTGCCTCCGAATGAGCGTCGTCCGGATCGAACACGTTTTCAAGGATTATCTGCTCGGTGACCAGAAAGTCCAAGCGCTCAAGGACATCACCCTGTCATTCGAGCCGGGCGTCTTCCTCGCCATTGCCGGCCCGTCCGGCAGCGGCAAGACGACCCTGCTGAACCTGATCGGCTGCATCGACACCCCCACCCGCGGCAGGATCTACATCAACGAGGAGGATGTCAGCGGCCGCACCCCCGACCAGCTGGCCGATCTGCGCGCCCGTACCATCGGCTTCATCTTCCAGACCTTCAACCTCCTGCCCGTCCTCTCGGCGGCGGAGAACGTCGAGTATCCCCTGCTGCAGCGCAAGGATGTCTCGCGCGAGGAGCGCCGCAAGCGGGTGGCCTATTTTCTCGATATCGTCGGGCTCACCCGCTACGCCGGGCACCGGCCGAACCAGCTCAGCGGCGGCCAGCGCCAGCGCGTCGCCATCGCCCGTGCGCTGGCCATCCGGCCGGCCATCGTCCTCGCCGACGAACCGACGGCCAACCTCGACCACAAGACCGGCGAGGAGATCCTCAACCTGATGAAGCAGATCAACCGCGCCTTCAACACCACCTTCATCTTCTCCACCCACGACAAGCGCGTGATCGCCAAGGCGGACCGGCTGGTCCGCGTCGACGACGGCGAGATTTCCGTTCTCGGCGTCCGCGCCGAGGACAAATGGTCGCTCGCACGGCAGCGCCGTCCGGCGCGCAGCGAGCCGGCGGCGGGTGCCGCCTGACAAGCGAGAATTCTGCAATGCCACTGACTGGAACTTTCATGAAATCGCCGACCCTGCCTGCCCTGGCCTGTCTGCTCGCCCTGGCTGGCGGCGCTTCCCCCGTCCTTGCCCAACCGAGCGGCAGCGCCGCCCTGCGCGGCGCTGCGCCACTGCTGCTTGCCGCCGGCGATGCGGCACCGTCCAGCCGGGATGCGCTGTTCGGCGACGATCTGCCGGAGGCGGGTTCCCCATCCGTGCCTTCAGCGGCGCCGGCCGCGCCGGCGGCGCGCGCCGGCGGTTTCAAGGGCTATCTGCAGCTCGAGCTGGCCCGCACCACCGAATCGCCGGTGCACTGGTCGAAGATGCGCGCACGCGCCGATCTTTCCGCGCAGGGCGCGCTGGGCAACGGAATCAAGTGGAAACTGGGCGCGCGCGCCGACTACGATGCCGTCCATAGCCTTTACCACACCTACCCGGACGAGGTCGCGCGCGATCAGCGGGCAAACCTGACCCTGCGCGAGAATTACCTCGACATCGGGGCCGGTGCCTGGGATTTCCGGCTCGGACGCCAGCATGTGGTGTGGGGTGAAATGGTCGGCCTGTTCTTCGCCGATGTCGTTTCCGCGCGCGACATGCGCGAGTTCATCCTGCCCGAATTCGAGGCGCTGCGTATCCCGCAGTGGGCGTTGCGCGCCGAGTACTTCCGCGACGACTTCCATGCCGAACTGCTCTGGATTCCCGTGGCCAGCTACGACGAGATCGGCAAGCCGGGCGCCGAATTCTATCCGGCACTGCCACCGGTGCCGGGGGTCACCACGCTTTATCGCAGCGAGGTGCGTCCGTCGCGCTCGCTGGCGAACAGCAACTATGGCCTGCGTCTCTCCAATCTCAGCAACGGCTGGGACTATTCCGCCTTCGTCTATCGCAGCATGGACGTGGCGCCCACCTTCTACCGCGAGATCGTCGGCCCGGCCACCATTGCCTACGAGGCCAGGCATGACCGCATCACCCAGTACGGCGGGACGCTGGCCAAGGATTTCGGATCGGTGGTCCTGAAGAGCGAGGTGGTCTACACCCGCGGACGCAGCTTCAACGTGCTGCGCGCCAGCGATGCCGACGGGGTGGTGCCGCAGAACATCCTCGACTGGGCGATCGGCCTCGATTTTTCCCTGCCGGCGGATACCCGCTTCAACGTGCAGGTTTTCCAGCGCGATTTCCACGAACACGATGCCGACATCGTTCCCGCGCGGCATGAGAGCGGCTACAGCCTGCTCCTCAACCGCAAGCTGGGCGACCGGGTGGAAGCGCAGGCGCTGTGGATCTCGAGCATCAACCGCACCGACTGGCTGTTCCGCCCCCGTGTCACCTGGACGTTCGAGCGGAACTGGCGCCTGGCGGTGGGCGCCGATCTCTTCCGGGGGCCGCCGAGCGGCCTCTTCGGTCGCTACGACGGGCGTGACCGGGTGTATTCGGAGGTGCGCTACAGCTTCTGAGCGGGGGCAGTGACCGTCGCCGGGCCTGTCGACATTATTTACAGTGGCTGGCGGACGGTTCACGAAAAAATCCCGACAATTTCTGTTTTATTCATTTAAATCATGGTGTTGCAATTGGTGTTGTCGAGGTGGCACGGCGCTTGCTGAAAGGTGACCGAGGCGAGACCGCCTTGATGACTTTGGAGGCTACATCATGAAATCAATCAAGAAGTATCTGGCGACGATCGCGATGGTCTCGGCCTTGGGTGCAGCGGGCACGGCCAACGCAGCGTTGAGCAACTGGTACCTCGACAGCGACGGTGCCGGCGGTAACGCGCCGATCCTGGTGCAGGACTACCTGGATCTGATCGGCGTTTCCTACGTCCATAACACCTTCACTTCCCTGACGACGTTCAATTTCAACGAGTCCGGCCTGTTCTCGACGCCGACCGCCGACGGCCCGGTACCCATCGGCACGCCGATCAGCCCGCAGCTGACCGCGGCCTTCACCGGCTCGGGCACCGGCTCGGTCGGTGGCACGCTGACCTTCACGAGCGGAACCCTGGTGGTGAGCTCCGGCGTGACTCCCGTGGCCACCTTCGATCTGCTGGCCGGCAGCGCCAACCTGGCGGCGGGCACCGTCCTTCCGAATGGCGCGGTGTCGTTCATCTTCCAGGCCACGGCGATGAGCTCGGGCTATTTCTTCGACTCCGCGATGAACGACCTGGCCGGCGTGGTTTCGTCGCCCGGCGGCGTGGTGATGGGCTTCGGCACGACCAACGTGATTCCGCTGCCCAATGCCGTCGCTCCGGCGCTGATCGGTCTGTACAACAGCGCATTCGACCCCGATCAGGTCGGTCCGGTCGTTCCGAACGGCACCACCGATCTGCATCTGTCCAACAACGGTCAGTTCCGCCTGCAGGTTCCGGAGCCGGGCTCGCTGGCGCTGGTCGGCCTCAGCCTGATCGGTCTTGCCGGACTGCGTCGCCGCAAGGACTGAGCACGCAAGCAGGGGCGGGGCCGTGCCCCGTCCCGCGCGGCTGGAGGGCTGCTCGCTGCTCCGCGTGCTGCATGTTTAAAACCGAAACCGGAAACAGAGTTCCGGTTTCGGTTTTTTTTTCGCCCTGCCATGCCCTGGCTTGCACCGCTTCGTCCTGCGCATCCCCTGTGCGCCCAGGCATTGGCTAGTTCAGCGTTGCATCAGCAGCTCCGCGAGTTCCTTGCGGATCGAGCGTGACCGCGGTGGGGCGCATGATCCGACCCGGCAGAAGAAGGCGAAGGGGTCGTCGCGTCCGGCGCCCGCCAGCGTTTCGAAACGCGCCGCCAGAGCGCTTGCTCCCGGATCGATGTGCGGCGTGCGCGAGATCGAGCGGCCGGCCTGCACGTACCAGCGGAAGATCACCGGAGTCATCTGCGGCTGCAGATGCAGACCGCAGGCGGTGGCGGTCAGCCAGAGACGCTGCAGGGCCACACCGGCCTCGACATGGTCGCCCGGTGTGGCGAGCGGTCGGCGCGGACACATCAGGAGATGTCCGGCGCAGGCCAGTGCCGGCAGGAAATCGAGCTGGATGCGCGGGGCGATGGTGCCGAACAGGTAGCGATTGAAGAAGTCCACCCGTTCCCAGCGCTGCATGACCCAGTGCATCAGCCGTGCGGTCAGCGGATCGACGCCGACCGCCTGATCGGGGATGCGGTCCTGACTGAAACGTGCATTCCATTCGATCACCGCGCGATGGACCTGGTAGGCCTCCGGGCAGGTCAGGCGCAGGTGGGCGTTCCGCCAGAGCAGGCCGGCCACGGCGAGCCGCGCTCCCGGCGATTCGAAAAAATCGACGCGGTAGGCGTCGCCTGGCGCCCTGCGCAGGGCGTCACGCTGGGTCGCCGTGAGGGCGGTGGTACGCATCGGCCGGCGCTGCACCGTGCGCTGGCGTATGCAGGCAGCAAGGGGGTCGGGCGGCAGGCCGGGAGCCTCGCGCAACTCGACATCGTAGACCGGCGCATGTTCAGGGCAACCCGGACGCGCTTGCCAGACGCACTCGAGCGCGAATCCGCTGGCGGCGATGCGCAGGGTTTCGAGCAGGGCGCCGTGCGCCATCTGGCTGGCGTGGCCGTCGAAGTCGTACAGCACTTCGGCCCGGGTGTCGTGGCCATGCACGGCGACCCGGTCGTCGGCAACGATCTCGAAGCGCCAGGGCTGGGTGTTGTCACCACTGGGTGCCCAGCGCGCGAGATCGAGAATGGCGAGCAGTGTGTCGCGATTCATGGCCACCTCCGGGCCGTTGCCGGCGTTTTCAGTGCATCGTCAGTCTTCGGCCACCCGCCTGGCGATGTGGGCGAGGGCTTCATCCACCTGGTCGATCAGGATCAGGCACAGTTCGCCCGGTTGCAATGTCTGCAGGGCGGTGTCGATGGCGAGGAACTCGCCGGTGATTTCCTGCACCGCGCGGGTTCGTCCGGCATTCTGCAGGCCGGCCCGCAGTAGTGCAATCACTTCGCCGTCGGCACGACCGCGCTGACACTGGTCCTGATACAGGATAACCGCATCGAAGGCATCGCCGAGGATTTCGGTCTGCTGCCGGATGTCCTCGTCGCGACGGTCGCCGGCGCCGCTGATCACCACCGTGCGGCGGGTTGCCGGCATGGTGTCGATAGCCTGCACCAGCGCCGTGATGGCATCCGGGTTGTGGCCGTAGTCGGCGATCAGGGTGGCGCCCCGGTAATCGAAAACATTGAAGCGCCCGGGGGCGGATTCGGCATCGTTGACGAAGGCCGCCAGTCCGGTCCGGATGGTGTCCCAGGACAGGCCCAGCGCCCAGCCGGCAGCGGTCGCGGCCATGGCGTTCTCGACCTGGAATCCGATGCTGCCGTGTGCGGTCACCGGGATCGCCGACAGTGCCAGGCGGTGTTCGGTACCGCCTTCGCTGGCGACGATCTCGCTACCGTCCTGGTAGACCACGCGCTTGCCCTGGGCACGGTGCATGGCCATGGTCGGCAGCTGCGGATCGCGGGCGAAGAAGATCACCTGCCCCGGGCACGACGGCGCCATGGCGACGACCATCGGGTCGGCGGCATTGAGTACCGCGACGCCGGTGTCCGGCGTCACGTTCTGGACGATCACCCGCTTGACCACGGCGAGATCCTCGACCGTACTGATGTAGGAGAGGCCGAGGTGGTCGCCTTTGCCGATGTTCGTGACCACCGCCACGTCGCAACGATCGAAGCCGAGGCCCTCGCGCAGCACGCCGCCGCGCGCGGTCTCCAGCACCGCCGCGTCGACGTCGGGGTGGAGCAGCACGTTGCGGGCGCTCTTCGGTCCGCTGCAATCGCCGGTATCGATACGCTGTCCCTGGATGTAAACACCGTCCGTGCTGGTCATCCCGACGCGCTTGCCGTCGGCGCCGAAGATGCTGGCGATCAGGCGCACCGTGGTGGTTTTGCCGTTGGTGCCGGCGACGGCGACGAGCGGGATGCGGCCGTTCTCGCCGGGCGGGAACATGTTGTCGACGATCGCCTCGCCGACCGCGCGCCCCTTGCCGTACGAGGGCTGCAGGTGCATCCGCAGGCCCGGCGCGGCATTCACCTCGACGATGCCGCCGCCCTGTTCGGCGAGCGGGCGCAGGACGCTGTCGCAGACCACGTCGACGCCGGCGATGTCGAGACCGACGGTGAGTGCCGCCGCCACCGCCTGCGCGGCGAATTCGGGGTGCACGTCGTCGGTCACGTCGGTCGCGGTGCCGCCGGTGGACAGGTTGGCATTGTTGCGCAGCAGCACGCGCTGTCCCTTGGCGGGAACGGAATCGGCGGTGAGATTCTGCAGCGCCAGCCGGGCCAGGGCGATGTCGTCGAAGCGGATGCGGGTCAGTGAGGTCGCGTGCCCGACGCCGCGACGCGGGTCGCTGTTCACCTGGTCGACCAGCTCGCGCACGGTGTGCACGCCGTCGCCGATCACCTGCGGCGGATCGCGCCGGGCGACCGCCACCACCTTGCCGCCGATCACCAGCACGCGGTAATCGTGGCCGGGCAGGAAGCGCTCGACCAGCACCTCGTCGCTGACCTCGGCGGCCGCCGCGTAGGCGGCCTCGACCTGCTCGCGCGTGGTCAGATTCACCGAGATGCCCTTGCCCTGATTGCCGTCCTGCGGCTTCACCACCACCGCGCCGCCGATCTCGCAGGCGGCGGCCCAGGCGTCGGCCGCGTCGCTGACCGGGCGGCCGAAGGGCACCGCAACGCCGGCTGCGTGCAACAGCGTCTTGGTCAGCTCCTTGTCCTGCGCGATCGATTCGGCCACGGCGCTGGTCAGGTCGGTTTCCGCGGCCTGGATGCGCCGTTGCTTGCTGCCCCAGCCGAACTGCACGAGACTGCCCTCGGTGAGGCGGCGGAAGGGAATGTTGCGCGCCATGGCCGCCCAGACGATGGAGCCGGTCGACGGGCCGAGGCGCATGTCCTCGTCGAGGTCGCGCAACCGGTGCAGGGCGTCGGCGAGATCGAAGGGCCGGTCGTCGACGGCAGCCTGGCAGAGCGCCTCGGCGAGCTCGAGCGCCAGGCGTCCGACGGCTTCCTCGCTGTATTCGACAACCACCTGGAAAACGCCCGCGTCGATCGTCGGCGTGGTGCGGCTGAAGGTGACCGGACAGCCGGCCTGCGCCTGCAGGCCGAGCGTCGCGAATTCCAGCGCGTGCGCCATGCTGACCGCCTCGTCGTGGCCGGCCGGCTGGAGCAGGGCGATTTCGGGAAAGCGTTCGCGCAGGCGTGCCTCGAACCCCTCGATGCCGGCAATGGCGCACTCGGCGGGGGTACAGCGGACGATGGCCTCGATGGCCGTGTGCCGGCTCCACAGGTTGGGGCCGCGCAGGGCGCGGATGCGGGTGACTTCCATGGTCGGTCTTCCTCGTGTCCTTTCTCTCGTGCGCGGTGCGCGCAATCCAAGCGTCCGGCCTCGCGGGGGAGGCCGGTGTTCCAGGGGTGTCAGGCCGGTGCCACCGGCGCGAAGGTCGCCACGCCGGCGCGCATCAGGTCATCGGAGAGACCGAGCGCCCAGGCGGCGGCGATGGCTGCCAGCACGTTCTCGGTCTGCCGGGCATCGAGCGAGCCGGATTCGCGGCCGGCGGCCTGCGGCACGGCGGCGAGCGGCAGCAGCGCACGCTGTTCGGCACCGGTGGCCAGCACCACGCTGCCGTTGTAGGCGAAGACGGCGCGGCCGCCACCGGCGCGGTGCGCGGCGACAGTCTCGTTGTCGTGACTGGCGAAATAGATGACCTCGCCGTCGCATAGCGGCGCCATCTCGACGCAGGCGGGGTCGGCCGCGTTGAGCACGGCGGCGCCGCCCGGCAGGACGACGTCGACCTGCGTGCGCAGGATCGAGAACACTTTCTCCGGATCCTCGATGTAGAAACGGCCGAGATGCTTCTGCGCATCGACGTTGGTGACGATGCCTACCTGGCAGCGGTCGTAGGCGAGGCCTTCGCCGAGGATCACGTCGCTGCCATTCTCGAAGACCGCGGCGTCGACCTGGCGGTTCTTCAGGGTGCGGTGCGCGGCGCCCCAGGTGGCGCGATCGCCGGCCTCGACCTGTCGCTGGTCGAGGAAGAGCCCGTCGCTGCAGGCCAGCCCCGTGTGCCGGCCGGACAGCGTGAGCAGGTGGGCGACCAGGCGGGCGACGGTGGTCTTGCCGTAGCTGCCGGTGATGCCGACCAGCGGGATGCGGCCGTCGCTGCCGTTGGGGAAAAGATGCTCGACGATGGCCCGCCCGACCGGACGCGGCTTGCCGACTGCCGGCTTGATGTGCATCAGCAGGCTCGGACCGGCATTCACCTCGACGATGGCGCCGCCTTGTTCGGCGAGCGGCCGGCCGATGTTCTCGCAGACGAGGTCGATGCCGGCGATGTCCAGGCCGACGATGCGCGCGGCCAGCGAGGCTGCCGCGGCCACCGAGGGGTGCACCTCGTCGGTCACGTCGAAGGCGTGGTTGCCGTTGCGCTGGATCAGCACGGCCTTGCCGGCTTCCGGCACCGCGTCGGCGGTGTAGCCCTGGCGGGCGATTTCCATGCGCGCCGCGGAATCGATGCGGATCACGTTGAGCGGATGCTCCTCGGTGGTGCCGCGCCGCGGATCGGCGTTGATCTGGCTGGCGATCAGCTCGGTGATCGTCTGCCGCCCGTCGCCGGTGACCCACACCATGTCGCCGCGATTGGCCGCCACCAGCTTGCCGCCGACCACCAGCAGGCGGTGTTCCGCCCCCGGGATGCAACGTTCGACGATGACGCCGCTGCCTTCCTCCAGCGCCACCCGGTAGGCGGATTCGACTTCTTCCTGCCGGGTCAGCTCGATGAACACGCCGCGCCCGTGGTTGCCGTCGTAGGGTTTGACGACGACCGGCAGGCCGATGTCCTGCGCCGCCTCCCAGGCGTCCTCGGGGCTATCGACCATGCGTCCTTCGGGCACCGGCACGCCGCAGGCGGCCAGCAGGGTCTTGGTCAGATCCTTGTCGCGCGAGATGCCCTCGGCGATGGCGCTGGTGCGGTCGGTCTCGGCGGTCCAGATGCGGCGGCTCTTCGCGCCGTAGCCGAGCTGGACTAGATTGCCCTTGTTGAGCAGGCGGATCGCCGGGATGTCGCGGTCGTCGGCGGCGTCGACGATGCAGGCGGTCGAGGGGCCGAGACATAGCGAGTCGACCATGTCGGAGAGATGCTCGACGGTCGCCGCGACGTCGTAGGGGCGGTCGTCCATCGCCGCCAGCACCAGCTCGCGCGCGGCCAGCAGGGCGGCGCGCGTGACATCCTCGTGCCAGGCCCGCACGATCACCTTGTAGACCCCGCGCAGCGGCGTCTCGCGTGCCTTGCCGAAGCCGCCGGGCATGCCGGCAAGGTTCTGCAGCTCGAGGGTGACGTGTTCGAGGATGTGCGCGGGCCAGGTGCCTTCCTGCAGGCGACGCAGGAAGCCACCGCGCTCCTCGTAGCTGCAGCGGTGCTCGATCAGCGACGGGATCCAGGCGGCGAGCCGGTCGGCGAAGCCGGGGATGGTGTTGGACGGGGCGTCCTCGAGATCGCCGATATCGACGACGGCTTCGAGGACCGGGCGGTAGGTCCAGATGTTCGGCCCGTTCAGGTGCCGGATCTCGAGGAACTTGATGTCTCTCTTTTTCATGGGTGCGGAAGGGTGGCCGTGAGGTATCGCAAGAATAACGCCGGGCGGGGCGGAGCGGGTGACCGGCGCGGGTAATGGTGTGTAACGGCGGATGTGTATCGGTGCGTATGTGACGGCGGGCAGGTGGCGTCGAGGGGTTAGAGGAAACGATCGAGCAGGCGGCGGCTGTGCGCGTCGAGCGCGAAGCGGTCGCGGATCAGGAAATGGATGCCGTGGCTGTCGGCGATCAGCAGCGCCGGCGAGGCGAGGCGGCGGATATCCTCCTCACCCTTGAGGACGAAACGGGTCGTCCCGCGATCGGTCTCCACCGCCCAGGTACTGGGCGTGGCGAAGCTCGAAACGCTGACGATGCGGCGGATCTCCGGCATGAACTCGCGGCTCGCCAGCTCCGCCTCGATCAGCTGGCGCAGCCCGGCCGGCAGCGTGTCGAGCCGGTCGATCCAGGCCAGTTCGTGGCCGTGCGGGTCGACCAGCGCAATGCCGTCGGCCGGCGCGGCGATCGGAAAGGCGCGTACCGGTACCACGCCGACGTGGATTTCGCCGTCCGGCGCAGTGAACACCAGGCGACCGAAGGGGTCGCGGTGCAGCTGGTAATCGGGGGTCGGGTTCATTCGCGTTCTCCGCTGCCGGCATCCGCATCGACATTGCGCGCCTGCGCCTGGTAGAGCGCGTGGTAATGCCCCTCGCGCGCCATCAGCTGCTCGTGGTTGCCCACCTCGACGACGCTGCCGCGGTCGAGGACAACCAGCCGGTTGGCCTCGCGCAGCGTGGACAGGCGGTGCGCGATGGCGATGGTGGTGCGCCCGCGCACGAGATTGTCGAGGGCCTTCTGGATTTCCTTCTCGGTGGTCGTGTCGACCGACGAGGTGGCTTCGTCGAGGATCAGGATCTTCGGATCGATGAGCAGGGCGCGGGCAATCGAGATGCGCTGCCGCTCGCCGCCGGAAAGCGCCTGGCCGCGCTCGCCGACCAGCGAGTCGTAGCCGTGCGGCAGGCGCAGGATGAACTCGTGGGCGTGCGCGGCGCGCGCGGCGGCGATGATTTCCTCGCGCGTCGCGTCGGGCTTGCCGTAGGCGATGTTCTCGGCGATCGTGCCGAAGAACAGGAAGGGTTCCTGCAGCACCAGACCGATGTGACGGCGATATTCGGCGACCGGCAGCGAGCGGATATCGACGCCGTCGATCAGGATGGCCCCCTCGGTGACGTCGTAGAAGCGGCAGATCAGGTTCACCATGGTGCTCTTGCCCGAGCCGGAGTGGCCGACCAGGCCGATCATCTCGCCGGGTTCGATGGTCAGGCTGATGTCGCGCGTGACGCTGCGCGTGCCGTAGCGGAAGCCGACGTTGCGCAGCTCGATGCGTCCCTCGACCTTGGGCAGGTGCACCGGCCGTTGCGGCTCGGGCACGCTCGACACGTGGTCGAGGATGTCGAAGATGCGCTTGGCGCCGGCGGCGGCCTTCTGCGTCACCGAGACGATGCGGCTCATCGAGTCGAGGCGCAGGTAGAAGCGGCCGATGTAGGAGAGGAAGGCGGTCAGCACGCCGACCGTGATCTCGTTCTGGGAGATCTGCCAGATGCCGAAGGCCCAGACGATCAGCAGGCCGACCTCGGTGAGCAGGGTGACGGTGGGGGTGAACAGCGACCACACCTTGTTGACCCGGTCATTCACTTCCAGGTTGTGCAGGTTGGCCGCGCGAAAGCGCGCCGCCTCGCGTTTTTCCTGCGCAAAGGCCTTGACCACGCGGATTCCGGGGATGGTGTCGGCGAGCACGTTGGTGACCTCGGCCCAGATGCGGTCGACCTTCTCGAAGCCGGTGCGCAGACGGTCGCGCACCACGTGGATCAGCCAGGCGATCACCGGCAGCGGCAGCAGGGTGACCAGCGCCAGCCACGGGTTGATCGAAACCAGGATGGCCGTGGTCATCACGATCATCAGCACGTCGGTGGCGAAGTCGAGCAGGTGCAGCGACAGGAAGATGTTGATGCGGTCGGTTTCCGAGCCGATGCGCGCCATCAGGTCGCCGGTGCGCTTGCCGCCGAAGTATTCCTGCGAGAGCTTCAGGAGGTGTTCGTACGTGGTCGTGCGCAGGTCCGCGCCGATCCGCTCGGACACCAGGGCGAGGATGTAGGTGCGCGCCCAGCCGAGCACCCAGGCCAGCAGGGCGGCGCCGAGCAGGCCCGAGAGGTAGAGCATGACGAGATCGCGGTCGATCGGCTTGCCGTTCTGATAGGGAATCAGGATGTTGTCCATCAGCGGCATGGTCAGATAGGGCGGCACCAGCGTCGCCGCCGTCGAGGCCAGCGTGAGCAGGAAACCGGCCAGCAGGCGCCAGCGGTAGGGGTGGGCGAAGCGCCACAGGCGCAGCAGCGTCCAGGTGGAGGGGGGCGTGTCGGATTCGCGGCTGCAGCGCGGACATTCGTCCTGTCCGGCGAGCAGCGGCGTTTCGCAGACCGGGCAGAGGGCGTGCTCGACGGGCGCCGGCGGCTCCCCGGTCAGCACCGTGGCCAGCTGTTCGTCGAAACGGTCGAGCAGGCGGCCGGCGGCGATGTCGCCGCCGAGGGTGTAGCGCCAGCCGGCGAGCAGGCCGCCGGCGTCGTGCAGCTCCAGCCGGCCGACGCCGGCGTGGTCGTGGCGATGCAGTGACAGCCCGGCGCGCAGCGGCCAGGCCTGCCAGTCGGACTGGCCGGCGGCGCAGGCCAGCAGCCGCCGGTCGGTCAGGATCATGAGCCCGGAAGCGAATCGCAGGGTGGCGTCGAGATCGAGTTCGAACCAGGCGAGAATCTCCTCGCCGGCATCGATTTGCGCGGTGGCCGGTGCCTGCCAGTCGGCGGGGAGCGGTTGCGGGGCGGGGCGGCCGTTCGCCAGTGCGGAGGGGGAAGGGGGGCGGGATGGGGAGCTGGTCATTGTTGCTTTGTCTTGTTCGCCCTTGGGGGGCCGCCGGGTCGCCGGCGCCGCATGGGCGGCGGGCGCGACTGGCGGATCGCGGGCCGGGGAGCGGTCGGGCCGGCGCGCATGCAGGGTGAACGCTGCGTGCCTCCGGCCGGTTGACCGAAAGCGCAAGTATACCCGCCCGCAGACATCGTGCCTGCGGGCGGGTACGGGAAGGGAAGAGGGGGCGAGGGAGGAGATCCGGCGGCTGCTCAGGCCGTCGGGCGGTACAGCGGGTAGAGCGTCTCTTCCTCGCGGCGGATGCGTTCGACCAGCACGGCGCCGATGCCGTCGAGGTCGCGGGCAAAGCCCTCGGCCAGTCCGGGATCGTCGGCCAGCGTGCGATAGCGGCCGAGGAAGGCCACCACGGCCTTGCCGATGTCGTCCATCTCGTGACGGAAGCCGCGCATCAGGGCGTGGTTCTCAGGCGCGTCGGCCAGCGCGTGTTCGAGATAGACGTAGAAGCGGATGTTCTCGGTCAGCAGATGACCCTGCAGGTCGTTGCGGAAGGTCTCCAGCCGCAGCGCGGCGGTTGCCAGGTCGCCGCCCGCCGCCGCCTCGCGGATCGAGGTGAAGCCCTGCAGCAGGCGTTGATGGTCGGCGGTCAGCCGGGGAATCAGCTCGGGGTTGAAATGGATGCGCGTCCCCGGCGCGGTCCGGGCGCCGGCATCCTCCACGGGGGGCACGGAGGCCTCGGCCGGTAGCGGGGCAGGGTCGGCGGCAGGGGTGGCTTTCTTTTCGCGTTTTCCGAACAGCAGATCGAAGAGGAACATGGCGGCGCCTTCAATAACATTGGTAATCGTATGGTTATTCGCAAGCCTAGCATCCGGCGCGCAAAAAACTTTAGGACCGATCAAATTTACCGCTTTCCGGCGGCTTCCGCGGAGCCGCCGCGGGCCCGGGCGAAATCCGGAAGCGCTTGATCCACGTCAAGGCTGTGGCGGAGGGCCTGTCTTCTAATAGGCCGCACTTTATTGCGGGCTTTGTCCATGTTCCGAATCTCCCAGTACATGCAGGAAATCGCCGAGCCGACCCCGGCCGGCCCGAAGCGGAATCCCCCCGGTCCGGTCGTCATCTGGAACCTGATCCGCCGCTGCAATCTCACCTGCAAGCATTGCTACTCGATCTCCGCCGACAAGGATTTCCCCGGCGAGCTCGCCACCGACGAGATCTTCACGGTGATGGACGATCTCAAGACCTTCCGCGTGCCGGTGCTGATCCTGTCCGGCGGCGAGCCCCTGCTGCGCCCGGACATCTTCGAGATCGCCAGGCGGGCCAAGGCGATGGGCTTCTACGTCGGCCTGTCCTCGAACGGAACCCTGATCGACGAGAGCAACATCGAGCGGATCGCCGCGTGCGACTTCAACTACGTCGGCGTTTCGCTCGACGGCATCCGCGAGACGCACGACCGCTTCCGCCGCATGGCGGGTGCCTTCGAGGCCTCGCTGGCGGGCATCCGCCGCTGCCGTGACCTCGGCCTGAAGATCGGCGTCCGCTTCACGATGACGCAGGACAACGCGCACGACCTGCCGGGGCTGCTGAAGCTGGTGGAGGACGAGGGCATCGACCGCTTCTACTTCTCGCACCTCAACTACGCCGGCCGCGGCAACAAGAACCGCAAGGACGACGCCCGCCACCAGCTCACGCGGCAGGCCATGGACCTGCTCTTCGACACCTGCTGGGAATACCGGCAGCGCGGGCTGGAGAAGGAATTCACCACCGGCAACAACGATGCCGACGGTGTCTACTTCCTGCACTGGGTGCAGCGGCGCTTCCCCGAGCGCGCCGCGCACGTCGAGGCCAAGCTGCGGCAGTGGGGTGGCAACTCCTCGGGCGTCAACGTCGCCAACATCGACAACCTCGGCAACGTCCATCCCGACACCATGTGGTGGCATCACACCCTGGGCAATGTCCGCCAGCGTCCCTTCTCGGCGATCTGGAGCGACCTCTCCGATCCGCTGCTGGCGGGCCTCAAGCAGCATCCGCGCGCGGTCAAGGGACGCTGCGGCGCCTGCCGCTACCTCGCGATCTGCAACGGCAACACGCGGGTTCGTGCCCAGCAGCTGACCGGCGATCCCTGGGCCGAGGACCCCGGCTGCTACCTCGACGACGCGGAGATCGGCCTCGCTGCTCCGACTGCCGCCCCCAGCCCCTGTCTCGAAAGGAGTGCCTGATGAACTGGCGTTTCTGGCTGTCCGCCTCCTATCTCGCCATCTTCCTCACCGGCTTCGCCACCTTTGCCGAAGCCGCCGAGGCCGAGCTGTACAAGCAGCACTGTGCCGTCTGCCACGGTGAGGGCCGCCTTGGCGGAGTCGGCCCCGCCCTGCTGCCGGAGAACCTCGAGCGCCTGAAAAAGCCGGAGGCGCTCAAGGTCATCCTCGAGGGGCGCGTCGCCACGCAGATGCCCGCTTTCGCCGAGCAGCTCAAGCCGGAGGAGGCGAAGCGCCTCGCCGAGTGGATCTATACCCGCGTCGAACCGGCGCCGGTCTGGGGCGAAGCCGAGATCAAGGCCTCGCGGATCGTCGATGCCGCGGCGCTCACGCTGCCGCACAAACCCGCACAGGCCCTCAAGGGGGCCGATCCGATGAATCTCTTCATCGTCGTCGAGACCGGGGATCACCATGTTTCGGTGCTCGACGGCGACAAACTCGAGCGCCTGCACCGCTTCCCCAGCCGCTATGCCCTGCATGGCGGACCGAAATACTCGCCGGACGGGCGCTTCGTTTACTTCGCCTCGCGCGACGGCTGGATCACCAAGTACGACCTGTGGAACCTTGCCGTGGTCGCCGAGATCCGCGCCGGGCTCAACACCCGCAACGCCGCCGTCTCCGGCGACGGCAAGTGGGTGATGGTGGCCAATTACCTGCCGCACACCCTGGTGGTGCTCGACGCGCAGGATCTGGCGCTGAAGAAGATCATCCCGGTGACCAACGCCAAGGGCGACAAGACCTCGCGCGTTTCGGCCGTCTATGACGCGACGCCGCGCAAGAGCTTCGTCGCTGCGCTGAAGGACGTGCCCGAGGTCTGGGAGATCAGCTACGACCCGGATGCCGAACCGGTGGCCGAGGGGCTGGTGCATGACTTCAAGTACAAGGAAGGCGATTTCAAGCCCGGCTTCCTGTATCCGCGCCGTACCCTGCTCACCGACTATCTGGACGACTTCTTCTTCACCCAGAGCTACGACGAGATTCTCGGCGCCTCGCGTTCGGCGACCAAGGGCCAGGTGATCCTGCTCGACGGACGCAAGAAGGTGGCCGACCTCGATCTGCCCGGGATGCCGCACCTCGGTTCCGGCATTACCTGGAAATGGACCGATCCGGCCGGCAAGGAGCGGCTGGTGATGGCCTCGCCCAACCTCAACGAAGGGCTGATCACGGTGATCGACCTGAATACCTTCGAGAACGTGAAGCAGATCAGGACCCGCGGTCCCGGCTTCTTCATGCGCAGCCACGAGAATACCCGCTACGCCTTCACCGATTCGATGATGAGCCGCGAGCACAAGAACAAGCTGCAGATCATCGACAAGCAGACGCTGGAAGTCGTCAAGGAAATCGAGGGGCCGCCCGGCCAGACGCTGGCGCACGTCGAATTCACCCGCGATGGCCGTTACGCGCTGGCCAGCCTGTGGGAGATGGATGGCGCGCTGGTGGTGATCGACATGAAGACGCTCGCCGAGGTGAAGCGCATCCCGGCCAGGAAGCCGGTCGGCAAGTACAACGTCTGGAACAAGATCACGCGCTCCGAGGGAACCTCGCACTGAGCGGGAATGGGCAATCCGGGCGGGACGAATGAGCGGGGAAGGGGGTAAGCGGGGCGGGGGAAGGCCCCGGGGGGCGGATCGGATGGTACGATCCGCCCCTCTCCTGTCGACACCCCGGAACGCCCGATGGCGCGCATCGTCCTTCTCAACAAGCCCTATGGCTACCTCAGCCAGTTCACCCCGGAAGGGCGCTGGCGCGGGTTGAAGGAACTGCTGCCGCTGCCCGGCGTATACGTCGCCGGGCGACTCGATGCCGACAGCGAAGGCCTGCTGCTGCTCACCGACGACGGTCGCCTGCAGGCGCGGATCGCCGAGCCGAGACACAAGCTGGCCAAGCGCTACTGGGTGCAGGTGGAGGGCGAGCCGGACGATACGGCGCTCGAAGCCTTGCGGCGCGGCGTGCGCTATGCCGACTTCACCACGCAGCCGGCGTGCGTGCGCCGCATCGACGAACCGGCCGGCCTCTGGCCGCGCGAACCACCGGTGCGCTATCGTGCCGCGATTCCCACCCGCTGGCTGGAGATCACGATCCGCGAAGGCAAGAACCGGCAGGTTCGACGGATGACCGCGCATGTCGGCTTCCCGACCCTGCGGCTGATCCGCCACGCGGTCGGCGGCCTTACCCTGGCGGGGCTGGCGCCGGGCGAGTGGCGACTGTTCGAAGGCGGGCTCGCCGACCTGCTGCCGGGGAGCGATGCGGCCCGTTCCCCCCGTAAGAAGGAATGCTCCGGATGAAAATACTGCAATTGCTCATGCTGACCGGTGCGCTGGCCGGCGCCTGTCATGCCCAGGTGGCGGGGGCCGTGCCCAAGGCCGCCGAACACGAGGATGCGCCGGTCACTCACGGCGCCGCCGAATCGCCGCGACCGCGCCCCGGCGCCCGAGCGCTCGAGGCCGCGACGGCGAAGCCGGCCGCACCGGTACGGCGCAAGATTGCCCCGCACGAGCGGGCAGCGCCCAGCAAGGGGAAACCGGTGCGCAAGGACAGCCAGCGCAAGGCACGCAGCGCCGGCAAATAGCCGGCTGTGCTAAAGTCGCCGCCTTCCCGCTTCCTTCCCCCGCAGGAGTTCGCGATGACCTTCATTCCCGCCGGCGTGCCATGCGCCGGGGCCGCCGCCCTTCTCCTGGCCGCCACCGCGGCCGTTGCCGAAATGCCGCGCATGGAGCTGACCGCCGGATTTCACCGCATCGAGGCCGAGGTCGCGGCCACCCAGCCCGAGCGCATGCAGGGGTTGATGCACCGTCGCGTCATGCCGCGCAACCAGGGCATGCTCTTCGTTTTTCCGCAGGCGGCGCGCCACTGCATGTGGATGCGCAACACCTACCTGCCGCTCTCTGTCGCGTTTCTCGACGAGACGGGACGCATCCTGAACATCGCCGACATGCAGCCGCAGACCGAGGACAGCCACTGCGCCGTGGCACCGGCGCGTTTCGCGCTGGAAATGAACCGTGGCTGGTTCGCCGAGCGCGGGCTCAAGGCCGGCATCCGCCTCGGCGGCATCGAGCGGGCTCCGCAACCGCGGTGAGATCGCGCTCCCGCGTCCTCGCTCCGGCCGCCCTCCGATGACCGCCCGCCGCTCCGCCGACTGGCGCGCAACACTGCGCCGCGATGACGACAACCGGCGCGTGCAGCCCTGGCTGCGCGACCGGGGATCGCTGACCGCCCGGTTGCAGGCGCGTGGCCGCTTCTCGGTCGGGCTGCTGCGCCAGCATCTCGCCCGGCCGACCGCCGACGAGGCGGCGCCGCTCGGCCTGCGGCTGGGCGTGCGCGCCCGCGTCCGCGAGGTCGTGCTGCGCGTCGACGGCATCCCGGTGGTCTTCGCCCACACCGTGCTGCCCTGCCGGCCGCGCGGCCCGCTCACCCGCTGGCTGGCCCGGCTCGGTACGCGCTCGCTCGGCGCCATGCTGTTCGCCCACCCCGGCTTCGCGCGCGGCCCGCTGCATTCCCGGGCCATCGCCACGCTCGGCTGCACGGCGCGCACGCTGTGGGCGCGCCGCTCGCGCTTCGTCTTCGGCCGCCAGTCGGTGCTGGTCACCGAAGTCTTCTCGCCGCGCCTCCACGCAGCGCCGGACGACCAGTAACCAGCGCAACAAAAGGGTCGACAGGCTACGCCGCGGCGTGTACAATCCGCTCCCTTGTGCATTGCAGCATGCGATGCACAACCGCGCATCGCGAACCTCGCCGCCCCACCGGGCGCGTAACTGAAGCCTCCTGCCTCCAGGTGCCTTTTCACTGAGCACCGTCCTGGCACAAAGCTTTTGTGCCGAATCTCCTGAGTTGTTTGTCTTTCTCGGCTGTTTCGTTGGTTGGCGTTGCATTTTCCCGCGCCCGTGCGTCGACACCGTTCGACCGCGCGACGCTGACTCATACGAAAGAGAAACATGACCTTTGCCGAACTCGGCCTCCACGAAGCCGTCCTCAAGGCCCTCACCGAAGCGGGCTACACCGAACCGACCCCCGTCCAGGCGCAGGCCATTCCCGCCGCCCTCGAAGGGCGCGACCTGATCGTTTCCTCGCAGACCGGCTCGGGCAAGACCGCCGCCTTCATGCTGCCGGCCATCCACCTGCTGGCCTCGCAGGAACGCCCGGCCTTCGTGCCCGGCCAGAAGACGCCGAACCAACAGCGCCAGTCGGCGCGCGCGCGCGGCGAACGCGGCGAGCGTCCGCGCTTCACCCCGGCGCAGCCCAAGATGCTGGTGCTCACCCCGACGCGCGAGCTGGCCATGCAGGTGACCGAGGCCACCGCCAAGTACGGCGCCTTCGTGCGCCGCCTGAAGGCGGTCTCCATCCTCGGCGGCATGCCCTATCCGAAGCAGATGGAGCTGCTCTCGCGCAATCCGGAAATCCTGGTTGCCACGCCGGGCCGCCTGATCGACCACATGGAATCGGGCAAGATCGACTTTTCCGAACTGCAGGTCCTGGTCTTCGACGAGGCCGACCGGATGCTCGACATGGGCTTCATCGACGACATCGAGAAAATCGTCATGGCCACCCCGGCCAGCCGCCAGACCATGCTCTTCTCGGCCACCCTCGACGGCATGGTCGGCGAGATGGCCAGCCGCATGACGCGTGACGCGCAGCGCATCCAGATCGCCGCCGCCACCGCCCGTCACGAGAACATCGAACAGCGCCTGCACTTCGTCGACGACCTGTCGCACAAGAACCGCCTGCTCGACCACCTGCTGCGCGACGTCTCGATCGACCAGGCCATCGTCTTCACCGCCACCAAGCGCGACGCCGACACCATCACCGACCGCCTGAACATCGCCGGCTTCAACGCCGCCGCGCTGCACGGCGACATGCACCAGGGCGCGCGCAACCGCACGCTCAACGCCCTGCGTCGCGGCCAGGTGCGCATCCTCGTCGCCACCGACGTTGCCGCGCGCGGCATCGACGTGCCGACCATCACCCACGTCATCAACTACGACCTGCCGAAGTTCGCCGAGGACTACGTGCACCGCATTGGCCGCACCGGCCGTGCCGGCCGCAACGGCCTCGCCGTCTCGCTGGTCAACCATGCCGAGCACTTCAACGTGCGCAAGATCGAACGCTTCACCCGCCAGTCGATCCCGGTCGACGTCGTTCCCGGACACGAGCCGACCCGGCGCGCACCGCCTCCGCGCAAGCCGGGCGGCCGTCCGAACGGCGCCCCGGGAGGCAAACCCGGTGGCTGGAAGGGCGGCGCCCGCAGCGGCGAGAGCCGTGGCCAGGGCAAGCCCGCCGCGCCGCGCCACGACGGCTACGCCCGCGCCCCGCACGCCCAGGCGCACGCCGGCAAGCCGGCCGGTGGCGGCAACCGCCGCAGCTACGGCGACCGCTGAGCGGCACCCCGCATCGCCCGGAAAAACCCGCCTTGCGCGGGTTTTTTTACGCCATGCGCGCCGACCGGCGGGCCTGCAGCTAGAATTCCCGCCTCCCGTCCGCCGTTCGCGCGGACGGTCCCTCGACGAAGGAAAAACCATGCCCGACGCCCTGCCGTTCCTCAGCGAAACCGAAGCCCGCATCCTTGGCGCCCTGATCGAGAAGGAGAAGACGACACCCGATGTCTATCCGCTGACGCTGAACAGCCTGACCACCGCCTGCAACCAGAAGACATCGCGCGATCCGGTGATGAATCTGTCCGAGGCCGGGGTGCTGGCGGCGCTGGAGGAACTGCGCGGGCGCACGCTGGTGATCGAGACCTTCGGCGCTTCCGGTCGCGTGCTGCGCTACGCGCACAACTTCGGCAAGGTCTACCAGCTGCCGGCGGCCGCCGTTGCGCTGCTGGCCGTGCTGATGCTGCGCGGACCGCAGACGGTGAGCGAGCTGCGCGCCAACTGCGACCGCCTGCAGCACTTCGCCGATGCCTCGTCGGTGGAGGGCTATCTCGAGGAACTGGCGGCGCGCGCGCAGCCGCTCGCCATCCTGCTGCCGCGCCAGCCCGGCGCGCGCGAGCAGCGCTGGGCGCACCTGCTGTGCGGCGAGCCGGCGGTGGCACGCGGCGGCATGGCGGGGGAGGGGGAACGGACGGGGAATGGCTCGGCCGGCATGGGCGGCCGCGTCGCGGACGCTGCCCTGGAGGCACGCGTCGCCGCGCTGGAGGCGGAAGTGGCCGACCTGCGCGCCCGGCTCGGGCGGTTGCTGCCGGAGGCCTGAGCCGCCGGCGGCCGGCCGGAGATCAGCGCAACTCGGGTAGCGGCGGCTCGCCGTCGTCGGGCGGGCACGGTGCGGCGAGGACCTTGTCCACCCGGTTCCGGTCCATGTCCATGATTTCGAAGCGCCAGCCGGCCGCGACGAAATGATCGGTCGGCGCGGGAATGCGCCCGAGCACGTGCATCATGAAGCCCCCGAGCGTGTGGAAACCGTGCTCGTCCTCGCCGGGGAGATCCTCGCCGATTTCCAGCGTCGATTTCAGGCGCTCGATGCCGACGTCGCCGTCGACCAGCCAGGAACCGTCCTCGCGCCGCACCATGTCGCGGTCCTCCGGCGCTTCCGGCACCGACAGCTCGCCGACGATGGCGGCCAGCACGTCGGTCAGCGTCACCACGCCTTGCACGTCGCCGTATTCGTCGACGATCAGCGCGAACTGCAGGCGCGCGCGCCGGAAATTCTCCAGCAGACGGGTGGTGGTCACCGTTTCGGGGACGAAGAGCGCCGGATGCAGCGCCGACTCGATGTCGGCGGCGGTGATGCAATGACCGTGGATGGTGTGCTTGAGCAGGTCGCCGGTCTGCAGGACGCCGAGGATGTGGTCCAGCCCCCCCCGGCAGACGACGACGCGCGAATAGACCGTCTCCGCGATGCGCTGGCGCAGGATTTCCACGTCCTCGTCGAGGTCGAGCGCGAACATCTCGCGGCGCGGCGTCATGATTGCCGGGATCCGCTGCTCGTCCAGGCGCAGCACGTTGGAGACGATTTCCTGCTCGCTTTCGTGGAATACCCCGGCTTCGGCGCCCTGTTCCATCAGCACCTTGATTTCGTCGTCGGTGACCGGCGGCTCGTCGCGGCGGCGGGCGCCGAGGATGCTCAGGATGAAGCTGCTCGAGGTCGACAGGGTGACCACCAGCGGATGGGTGAGCTTGGCCAGCACGATCATCGGGCGGGCCACCAGCGAGGCGATCGTTTCCGGTGCCAGCATGGCCAGCCGCTTGGGAACCAGCTCGCCGACGACCACCGAGAAATAGGTCAGGGCGACCACGGTGACGGCCAGCGCCGCCGTCTTGGCATAGGGGGCGAGCAGCGGAAAACCGGTCAGCCAGGCGGCCAGCGGATCGGCCAGCGCGGCCTCGCCGATGGCGCCGCTGAGAATGCCGACCGAGGTGATGCCGACCTGGATGGTGGACAGGAAGCCCGACGGCTCCTGGTGCAGCGAGAGGGCGGCGCCGGCGCCGGGGCTGCCGTCGTCCGCCAGATTCTGCAGCCGTGACTTGCGGGAAGAGACGACGGCGATTTCGGACATGGCGAAAACGCCGTTGAGCAGGATCAGCAGGAGCAGAAGGGCTACGTCCATTGTGTAAACCGCCCGGCGCGACATGCCGCAGGAGTCGCGTGCGGTTTGGGTGTTGGTAAGCGGGGGATTGTAGCAGGCCCGCGCGACGAAGGCGCCCGGGCCTGCCTGGGGAGATCCGTCCTACAGCAGCGTACAGTCCGGCTTGCAGGCGGGGCCGCCGCCGTCGTTGGGATCGCACTGCTCGAGGCCGTTCTTCACCCCGTCGCCGCAGAACGGTCCGGTCAGGTTGAGCGTTCCCGAGCAGCTGGCATTGCAGGTCACGCAGTTTGCCGTGCCGTAGGGGCAGGCGGCTTCGTCGATGTTGTTGCCGTCGTCGCAGATCTCGCCGTGGGAGGCGACGTTGTCGCCGCAGTACGGGCCGCTCAGGTTCAGTATCGACGTGCACGTGGCGTTGCAGGCAATACAGTTGGGCGTGCCGTAGGGGCAGGTGAACTCGGTGATGCTGTTGCTGTCGTCGCAGACCTCACCGTGGGAGACAGCGTTGTCGCCGCAGTACGGGCCGCTCAGGTTCAGCGTCGCCGTGCACGTGGCGTTGCAGGCGATACAGCTGGTCGTGCCGTAGGGGCAGGTGAACTCGGTGATGCTGTTGCCGTCGTCGCAGGCCTCGCCGACTTCCTTCATGCCGTTGCCGCAGGTGGCGGACGGGGTGACGTTGACGGTGGCCGTTGCCCAGCTGCCGGCGGCGAGTCCGTTGCCGAGGTGATAGTCGAATGCCGGGCTGCCCGTCAGGGCCGGCGAATTCACGGTGAAGGCGCCGCTGGCGTGTACCGTCAGGGTGCCGCCGGCAAAGGCGATGGTGCTGCCGGCCGGTTGCGCGGGGCCACCGCCGGCCAGCCGGAATTCGCGCACGACCGCCGCCGGCTGACCCGGCAGATCGTTGGCCAGCAGGCCGGGCGCGGCGACCGACAGGGTGGCGGATTGGGCCACGGTGTACGGGCCGTCGGCCACGGCCGCGGGGGGGCGGATGCCGAGATCGAGGTCGAAGCGCACGTTGAGCACGCCGCCCTCCTGGCGGGCATACACCGCGTCGAGATGCAGGGTGCCGGGCAGCGCGGGCGTGGTGTCCTGGGCCGCCGGCGGGATCGCTCCCCAGTCCGCCGGATTGCCGTCGCGCGCGATGGCGGCCCAGGCGAGACCGGCCACCAGCGCCAGCAGCAGGGCCGCCGCACCGGGCGCGTGGCGGTGGCGGGCGAGCCCGCGCACGGCCAGCGTGGCCAGCACCAGCGCCAGCAGGGCGATGGCGAGCGGGTTGTCGAGCGGCACGCCGAAGGGCGCTCCCGGCCCCGGAATCACCACCGGCGGTCCGCCGAGGGCGCCGTTGCGGGTGACCAGCGCGGTCGGCGCCCAGCTGGCGTCGTCGGTCCGGGCGGCAAAGGCGAGGCGTGCGCCGGCGGGCGCCGCCGGGACGCGGGCATAGGTTTCCACCACATCGACGGTGCCGCCGGCGGCGCCGACGCCGAGCGCCCACTGTGCCGGCGGCAACGGGGCGAAGCCCGGATCGGCGGCCAGCGCACCGAGGGTGCAGCGTTCCTGCACGACGGGGCCGACCGGGGGCACGACGCCGAGATCGACGCGGGTGGTGGTCGCGTAGTCGATGCCGGTCACCGGGCCGGCCGCGGTGGCGACGATGCACCCGGTGGCTGCGTCGTTGTCGCTGTCGACCAGGGTCTGCAGGAGGAAAGCCGCGTTCGCCGCGGCCGGCGCCAGCATCAGCCAGAGCCAGAGCAGGGCGGGCAGCAGGGGCGCGGAGCGGAGGCCGCGTCGGGCGGGCGGAATATTGTTGTTCATTTTTTTACGGTCGTTTCGTCCAGTCGCAGCGTGCTTCCGGGCGATGTTGGGGGGACATGCATCCGATACGGCGGCGCATTCTATCGAGGGCTTCCGGGGATGTCGATGCGATGATTCCGCCCAGCGGTCGGGCAGTCCTATTGTTTCCTTGGTGGATACAAATTGATGCCAGCTTGATGGCTTATCGTTCGTTTGTTGCGTCTATATCATTGAAAACAAATTGATTGATGCTCCCGGGTTGGGTGGGCCGGTGCGGGTCCGGGGGGTGTTGATTGTTGTTTTCATGGAACGATTTTGGCGCGGGCGGAGGGTTCCGCCGGCGCCTGCGAGGTCCACCGATGAATGCCCTTCTGGAATCGATACGACTGGACAGCGCCGAATGCGACGATTTCGGCCGCCTGGTCGATCTCACCGGGCATGTCGGAAAACCACCGCGCGCACTCGGTGGCGAGCGGCTGCTGGTGCCGGTGGACGGCTCGCGTGCCTCGCTGAACGCCCTGCGGGTGGCCGTGCGCACGGTCGGCCGCCGCCCCGGTGCGACGCTGCACCTGCTGAACGCCCAGGTCGCGATCGGTGCCGATGCGCGCAGCGATACGCTGGTCGACCAGGGGCTGGCGTGCACCGCGTCGGCGCGCGCGCTCCTCGACGCCGCCGGCATCCCCTATCTGCTGCATCTGGTCGCCGGACCGGCGGGCACGGCCATCGTCGAGCATGCCCGCGAAAAAGACGTGAGCGAGATCGTGATGGGTGCCGACGGCATCGGCGGCGTGGTCTGCGCGATCCTCGGCTCGGTGGCCGCCGACGTGATTGCGCGTGTCGACCAACCGGTCACGCTGGTCCGGGCGGGCATTCATCCCGACGAGCTGGCGGGCGCCGGAGAGGACTGGCTGTTCGCCTGTGACGGCTCCGCCGCCGCGCTGCGCGCCGCGCGCCATCTCGCCGGCCGTCTGGCGACGGCGCCACGCGCCAGGCGGGGACGGGTGCATGTGCTCAACGTGCGCATGCCGGGCGGGCTGCTGCCGGCGCTGCCGGGCCGGGTCGATGCGGCGATGCGGAGGCAGGCGGCGCAGGAGTGTGCCGCCGCGCTCGACTGCCTTGAAACCGCCGGAATCGCGTGCCTGTTCCACGTCGAATCCGGCGATCCGGTGGCGCAGATCCTGCGGTTTGCCGAGGACGCCGGTTGCGGCCGGATCGTCATGGGCACGAGCGGCCCCGGATCGCTCGACAGCCTGATTGCCGGCGCGGTGTCCAACGGCGTGCTGCGCCGCGCTCCGTTGCCAGTGACGCTGGTCAAGTGACGCCGGACCGGCGGCCGCGCCGCCGACAGCATTTTTTTGTGGAGGATGACCGAGCGATGAATACCCTGTATTCCGATGCCGCCCAGCGGCAGCTTTCCGCCGTGGCCAGCGCGCTGGCCGTCGGCCGGGCCTGCATGGTGACGCTGAACCGGCTGGCCGGGCTCAATCTGGCCCTGGGCCGCGCGGCCCTGGACGATCATGCCGTCGCCCTGCGAAGCCTGCTCGCGGCGGATACCCCGGGCGCGCTGCTGGCCGTGGCAGCGGCGAGCGCGCACGCCCATGCCGGGCACTGCCTGCTCTACTGCCGCACCCTCCGCGCCTGCCGGCGCCCGGCGGGCCCGGACGGCGCGGAGGCACCGCCGGCCGGGCGGGCTTCGCTCTAGCGTGGAGTGGGCATCATGGACATCACGCACAACTCCGTCCGCGCGAAGCGCCCGTGTGCCGAAGGCTTCCGCTGGTTCCTGCGGAATTACCGCGAGGGGGGCGACTATCAGGGGCTGCTCGACGCGCTGGTGGCCGATGGCCGTCTCGACGACGCCGTCTGGCTGCTCGGCCAGTTCGGGCCGACCGATGCCGTGCTGGCGGTCGACAGCCTCGATGTCGATGCGCTGGTCTTCGCCGGCACGCTCGTCGTGCGCGGCAATATCGACGTGGCCGGCACCCTGCGCGCCGGTCGCGCCGTTCGGGCCGGTGGCAGTGTGCGCGTGGGCCGGGCGCTGGTCAGCGGCGACGCGCTGCGCGTCGGCGGCAACCTGCGCTGCGACGGCCGGATCGAGGCTGCCGGCGGCATCCGCGCCGAGTGGGGTATCGAGAGCGGGGAGGCCCTGGCCTGCGGCGACGATCTGCGCGCCGGCTGGGGGCTGCGCTGCGGCGGGGCCCTGTGCGTGGCCGGCAACGTCACGGTCGCCGGCGATCTCGCCGTCAGCGGGCCGCTCGCAGCCGGGAAGAGCCTGCACGCCGGCGGCGACCTCGACGGCGCGGACGGCATTCGCGCCGCCTGCGGCATCGACGTGGGCGGCGCGATCGACTGCGCCGGGCATCTCGAGGCCGGCTGGGGCATCCGCGCCGGCGGCACGATCCGCGCCGAGGGCGCGATCCGGGCCGGCGAGAGCATCCGTGCCGGCGATGAAATCCGTGCCGGCGCGGGTTACGGCGTCTTCGCCGGACTCAACGTGCGCACCGATGCCTGGGAAAGCAGCGCCCGGGTGCACGCGCGCCGCAGGCCGCAGGGCCTGATGAGCGGTTGCTGGGAAGAAGCCGCCGGACAGCCTGCCTGAGTGGCAGGCCGCCGCTCAGGCCGCCTGGTCGCCGGGCGGCCGGCTTACCGGCACATAGCGGTCAAGGGCGGTGCTGTGCCGTGCCGACGGCGCGCCGAGGTCAGCCAGCGCCGCACCGTAACCGAGCAGGTCCTGCAGCAGGGCTTCGGCCTCCAGTTCGCAGCTTTCGCCGCCTGGCCGCTCGTCGAGGCGGCGCGCGCCGCGCGCATCGAGGTCCTGCCGCACCGCCGCGAGATGCCGGCGCTCGACGCACACCCGCAGGCGCATCACCGGCTCGTACAGGCGCCGGCCCAGCGACAGGCGGCGTACCCGCGGCGGTCCGGCGACGAGCCCGTCGCCGTACATGCAGGCCAGCACTCCGGTCTGCGCGAGCAGGACCTCCTCGTTGGCCGCGAACACCAGCAGGCCGTCGTGCGTGGCTTCGTGCGCCACTCTGGGCGAGGGCTCCAGCACGCGCATCACCTGGCGGGCGAAGCCGATCTGAAAGGGGCTGGAGGCCAGCTGCAGCAGCCGCTGAATGGGAAATTCGCTGTACCGCAGGCTTTCCATCGTGCTTGCCATCCCCGTTGTGCCGGAATCGTCGTAAACGGGGTGATCATAGGGGGCGGCGCCGGCATGCATAAGCCCGCGCAATCGAACATGGCTGTTTCTGTGAAAGCTACAATCCTTCCATGCAGGATCTGAACTTGATGGCGGTGTATGCGCATGTGGTCGAGGGCGGCAGCTTCTCGGCTGCCGCGCGTCGTCTCGGCACCTCGCGCTCGGCGGTGAGCAAGGCAGTTTCCAAGCTCGAGCACGCGCTCGGCGTGCGCCTGCTGCACCGGAGCACCCGGCACCTCAGCGTGACCGAGGTCGGTGCGGCCTTCGCCGAACACTGCAGCCGCATCCTCGACGAGGCGACACAGGCCGAACAGGTGGCCAGCAGCCTGCACGCCCAGCCGCGCGGCGTGTTGCGGGTGGCGGCCTCGGTGGCCTTCGGCACCCTGCACGTGGCCCCGGCGCTGGCCGATTTTCTCGGCCAGTACCCCGAGCTCGACATCGACATGACCATCACCGATCGCAGCATCGACCTTGCCGAGGAAGGCTACGACGTGATCGTGCGCGTGGCGCGCGAGCTGCCGCAGAACCTCGTCGCCCGCCGCCTCGCTCCGGTCCGCCGCCAGCTGTGCGCAACCCCGGAGTACTTCGCGCGGCACGGCATGCCGTGCGTTCCGCAGGATCTGGCGCGGCACAACTGCCTCGACTACACCCATTCCGGCGAGCAGGGCTTGTGGCGCTTCACCGGTCCCGAGGGCGAGATCGCTGTCCCCGTCTCCGGCCGGCTGCGCATCAACGACGACGAGGCGCTGTCGCAGGCGGTGCTCGGCGGCCTCGGTCTCGCGCTGCTGCCGACCTTCATCGTCGGCCACGACCTGCAGGCCGGCCGCCTGCGCGCCGCGCTCTCGGAATACATCCCGGTCGAACGCCACGTCTATGCGCTGTATCTGCCGACCCGCCATCTGCCGGCCAAGGTGCGCGCCTTCATCGACTTCCTGCTCGAGCGTTTCGGTCCCGATCCGTACTGGGACCGGGCGTGAGGGGCAGGGCCCGGCGGCGCGGCGCCGGTTTTCAGGCGGGGCCGGGGGGGCGGTCGGCGACGATGCGGCCGTCGACCAGTTCGACGATGCGGTCGCAGCGGGCCGCCAGGCGCGGGTCGTGGGTGACGATCAGGAAGGTGGTGTGCTGGCGGCGGTTGAATTCGCGGAGCAGGGCGAAGACGTCGTCGGCCGAGTGCGTGTCGAGGTTGCCGGTCGGCTCGTCGGCCAGCACCAGCGACGGGTCGGTGACCAGCGCGCGGGCGATGGCGACGCGCTGCTGCTGGCCGCCGGAGAGCCGGTTGGCGAGGTGGCGCTTGCGGTCGGCGAGGCCGACCTGATCGAGCAGGCGCCCGGCGCGTGCGAACATTTCGGCATCCGGCCGGCCGCGCGCGACGAGCAGCGGCATGGCGACGTTTTCCTCGGCGGTGAAGGCCGGGATCAGGTGGTGGTGCTGGAAGACGAAGCCGATGCGCTGGCCGCGCAGGCGGGTCAGTCCGGTGTCGTCGAGCCGGCCGCTGTCCTCGCCGTCGATGTGCAGCTGGCCGGCGGTCGGCCGGTCGAGGAGGCCGATCAGGTTGAGCAGGGTGCTCTTGCCCGAGCCGGACGGACCGATCAGGGCGGCGAACTCACCGCGCCGCAGCGTCAGGTCGATGCCGTGCAGGATCTCGCTTTCCACCTCGCCGCTGCCGTAGGACTTGCGGATGCCGGCGAGATGGAGGACGCGGTCGTCGGGTTCAGCCACGGATCGCCACCACCGGGTCGAGCTGCGCCGCGCGGCGGGCCGGCAGCAGGGCGGAGAGGATGCCGACCAGGCTGGCGCCGCCGGCCGCCAGGGCGACCAGGCCGGGTTCGACGCCGATGACGAACATCGGCGTGCCGTCCGGGTTGCGCGCCAACAGTTGCCACAGCATCAGGAAGCTCCAGGCCAGCGCCGAGCCGAGCAGCGAGCCGAAGAAGCCGACGATGCCGCCCTGCAGCAGGAAGATGCGCCGCATCTGCGCCTGCGTCGCGCCCATGGCGCGCAGGATGCCGATTTCCTTGCCGCGCTGGATGACCGAGACGACCAGCACGCTGGCGATGCCGAAGGCGACCGAGAGCGCGATGAAGAAGCGGATGACGTTGCTCGACACGCGCTGCGAGGTCAGCGCGGTGACGAACTGGGCATTGGTCTTGATCCACGAATCGGCGGTCAGCCCGATTTCGCCGGCGATGCGGCGGGCCAGTTGCTCGGCCAGGTCGAGATCATGCAGCGCCAGGTCGATGCTCGATACGCCGCCGACCAGATCGAGCAGGCTCTGCGCCGTGCGCAGGCCGACATAGACGTTGCGCGCATTGACCCCCTTGTTGCCGAGGTCGAACAGGCCGGTGACGGTCAGCGTGTCGCTGCGCCCGTCGGCCGCACTCAGGCGCAGCTTGTCGCCGACCTCGGCGCCGAGATCCCTGGCCAGCTCGATGCCGATCACCGCCTCGCCGGCGCCGACCCGCAATTGCCCGGCGGTCAGCCGCTCGGCCAGGGAGATGACGCGGTTGTAGCGTTCCGGCTCGATGCCGACGACGGTGATCGCCTTGTTGGCCTCGCCGCGCACCGCGAAGGCCGGGCCGGAAGCGACCGGCGAGACGGCGGCGATTTCCGGCCAGGTTTCCAGCCGGTCGCGCAGCGTCTGCCACTGGTCGATGGCGCGCAGGCGCTGCGCCTGTTTCTGCAGGCGCAGGGCGGTGGCGTCGGTGGCCTGCTGCGGGCGGGCGATTTCCTCGGGCGGCAGCAGCGTGATGTGGGCCTGGGAGGACAGCGTGCGCTTGATCAGGTTGGCCTGCAGGCCGGAAAGCAGCGCCGACATGAAGACGATCACGGCCACGCCGACCCCGACGCCGACGATGATGAGCAGCGACTGCATCCGCCCCTCGCGCAGAAAGCGCACGGCGGCGATCCACTCGAAGGGCAGCCAGGTTTTCAATGTCGGCCCTTATTTCCGGTTGACCGCTGCTACCCGGCGGCCTTCGCCGAGTGCCGCGCTGGCCGGCAGCACGGCCTCGCCTTCATTCAGGCCCGCGAGCACCTCGCAGCGTCCGGCGCCGCGCAGGCCGAGCCTGACCGGCTGGCGCACCGTGCGGCCGTCGCGCACGGCCATCGCCCAGGGCGGGCCGCCGGCTTCGCGCACGCTGTCGCAGGGGATGCTCAGGGCGTCCGGCCGGCGGGCGGTTTCGATGTCGATGGAGACGGTCATTTCGTGACGCAGGTAGGCCGGCGGCTGCGCCACGGCCAGGCGGATTTCGACCGAACCGCGCTGGGCGTCGATGGACGGCGCGATGTAGCTGAGCGTGGCCGGGAAATGCTCGCCCGGGTAGGCATCGGCCGACACCCGGGCGTTCTGGCCGAGGGCGAGCAGGCCGAAGTTCTTTTCGTCGATCTGCGCCGTCAGCTCGGTGTCGCCGTTCGGCGCCAGCGTGAGCAGGGCCTTGCCGGGTTGCGCCGTGTCGCCCGGCTCGACGCTGCGCGTCAGCACCCGGCCGGCGACCGGGGCGCGCAGCGTGGCGTAGGCCAGGCGGGCTTCGGCCACGGCCAGCGCGGCGCGGGCCTGTTCGACATTGCTGCGGGCGACGCGCGCCTCGCTGCCCTGCGGCCGGTTGTTCTCCGCCTGGATGCGCGCCGCCTGCAACTGGCTGGCCGCCACGTCGCGGGCGCGCTGGGCATCGTCCAGCTGGGCCGGGCTGTAGAAGCCTTTCGATACCAGCTCGCCGACCCGCTGGAACTGGCGCTCGGCCTGGCGGGCGTTGGCCTCGGCCTGGCGCAGGCTCTGCTCGGCCAGCGGCAGGCCGGCTTCGCCGATCTGCTGCAGGCGGCTTTCCGCCTGCGTCAGCGTGGCCCGCGCCTGGGCAACGCCGGCCTGCCACTCGGCGTCGTCCAGCTGGAGCAGCACCTGACCGACGGCCACGGCATCCCCCTCGCGCACGGCAACGCGCGTCACCCGGCCGGTGATCTGACCGGCCACCTCCACGCGCTGCGGCGTGCGCACCCGGCCGCTGGCCACCACCGCCTGACGCAACTCGCCGCGCTCGACCACCGCCCCCTCGACCCGCTCCCCGCGCAGCCCCCAATACCCCCCCGCCAGCAGGGCAATCCCGCCCAGCAGCAGGGCCAGGCGACGGGCGCGGCGCGGGGGAGCGGATGGGCGGGCGGGGGTGTCGGACATGAGGGGGCAAGGGCGGGGAAAGGGGTGGCGGCAGTTTAACAGCGGTGACAGCGCGAGTTCGTTGCCAGCGCACGGAAGGCAGGTTTCATGGAGATTGGTGTGATTCTCGAGCACATCGGGATACGCTCAGGGCCAGGGCGTGGATCGACGGGGTTCGATCTCCTTTTTTCCCGGCTCACGCGCTCCGTGCCGTCTTGTCGCCCAATGGGCGTGGCACTAGAATGGGTTGTGTCATTGGATGGGTGAATGCCATGAATACTGCAATCATGTCACAAGGCGGTCGCGTGGTTGTTCCCAAGGAATACCGCCAGAAACTGGGCCTCAAGGAAGGCGATGAAGTGATCTGGACCGAGGTTGACGGCCAGCTCGTGCTGACTTCGCGTCGGCAGCAGGTCGAGCGGGCCCGGCAATTTTTCGCCGGATTGTTCAAGGATCGGCCCGAGCACTCCATCGTCGATGAATTGATTGCCGAGCGGCGCGCCGAGGCCGCGCGTGAAGATGCCGAGGCGGCTGAATCCGCCGCACGGCCGGGGAAAGCCCCGGCATGAGTTTTGTCCTCGACGCATCGGCCTGTTTGGCCTGGATCTTCAACGAACCCGGGCAGGCGCGGGTACACCAGCTCCTGCACGAAGAGGACTGCCTGATTTCAAGCGTCAACGCCGCCGAGGTGGTGACGCGGCTGGCGCAGTTGGGCCAGCCCGAGGCTGTCCTGCGGCAGGTCATCGGCCAGTTGCAGGCGCGCTGCCTGCCCTTCGATGCGGCGCAGGCCACCGAGGCCGGCCTGTTGCGCCAATCCACCCGCCATCTCGGGCTCTCGCTCGGCGACCGCGCCTGCCTCGCGCTGGCGCTGCGCGAGAATGCCGTTGCGGTCACCGCCGACCGTGCTTGGCTGCCGCTGGCGGCGCCGCTGGGCCTGTCCATCGAGTACATCCGGGCGGATTCGCACTGATGCCGCCGGCGCTTCCCGATCTCCCGCTTGCCCGTTTTTCACAGATTGACGCGGTATCGCATTGCGCCGTCCTACCGCGTACCAGAAAATCTCAACGGTGAGCCCACTGCTCAGCAGTGTTCCTTCCCGACATAGTTCTCTGTCCAGGATGTCTCTTGCTTCAAGGGAAGCTTCGGGGGCGGAACTGCTTTAGTGACTGTTCCAACCTCCAGAAAGCTGAGGCCATAGGCGACGGTCATCCGATCGTAATTGCTTCGGTGAAGCCCTGGGGCCTCGAGGTTCTTCGGCAACTCGACTCGCCTGGGTTCAGCCCTGAGCCAACTGTAGCCAGGCATCGACTGCATCTGGTTTTGCAGCTTGCTGTAGAACTCCATACGCATGCCGCCTCCGCAATAGAACGCAGGTACGCCGATCAGCTGTGCGGGGGTGAGATGCCCATCTTTCCATGCTCGCCAGTAGCTCTTGCCGCGCACCTGGCTGACCACCTTTTTCTGGAAGAAGGTGTCGTCGGGGTCGTCCGAGGGCTTGCGTAAGAACACCTTCGCATCATGGACGTAGCGAGTGAATCGACTCGGGAGAGCGACGGTCCGATCCGTCGGATACTTGTGCTCTGCCAGCGCGCTCGAGATGAGTCCAGCCTTAGGTTCGCTGCACTGCGAAAGCGCCTCTTCCCACCACCCCACACGATGACGATGGAGGTTCATGACGCCGTGCGGTTCGACGATCGAGGTGAAAAATTCGAAGTCCCATTTTCCCCCGCGCGCCGGCTTGACGTGGAACAGCGATGAATCGACCGAGCCGGCGCCGACGTCCACCATCAGGTAGATGTTCTGCTCCCTACGATTGAAACGGCTCGAATTCACGAAGCCGAAGATCTGCGCGGCGATCTCCGGGACGACGCTAATCTCGACATCCTCGTCCTCCGACATGCACTCGGGGGCTGCCGCGATTTCGTGCTTGCGATCCCTTGCTGCTGCGATTGATGCGCGTGAGATATCTCGCGGCATGCACGCTGCAAGCCAGGCCACGTGCGCTACATCGTTGAAGGTCTGAGTCAGCTCATCGTCCAGGTGGTGGGCGACGGGCAGGCCAATCGAGAGCTTCCACAGGAGCCGGGTTCGGGCGAAGACGTCGGCATGCGTTGCGAACAGCCAGCCCCGAGCTTGCCTGATGACCAGGGCGAGCATGGCGGACACGCGCTCGCGCAACACCAGATCGCCGGGGTTCGCAATCAATGCGAGTTTCAGGTCGCGATGTGTTTCTTCTCCTTCGCACAAGGAGAACCGTCCTGCCGATTCGTGCAAGCGGGTCGGCAGGAGATACCGGGCGACATCGCTTGCCGTTGTGAACGGTACTGCGAAGGCTTTGCCAAGGGCAGGGTCGCCGATCACCACCTTGATGCTCGACGTCCCGAAATCGACCCCCATGGCGATCAGATGCTCGTCATCCGCCGTCTCGTGGCAGCACTGGCTGCTCCGTCCCAACTCCTCGTATACATCCAGCACTTCGAGCTCGACCTGTTCGTCGAGGGTGAGCGCAAGCCTTGCGGCGGAGCCGAGGCGAACCTCATAGGGCGACACCTTGCCTTCGGGTGATTTGCCAGCACGCACGGGTGACGAGTCGTAGCAAGCGAGGGGAGCGGCCCTTTGAGACGATTTGACTGGCGCCTTTGCGCGAGCCACCGGATGCTCCGCACGCCACTTCTTGCAAGCCTCGGCGATCGGGTCGGATCTCTTTCCTTCCTTGGGTGCCGTGGGTGCCTTGGGGCCCGCCGGGGGCGATACCGTCGGTGTTTCCGCGCTTTGGCCCGTGTGCTGTGATGACTCGCCACTGCCGGTTGGGAGAACCTTTCGGGTCTCGACCTTGGCGCCTGGAAGCTGCACGCCCTTCTCTGCAAAGGCCTTCTTCAACAGTTCTGCCATCTGGCCAGCCATCTTCTTCTCCCTTTTCGTGCCGGTTCAGACCACTCGGATGACGCCGCCTGACACCATGCTGTCGTGGGCCTGGATCGACTCCTTCAGGCGCAACTCAGCGATCCGTGCCTCGATGCGCTGGGTGAGCTTCTTGAGCCGGCCCTCTTCCGCTGGAATCAGTCGCCTCTGCTTGTCGGTACCGTGCAGTCGATACTTCTCGATTCGTTCGTGGAAGCGCCTGCGCTGGTTATCCAGGTGATGCCGAAGGGTGTTCACCATGAAGCTGACGCGATCTCGGTTTTCGCGGATCTGTGCGTCACGAAATGCGCGAAAACGCTCTTCGAGCTCGGCACGGCAGTCGTCGAGCACCCCGGCGGTGTGCGCATGGTTCAGGCTTGTGCTTGCGCCCAGCCAGTCCCGGCCCTGGAGACCGGCGGCATTCACGAGAAACTCCGCCTGCTCGCCGTCGAGCAACCAACCGTCCGCAAGCCGCTGGACCAGATACTCCAGCCGCTCGATGTCGCGGGCACCCGAGACGGTCCAGCGTGCGATCGCATAGACGTAGATGTCGCGCTCGATGTTTCCAACCGTGTTGCCCAGGATTTCCACCGCCGCAACCGGGCTGTAGAGCGGCCCCTTTCCACCCTTCTTCAACTCATCCGCCACGAAGCGCACGAGCGGATGATCTTGCGTGATCCGTTCCTTTCCGGACGGGTTCCGCCCATGACGGTTCTCGAAGATGAGCCTTGGCGGTGCGGCACCAAGGAGGCGCGTTGCGCCCTGAAGCCGTTGTTGCTGGAGAAACTCGGAGAAAGCGACGCGGGCCTCGGTCGAGATCTCGATGACATGCTCGAGCTCGTTGTCATCGTCCGCAAGCAAACGCGTCCCGGGAAACTCACGCTCGAGAAAATCCTTCACGTAGGCGAGCAGATCTTCGCCTCGGATGAAGCGACCCAACTCCTTGGCGGCCCGTACCTTGTTCTGGATGAAGTCGCCATGGGCGATCAGCTGGGTGGCTTCCTCTTCCAGCAGCGCCTGCTGCCTGCTCACTCGCTCGATGGCAAGACTGGCGCGGTCGATGCGTTCCTGCTCCTGCTCCGGTGTGAGCTTGTGCGATAGCAGCTCGTAGCTCAGCGTGCGGATCTCGGTGCCCAGCATCGCCTCCATGCTGCCGAGCGCCTGGCGGAAAATGTCGAGGCGCTCCAGCAGTCGGTCGTAGATCCGTTCATCAATCGTGTGCGTGTAGATGAAATTCCAGATCAGGATCTTCTCGGCTTCCTGTCCGATCCGGTCGATACGACCAATGCGCTGTTCGATCCGGGCGGGGTTCCAGGGCAGGTCGTAGTTGATGAGCAGGCTGGAGAACTGGAGGTCCACGCCCTCGGAAGCGACCTCTGAAGAAATCAGGATGTCGGGGCCTTCGGTCGACTCGAAGTGCCGCAGCACGCCATGCTTGTCCATCCCGCCGTGAAGCACTGCAGACTGGATCCCTTCTGCTGCCAGCCGGCGTGCGAGGTAGTGGAGCGTGTTGCGGTAGAAGGAGAACAGAACGATCTTCTTGCCGGGGTAAGCAGCCCAGTATTGCTTCAGGTTGCGGACCAGCATGTCGTACTTGCTGTCCACCGATTCGAGTGCCGTGTGGTCGCCAACGCGTCGTGCAATGCCCACGAGTGTTCGCAATAGGGCGCCAAGGTTCGGGCGTTTCTCGTTGTCCTCGGCATCGCCGTAGAGCTCGAAGACCTCGCTTGCAAGCTCTTCGTCATCGACTTCCGTGCGATCGAGCCAACCCTTGCACGCGGCTGCCACGCAGCTGGACAACTGGCGCTGCGGAATCGTCAGCATGAAGCCTTCAGAGATGTCGATGCGCGCGCAGAACTCGCGAACCGCCTCGGTCACTTGATCGTAGAACTCGCGCTCGATCGGGTTCATCTCTACGCGGACCGTCACCGGATCTCGCTGCACGCGCATTTCCTGCACGTCGCGTTTCAGGGTTCGCGTGACGACCTTGGTCAGCGGGTTGATTCGGTCCAGCTGATCGGCAATTTCTGAGCGTCCGCGCGGCGAGGAAAGGTCCTCGGCAGAGGGCGGATGATTGATGAGGTGCTCGAGCTGAGCGTTGTCGCCGAAGATGCGACCACCAACTGCCTCACGCAAGGTCTCTACGAAATCCGTGGGCGTGACCACGTGACTCAGGATCCGGTCGCGCAAGGCGACGATCGGTGCGTTTTCCTGCAGGGAGTATTGGAACGAGGTGGGGAAGGGGAAGGAGTCCTCGTCGATCAGGTTGAGCAGGTTGAAAAGATCGTCGCTCCGCAACTGGATCGGTGTCGCCGACAGCATCACCATGCTCTGCACGACTGGACGAAGCAGCCGGGCCAGACGATGGGTAGCCGTTTCGTCGTTTCGCAGGTAGTGCGCCTCGTCGATGATCAGCATGTCGAGCAGGGGCTCTTCGAGGTCCGCCTCGTTCAGAAAGCGCGCCAGCTTTGCAGTGGTTGCCTGGGAGGGCTCCTCATCGTCATTCCAGCCCTTGGCCGGGCGCAAACCCTGCATGCTGGCGATCAGCGCGAACTGTTGCTGGGGGCGTTCTCGTGCGCTCTGCAGGTGGTCGAGCAGGCCGCGTGCATCGACGATCTCCGCGCTCACCCCGAAGCGCTCGGAGAGTTCGGCCTTCCACTTTTCGCGAAGCATCGCGGGACAGATCACCAAGAGGCGCTTCGCATCGACACGGGCGCGGAGCTCCGTCCAGATCAGGCCGGCCTCGATGGTCTTGCCGAGGCCGACCTCGTCCGCTATGAGGATGCCGTTCGACGGCGAGTCGAGGAACTGCAGTACAGGCTTGAACTGGTAGGCAAGGAACTGCGTGTTCGTCGTGTTCAGGCTGTAGATGAGGTTTGCTAGTCGACCGCTCAGCCGGTAATACGTGATCGCACCACGGAGATCCTCGACTCGGCCGTAACGACCACTGGCCACCATTGCATAAGGGCCGGCCGATGCCCGGTCGACCTTCTCGAGCGAGTTCTTGAGTACGAACTGCTCTTCACCGTCTGTGAAGGTGACTAGAACTCGGAATCGATGCGGTGGGCCATCGGTTTCGTTACCGAGGATGCCAACCCTGCCCGGGTTGGCCTTCAAGCGGACTTTGTCGCCGGGCTGCATTCAGATCTCCGAAGTAGGGCTGGAATCTAGTTGGTGCCTGTCCGAATCTATGTGTAAACGGGGTTTCAAATCGCGCTGTGGAATCCGTTCATCGAGCTGGATAGTAAAGTGAGTCAGCGAGGCTTTCCAATCCCGAATCGGCATCGTCCATTTCTGGCTGATGTTGCGTAGGGCCAGATAGAAGAGTTTCATCGGCCCTTCGTCGCTCGGGATCGAGCCTTGGGCCGAAACATCAAATTCACCCCTTGCCCATCGCCAATCATTTCCATAATATTGGAATCATGGAATCAAAAGCCGCCGTCACTGCGCTGTCCGCGCTGGCTCAGGAGAGCCGTCTGTCCGTTTTCCGTCTGCTGGTTCGCCATGGGCCCGAGGGGATGACGGCGGGGGCGATTGCCGAACAGCTGGCGTTGCCGGCGCCGACGCTGTCCTTCCATCTCAAGACGCTGGCGCAGGCGGGGCTGGTCAGCATGGCGCAGGAGGGGCGTTACGTGCGCTACCGGGCGGCCATGGCCGGCATCAACGCGCTGCTTGCCTTCCTGACCGAGGACTGCTGCCACGGTCATCCCGAACTCTGTCTGCCCAAGGACTGCTCGATGCCTGCCTTGCCTGTCTTCAACATCCTGGTGCTGTGCACCGGCAATTCCGCCCGCTCGATTCTCGGCGAGGCGTTGTTCAATCATCTCGGCAACCAGTCGCGGCCGGGGCGCGTGCGTGCCTTTTCGGCGGGCAGCCAGCCGTCCGGCACGGTCAATCCGGTGGCGCTGGAAACGCTGGCGCGGCACGGAGTGCCGTTGCCCGAGGCGCGCAGCAAGTCGTGGACGGAGTTCGCCACGCCGGAGGCGCCGCGCATGGATTTCATCTTCACCGTGTGCGCCAGCGCGGCGGGCGAGGCCTGCCCGGTGTGGCCGGGGCATCCGGCCACGGCGCACTGGGCGATTCCCGATCCGGCGCATGTCGAGCCGCTGGCGGCCCGCCGCGCGGCGTTCGAGACGGCCTACGCGCAGCTGGTGCGCCGGATTTCGGCGTTTCTCGCGCTGCCGCTGGAGCGCATGCCGGCGGCGGAGGTGCAGGCCGCCGCGCGCAGGATCCATGCGGAGGAGGGCGGGCAATGAGCGTGCAGTGCGAGCGTGCGGCGCGGGCGGCCGTGGGGGCTCCGATCGGCGTCTTCGAGCGCTGGCTGAGTTTGTGGGTGGTGCTCTGCATCGGTGCGGGAATCGCGCTTGGTCAGCTGGCGCCGGCCTTTTTCCAGGCCGTGGGGCGGATGGAGGTGGCGCAGGTCAATCTGCCGGTGGGGCTGCTGATCTGGGTGATGATCGTTCCGATGCTGATGAAGATCGATTTCGCTTCGCTGCACGAGGTGCGCAAGCAGGGAGCGAGCATCGGCATCACGCTGTTCGTGAATTGGGCGGTGAAGCCCTTCACCATGGCTGCGCTGGGCTGGCTGTTCATCCGCCACGTTTTCGCGCCCTGGCTGCCGGCGGAGCAGCTCGACAGCTACATCGCCGGATTGATCCTGCTTGGCGCCGCGCCGTGCACGGCAATGGTCTTCGTGTGGAGCAATCTGTGTCGCGGCGATGCCAATTTCACCATTTCGCAGGTGGCGCTCAACGATCTGGTGATGGTCTTTGCCTTCGCGCCCATCGTTGCCTTCCTGCTCGGCGTGTCGGCCATCCCGGTGCCGTGGGATACGCTGCTGCTCTCGGTGGTGGTTTACATCGTCATTCCGCTGGCCATCGCGCAGGGGCTGCGCCGGCATTTCATGGCGCGCGGCGAGGCGCTCTTCCAGGCGGCGGTGGCGCGCATCGCGCCGTTCACGATGGTGGCGCTGCTGGCCACGCTGCTGCTGCTCTTCGCCTTTCAGGGCGAAGCCATCGCCGCGCAGCCGCTGATCATCGCCATGCTTGCCGTGCCCATCCTGCTGCAGGGGCTGTTCATCGCCGGACTCGGCTACTGGCTGAACCGCCGTTTCCGCGTGGCGCACAACATCGCCGGGCCATCGACGATGATCGGCGCCTCGAATTTCTTCGAGCTGGCGGTGGCCGTGGCCATCGTCCTCTACGGTTTCGATTCCGGCGCTGCGCTGGCCACCGTGGTCGGCGTGCTGATCGAGGTGCCGGTGATGCTGTGGCTGGTGCGCATGGTCAATTCCACCCGGAACTGGTACGAAGGAAACCGCTGACATGAATTTCCAAGGAGAAAAATCATGAGAAAACTCGAAGTGTTCGATCCCGCCATGTGCTGCTCGACCGGTGTTTGCGGAGTGGAGGTCGATCCGGTGCTGGCGCAGTTCGCGGCAGACCTGCAATGGGTCGAGGCACAGGGCGTTGCCGTTTCCCGCCACAACCTCGGACAGGCGCCGCAGGCCTTTGCCGCCAATCCGGCGGTGCTGAAGGAGATGGAAGCCGGCATGGATCGGCTGCCGGTCGTTGTCATCGATGGGCAGGTCGCGAGCACCGGGCTCTATCCGTCGCGTGCACAGTTGGCGCAGAAACTCGGCCTGTCGGCCGGAGGCGATGCGGCGCGGGCGGCGGGCGGGGAGAAACCTGCCGGGACGGGGCGCTGCTGCACGCCGAAGTCGGGTTGCTGCTGATGACCTTGCCCGAGCTGCGTACCCGCCATCTCTTCTTCACCGGCAAGGGCGGCGTCGGCAAGACCTCGCTGTCCTGCGCCGCCGGCCTGGCGCTGGCCGAGACCGGCCGGCGCGTGCTGATCGTTTCGACCGATCCGGCCTCCAATCTCGACGAGGTGCTCGGTACGCCGCTCGGGCGGACGCCGACGGCGGTCGCCGGGGTGTCCGGACTGTTCGCGCTGAACATCGATCCCGAGGCTGCGGCGCGCGATTACCGCGAACGCATGGTCGCGCCCTATCGCGGCATTCTCCCGGCGGCGGCCATCCAGAGCATGGAGGAGCAGTTTTCCGGTGCATGCACCGTGGAGATCGCCGCCTTCGACGAGTTTTCCCGGCTGCTCGGTTCGCCGGAGGCGACGGATGGCTTCGATCACGTGATCTTCGACACCGCGCCCACGGGGCACACGCTGCGTCTTCTGACGCTGCCTTCGGCGTGGAGCGGTTTCATCGCCTCTTCGAGCGGCGGTGCATCCTGTCTCGGGCCGCTGGCCGGTCTGGAAAGGCAGAAGGCGCTCTATGCGGCCACTGTCGAGCGCCTTGCCGATCCTGCATCGACCGCAGTGGTGCTCGTCGCTCGGCCGGATAGCGCTGCGCTGCGGGAGGCGGAGCGTACGCGCAGTGAGCTGGCGGCACTGGGCATCGGCAATCTGCACTTGGCGATCAACGGGCTCTTTTCCGTGGGGCCGAGCGACGATGGCATTGCGCAAGCCTTTTCCCGCCGTGCCAGCGATGCGTTGCTGGCCATGCCGGCCGGCCTCGGCGGTTTGCCGCGCTCGGTGGTGCCCTTCCTGCCGCGTGGCACGGTGGGGCTTGACGCCCTCCGTCTGGTCGCCCATCCGGAGCGTGTCGAAGCGCCGCCGGCGGTATCCGCCAAGGGGGGCACCGTTGCGCTGCCCGATGGGCTGGCTGCGCTGATCGATACGCTGGCGGCCGCCGGTCATGGCGTGATCATGACCATGGGCAAGGGCGGCGTCGGCAAGACCACGGTGGCCGCGGCCATTGCCGTGGCGCTGGCCGACCGGGGCCATGCCGTGCACCTGTCGACCACCGACCCGGCTGCGCATGTGGCCGAGGCGCTGGGCGAGGCGCTGCCCCGGCTGAGCGTCGGGCGCATCGATCCGGCGCGCGAGGTGGCTGCATATGCCGCGGAGGTGTTGGAGAAGGCTTCCGCCAGCCTGGATGTCGCGGGTCGCGCGCTGCTCGAGGAAGACCTGCGCTCGCCCTGCACGGAGGAAATTGCCGTATTCCGCGCCTTCGCGCGCGAGGTCGATCGCGGCCGCGACGGTTTCGTTGTCCTCGATACGGCGCCGACAGGGCATACGTTGTTGCTGCTCGATGCCGCCGAGGCCTATCACCGCGAGGTGCTGCGCACCCGCGGCGAGATGCCGGAAGCGGTGACCCGGCTGCTGCCGCGCCTGCGCGACCCGGCGTACACCCGCATCCTTGTCGTCACTCTCGCCGAGGCGACGCCCGTGCACGAAGCCGAGCGTCTGCAGGCCGATCTTGCGCGGGCCGGGATCGCTCCGTTCGCCTGGGTCATCAACCAGAGCCTGCTCGCCAGCGGTACGCGCGATCCGCTGCTCGCCCAGCGCGGCGAGTACGAGCGGCCCTTCATCCAGCGTGTCGCCGAGGTGCTGGCTCCGCGCTGCGCGCTGGTGCCTTGGCGGGCAGCGCTGCCGACCGGCGCGACTGGCCTGCGCGGCATTGTCGGCTGATCGTCGGCCTCTCCTCGGCGCAGCGGCTAGAATGAACGGAGAGCATGCGCTAAGGGGAGGTTCGATGAACGGGAGAAAAACGGGCGTGCGAGCGGGTCTTGGCGCGCTTTTCCTTGTGCTGCTGGTTTTCCGGGGAGTGCCCGATGCGCTGGCGCGCGGCCCGGTGCGGGCCAGCGAGGACAATACGCGCGGCTGGCAGCTGATGACCCCGGAGGAGCGCATTGCGCATCAGGCGCGGCTGCGCGCCTTCGTTACGCTCGAGGCGTGCCGTGACTACCAGCGCGAGCACCAGCGCGAGATGGTGGCGCGGGCGCGGGCGCGCGGCCTGCCGCCGCCGCCCGGTACGCGCGATTTCTGCGCGCATCTGGGGAAGGCAGGCGATTGATGTCGCGGGCGGGCTTGCCGCCGGAGCCGGGCCGGCTTGCGCCGGTGCGCGCGCTGGCGGCACCGATGGTGGCGCTGGCCGGGATGCTGCTGCCGGTGGCCTGGGCGTTTCCGGCCGGGCTGCCCTTCCTGCGGGCGGCCGGCATCGTCGTCGCCTGGGCCGGCGGCGGCCTGCTGCTCGCCAGCCTGCTGATGATGGTGCGCGAGGTGCGGCTGGCCGCCGCGCTGGGCGGTCTGGAGCGGATGACCCGCTGGCATCACTACAGCGGCATGGCTGCCTATCTGCTGCTCCTGCTGCATCCCCTGCTGCTGGCTGCCGAGGCGGTGCGGGTCACACCGGCCGGGGCCTGGCAGCTGCTGGCGCCGGGCTTGTCGCCTGGGGCCGGGGATGTGGCGGTGTGGCTGGGCTGGGCGGCGTTGCTGTGCCTGATGGTCGGGCTGGCGGCGACCTTCTCGGCGGGGCTGGCGTGGCGCTACTGGCGCTGGCTGCACGCGCTGCTCGGTCTTGGCACGGTGCTCGGGTTCGCGCATGTGCAGTGGCTCGGCATCGGGCTTGGGGCGGTGCTCGGCGGCGTGGTGGCCGGGGTCTTGCTGTTGTGGCGGCTGCTGCGCATCGATGCCGGTACGGCGGCGCGGCCGGCCGTGGTGCGCGCGGTGCGCACGGTCGCCGAGGGGACGGTGGAGATCACGCTGGCGCCGCTGGCCCGTTCGCTGGCGGTGCTGCCCGGGCAGTTCGTGCTGGTGGCTTTCCTGAGCGGGCCGCGCTATCGCGGCTGTGGCGAATTCCATCCCTTCACGGTCAGCGGGCACGATCCGGACGGGGCGCTGCGCATTGGTGTCAAGGCGCTCGGCGATTGCACCCGGCGCATGCAGTCGCTGGTGTCGGGCGTGGCGGCGCGTGTGCACGGCCCTTTCGGCGATTTCATGGCGGGGCGTCCGGAATGTCCGCAGTTCTGGGTGGCGGGCGGCATCGGCATCACGCCGTTTCTCGCGGTGCTGCGCGAAGGCCGGCTGACGCAGGCGGTGCGGCTGCTCTACCTGTTTCGCGGCGGGCGCGAGGCGGGCTGGCTCGACGAGCTGCAGGCGCTGGCCGCCGCCGATCCGCTGCTGACGCTGACGGTACGCGAGACCGGTCCGCGACCGCCGCCCGTCGATGCGCTGCTGCCCGAGGCGGCGACGCTGCGGGGATGCGCCTGCTATCTGTGCGGGCCGCCGGGCCTGCTCGGGGCGCTGGAGGCGGCGCTGCGCGCGCGGGGCGTGCCGGCCGCGGAGATTCATTTCGAACGCTTCGATTTCCGCTGATTGACGACGATGGCCACCGTCTACCGATTGTCCACTGCGATCTTCTGGCTGCTCGTGGCGCTGGCCGGCGGAGTCGCGCTGTTCGCTCCGGCGCCTCCGGAGGCGCCGGCCGTTTCCCCGGCAACGCGGGGCGTGACGCCCGCCGAGTTGGCCGCGCACGCGACGGAGGAGGACTGCTGGATGGCGATACGCGGTGGGGTGTACGACGTCAGCGCCTATCTGCCCGAGCATCCGACGCGGCCGCAGGTGGTGCTGCCCTGGTGCGGCCGCGAGGCGACCGAGGCCTACGCGACCAAGCTGCGCGGGCGGCCGCATTCGCCCGAGGCCGACCGCCTGCTCGAAACCTGGCGCATCGGTTCGCTGGCGGCGCCATGAGCGTTTTCCGGCGGATTGCCGGTGGCTTTGCCGTGCTGGCGGTTTGCCTTGCCTGGCTGCCCGGATGGTGCGTTGCCGGCGAGGCATCGGTCGTCGTGCATTACTTCCGGGCCGATGGCTGTCCGCATTGCGAGCATGCCGGCGCGTGGTTGCGCCGGCATGCCGGGGAGCCGCGCATCCAGTTGCGCGAGTACGAGGTCCGGCACGACGCGGCGGCGCGTGCGGCCTTCCTGCGCGTGGCCGGGGCGGTCGGGCTGCGCGATGCCGCCGTGCCGCTGATCGTGATCGGCGACTGGGCGCGGGTCGGTTACCACGACGATGCGTCGACGGGCGCCGAGATCGATCCGCGCCTGGCGCACTGTCTGGCGGTCGGGTGTCCGGATTGGGCGGGGCAGCTTCTCGCGAGCGGCGTGGCGGACGCTCCGGGCGCGGTGCGCGCGGCGCCGGGTGCCTTGCCGGCAACCCTTGCCGTGCCGCTGTTCGGCGAGGTCGATACGGCGACGCTGTCGCTGCCTCTGCTCACCGTGCTGCTGGGGGCACTCGACGGCTTCAATCCCTGCGCGATGTGGGCCCTGGTCTTTCTGCTCGGCCTGCTGATGGGTGCGCGGGATCGGCGGCGTATGTGGATCCTCGGCCTGGTCTTCCTGGCCGGATCGGGGCTGGTGTATTTCGCGATCATGGCGGCCTGGCTCAACGTGCTGCTGGCGGTCGGGCTGGCCACGGGACTGCGGGTGGCCGTCGGCCTCGTGGCCCTGGCCGGCGCGGCCTGGCATCTGCACGATTACGCGACCAACCCCGAGGCGGCCTGCGCGGTTTCGCACGGGGATCGCCGTCAGCGGGTGCTCGGGCGGCTGCGGCGCTTTGCGCTGGAGGAACGGCTGTGGCCGGCGATCGTCGGTGTGCTGCTGCTGTCGGTGGCGGTGAATCTGGTCGAGCTGGCCTGTTCGGCGGGGATTCCGGCGGTCTATACGCAGGTGCTGACCCTGACGCCGATGCCGGCCTGGCAGTACTACGCCTATCTCGCTCTGTACAACGTGGTGTATATGCTCGACGACATCGCGCTTTTTGCCCTTGCGGCGACGACGCTGCGATTCGCCGGCTTTGGCGCACGCTACGCGCGCGCCAGCCGACTGCTCGGTGCCGGGGTGCTGGCGGCGATCGGTCTGCTGCTGCTCTTCCGCCCCCAGTGGCTGGCCTTTGCCTGAGGGGAGGGGAGCAGCCGAGCGCGGGGATGGATGGCGCCGGGCGGCGCCATCCGGGCGGGGGCGGTCAGCGCTTGCGCAGCAGGGCCGTCCAGCCGGCCACCGAGTAGACCAGGATGGTCGTGCCGGCCAGGCCGACCCCCCAGATCAGGCCGATCAGCAGCCAGTCGACGGGGCCGCCGGCGTCGGAGAAGCCGGAGACGGTGAAGCGCGCGGCGAGCACCAGTGCGGCCACGCCGCCGAACAGGCCGGCGATCTCGGCGCGCACCAGCCGCTGGCTGCTCAGGCCCTTCTCGCGCAGCAGCAGCACCGCAAAGGCGGCGATGCCGGCGAGCGCGAGCAGGATCAGCACCCACAGCATGGGGCCGAGCATTTCCTGGAATACGGCCAGGAAGACCATCGGATCGAGTTCCTTCATCGTCGTCTCCTCAGCTGCGGCCGCGCAGCATGGCCAGGTAGGTCGGTTTGAGCGCCATCGTCTTCATCACCCAGGTGATCCACAGTTCCTCGAGCGGCGCCACGATGCCGGGGAAGGAGGGGACGAGGTTGTCCTGGTAGTCGAATTCGACGAGCATCGCCTGTCCGAGCCGGGTGATCAGCGGGCACGAGGTGTAGCCGTTGTAGACGCTGTCGGATGTCTTGCCCTCGATGGCGGCGACCAGGTGGTCGACCATCACCGGGACCTGCCATTTGACGCTGGCCGCCGTCTTGCCCTTCGGCACGCCGGCCACGTCGCCGACGCCGAACACGGTGTCGAAGCGCTTGTGGCGCAGGCTGGCCTTGTCCACCTCCATCCAGCCGTCGGCGGCGAAGATCCCCTCCTGCCAGCGCAGGGGGCTGTTGCGCACCGGGTCCGGGGCACGCATCGGCGGCACCACGTTGATGAAATCGAAGGGAATCTCGGCGCTGCCGTTCGGTGTGCGGTAGGTGGCGACCTTGCGGCCGGGGTCGATGCCGGTCATCACGTGGTCGTGGCGAACCTTGACCTGCCGGTCCTGGAACAGCATGCGCACCTTTTCCGAGACGATCGGCACGCTGAACAGCGCCTTGTTGTGCGCGGTGTAGGTGAGCTCCGCCTTGCCGCGGTTACCGCGCCGGCGCAGGTAGTCGTCGGTGATGAAGGTGTATTTGAGCGGTGCGCCGGCGCATTTCATCTCGGTGGCCGGACGGCCGAACAGACCGACGCCGCCCTTGTCGGCAAATTCCGACATCAGTTTCCAGGTCGCCGATGCGGCTTCCGGGCTGGCGTAGATGCTGCCGATGCCGTTGCTGCCGATGAGCTTGGTGTCCATGCCCTCGATGCTGGCGTAGTCGAGACTGAGGCCCGTGGCCACGATCAGGTAGTCGTAGGGAATCGCGCGTCCGGCATCGGTGACCACGCGCTTGCCTTCGGGGTCGAACTCGGCGGCGCGCTCCTGGATCCATTCGACCCCTTGCGGGAGGTAATCGGCCGTGCCGGAGACGACGTAGGACTGGGGTTTGAGGCCGGCCCCGATGAGCGTGAAGCCGGGTTGGTAGAAGTGCTCCTGGCGGCGGTCGAGCAGGATCACCTTCGCGCCGTCCAGCCGCTGCATCAGGCGCGATGCGGCAGCCAGCCCGGCGGCGCCGGCGCCGGCGATGACGATGCGTGCACTGCTTTTCACCCGCGCGGACTGCGTCGCCGCAGCCGGCGATGCGACCAGTGCGCCCAGGCCGGCGGCGGCGCCTAGGGCGAAAAAGCCGCGCCGGCTAAGCTGGGGAAACGCCTGGTGGCGCTCCCGGTTGTCTCCATTCATGTATTTCCTCCTTGTCGTGCGCGCCCGGCGGTGTATGTTCGAGAGTGTGTCCTGACGGCGGGGCCGGTGCGGCGCTTGTATATTAGATTGCGCTAATGGATATCGCAAGCATGACTGGAATTCCTGGTATGTCAAAAGCGTTTATCGCGCCCGGGTGGCAGCCACCGATCCAAACGGCGTATAGTATCGTTCCGGTATATAAATCCATAAAACGATGAAATGACTGTTTTGATTAACTAAGTTAAAACAATGAGTTACATCTGTTTGTTAAATATTTGGTCATTATTATTACCTTTGTAATAGCGGGAAATTGGAGGGTTTGGACGGGCGCTTGTGTATTTGTTCACGCTTCATAATCCGACGCGGTGCTAGCCTTGATTCCATCGGATTTGGCCGGTACGCGATAACAACACTGAAAAACTGTTCTGCTCAAATCCCCGTGCGAGCAACAGTGCCGCCTCCTCCCCAGGGCGGCCAGCAAAGGGGCGATCATGATCAAGGTCTTTAGCCACTGGTTGCATTGGAGAACGATTTTCCAGGTCGCTCTCGATTTTCTCTTCCCGGTCGTCTGCGTGCTCCTGGCCATGTTCTGGGTCGGACGCGGTGGCGAGATCGATGTTCAGACGGTGGTGCTCTACGCCGTGATCTTCGCGCTGACCATGGTTCTCCTCAATGCCCTGCTTGGCCTCTACCAGCTCGGTGGCGGCAGCCGCCAGGCCGCCCGCGTCCGTGCCCGTGCGGTGCTTTCCCTGTACCTCGCGGTGCCGCTGGCCTACGCGGTCTTCCACGTCCTGTCGATCGCGGAGGTGAACCGGGAGCTGCTGCTGCTTTCGGGCCTCGCAGCGCTGTTTGGAACGCTGGCGCACCGGGTCTACATGGCCAACAGCCGTTCCGGGACGATGCTGGTGCACCGCGTCCTGATCTTTGGCGCGGGCACCGAGGCCGAGTCGGTGGCGGCCGTGCTGCGCAAGTCGGACCCGGACATCCAGATCGTCGGCTTCTACCCCAGTCCCACCGATACCGAGATCTGCCTGCCGGCCCAGCTTGTGCTGTCGCGCGAGATGTCGCTGTCGGATACCGCGCACAGCCTGCGCGTCAATGAAATCATCATCGCCGTGCGCGAGCGGCGCGGCGGCATCCTGCCCTTGCGCGAGCTGCTCGACTGCAAGCTTGCCGGCATCAAGGTCCTCGATCTCGCCAGCTATTTCGAACGGGCGCTCGGACAGATCCGCCTCGATTCCCTGCGTGTCGGCTGGCTGATCTTCGGCGAGGGCTTCCGCCAGGGCTGGGCGAGGACGACCGTGAAGCGCCTCTTCGACATCGTGGCCGCGTCCGTCCTGCTGGTGCTGGCCATGCCGGTGATGCTGGTGACGGCGCTGCTGATCGTGCTGGAGGATGGTTTTCCGGTCTTTTACCGGCAGGAGCGGGTGGGGCTCAACGGTCGCCTGTTCAACGTGATCAAGTTCCGCAGCATGCGCACCGACGCCGAGCGCGACGGCAAGCCGCGCTGGGCCGCCGCCAACGACGACCGCGTGACGCGTGTCGGGCGGATCATCCGCAAGCTGCGCATCGACGAGCTGCCGCAGCTGTACAGCGTCCTGACCGGTGACATGAGTCTGGTCGGCCCGCGCCCCGAACGTCCCTATTTCGTCGATCAGCTGACGCGAGACATTCCGTTCTACGCCGTGCGCCATAGCGTCAAGCCGGGGGTTACCGGCTGGGCCCAGGTGCGTTACCACTACGGAGCTTCGGTGGATGATTCCGTGCAGAAGCTTCAGTACGATCTGTACTATGTCAAGAATCACACACTGTTTCTCGACATCGTCGTGCTTTTCGAAACAGTGGGCGTGGTGCTGACCGGAAAGGGGGCGCAGTGAGCGTGGCGCGTCTGTCTGTGTCGTGCCGGTCGGGGGCGGCCGGGTTCCCATGGGTAGCGGCATAGCGATCATCACCGCCTGGAGCTACGGGCTGGCAGGCGTCGTCTATGGTGCCTTCGCCCTTTACTTGGCCAGCGGCCGGAATGGCGGTGAGCGTCGGCGCGCATTGTTCGTGGCCGCCCTGTCCTGCGAGCTGTGGGCGACGGCTGGCCTGGCCTTCGCGCTGTCGGGCGAGGCGCTCTACCTCGCTGCCAGCCTGCTGACCGATGTCCTGCGCTTCGGTGGCTGGTACTTTTTCCTGCTCGTTCTGCTGCGTGTCGGTCATGGCGACGCGGCCGCCGACGGCGCCGTGACGACCGCCCGCTGGCCGCGCATGACCGCGGCGGCGGTCGCCCTGGTCGGGCTGGGTGTGGCGGTGCAGCTGGCAATCCTGCTCGAGCCGGCGCTCGGGGCCTCGCTGCAGCGTCTTGCGCTGCTCGATTCGCTGGCCATGGCGGTGTTCGGGCTGGTGCTCGTCGAGCAGCTTTTCCGCACCGCGGCGAGCGATTCGCGCTGGAGCATCAAACCGCTCTGCCTGGGGCTGGCCGGCGCCTTCCTCTACGATCTTTATCTGTATTCGGAAGCCTTGCTGTTCAACCAGCTCGATCTCGATGCCTTCAGCATCCGCGGGTTCGTGCATGCGCTGGTGGTGCCCCTCGTCGCGGTGTCGACGATCCGCAGCCGCGACTGGAAAACGCGGCTGGTGCTCTCGCAGCGCGCCGCCATGCAGTCGGCCACGCTGCTGATGGTCGGCGTTTATCTGCTGTTCATGGCGGCAGCCGGTTATTACGTCCGCTATTTCGGAGGAGACTGGGGGCGGGCCTTTCAGCTGGCGCTGCTTTTTGCCGCGCTGCTGGCGCTCGGTGTGCTCGCCGTCTCCGGTTCGATGCGTGCCAAGCTGCGCGTATTGATCGGCAAGCACTTCTTCAGCTATCGCTACGACTATCGCGAGGAGTGGCTGCGCTTCACGCAGACCCTCTCCTCGCAGGATGGCTTTTCTGGAATGGGCGCGCATGCGGTGCGCGGTCTTGCCGACATGGTCGAGAGTCCGGCCGGCGCACTCTGGCTGAAGGACCCCTCGGGCCGATTCTTCGCCCAGGCCGCCAGCTGGAACCTGCCGGCATCGACGGCGACCGAGCCGGCCGATAGTGTGCTCTGTCATTTCCTGGTGGACAGCGGCTGGGTGATCAACCTGGAGGAGTACCGTTCGCTGCCGCGCCGCTACCAGGGGCTGGCCCTGCCGGAATGGCTGCTGGCGATTCCCAATGCCTGGCTGGTCGTGCCGCTGGCGACCGGCAGCGAGCTGATCGGTTTCGCCGTGCTTGCCACCGCGCGCACGCGGCTCGATGTCAATTGGGAGGTCAATGACCTGCTCAAGACGGCGGGGCGTCAGGCCGGCGCCTTCCTCGGCCAGATGCAGGCCACCGAGGCCCTCCTCGAAGCACGCAAGTTCGAGGCGTTCAACCGCATGTCGGCCTTCGTGGTGCACGACCTGAAAAATATCATTGCCCAGTTGTCGCTGATGCTCAAGAATGCGGAAAGACACCGGGATAATCCGGAGTTCCAGAAGGACATGCTGGAAACCGTCGA
>JAPKHL010000119.1 GCA_026646875.1 Rhodocyclaceae bacterium | reverse complement strand
ACGTGCTCGGTGAATTGCCCGCCGGGGACGTGGCGGACATGCAGCTGCAGGCAGGCGTCGTCGTGCGGTGCGTTGGCCAGCGAGAAGGCCCGCTTGCGGCCATCCTTGAGCAGGATGTCGATGTACTGGCCGGCGAGGAACTGCAGGCGCTCGGTAGGGGGCAGGCGGAGTTCGACAAGCATCACGTCGGGCGCCGCGCGCGTGAGTTTCTGAACGCGCGCCGGCAGGGTCTTCACCGGAATGTCGCTGAGCGCACGGACTTCCCTGCACTCGATGGTCAGATCGCTGCTTGCCGTGGCGCAACAGAAGAGCGCCAGGCCGGCGGCTCGGTCGGCCTCCGAGAGGGCGTGCGGCTGCGCCCGGCCGTGCTCGATCGCGCCCGCGAGCACCTTGCCGCGGCAGGCGCCGCAGGCACCGTCGCGGCAACCGTAGGGTAGCGTCAATCCCTGCCGCAAGGCGGCGTCGAGGATGGTTTCGCCGGGTTCGACGGCGAACTGGTGCTGGCTCGGCTCGACGCTGACCTGAAAACTCATGGTTCTCCCCTGATCCGCGCTCCCGTTGAATTCGGTAAAATTGCGCGGTGCAAAAAATTCTGATTGTCGGTTGCGGCGATGTCGCCCGCCGCATGCTTCCCTGGCTGTCCGGCCGCTACCGGGTCTATGCCCTGCTCCGTGACGGCAGCCAGGCCGATGTCTGGCGCGCGGCGGGGGCGCTGCCCGTCCTGGCCGATCTCGACCGGCCGCATAGCCTGGCGCGCCTCGCCGGGCTCGCGGATCTCGTCGTGCACCTTGCGCCGCCTCCCGATACGGGGCGGCACGACCGCCGGACGCAGCACCTGCTGGCGGCCCTCTGCAAGGCAAAAAGTCTACCACAGCGACTCGTCTACATTAGTACCAGCGGCGTCTATGGCGATTGCGCCGGTGCGCGCATTGACGAGACGCGGACGCCGCAGCCGGCCACGGCGCGCGCCCTGCGGCGGCTGGATGCAGAACGGCGTCTGCGCGGTTTCGGCCGGCGCCACGGGGTTGCCGTCAGCATCCTGCGCGCGCCGGGAATCTATGCCGCCGACCGTCTGCCCCTCGACCGGCTGCTTCGGGGCACACCGGCGTTGCGTCCCGAGGACGATGTGTTCACCAACCACATCCATGCCGACGATCTGGCCATGCTGGCCTGCGCTGCGCTGCGTCACGGCCGGCCGAATCGTGTCTATAACGCCAGCGACGATTCGCAGATGCGCATGGGTGAGTATTTCGAGCTGGTCGCCGACCGGTTCGGCCTGCCGCGGCCGCCCCGACTGTCTCGCCAGGAGGCCGCCGCACGGCTGTCGCCGGTGCAGCTGTCCTTCATGAGCGAGTCGCGCCGGCTCGACAACCGGCGCATCAAGCGCGAACTGCGTGCCCGCCTGCGCTTTGGCGACGTTGCGGCGGGCGTCGAGGCCGCCTGGAAAGAGAGGAATTCCGCATGCTGATCGTCAAGGCCCTGCATATCTCGCTGGTCATTGCCTGGTTCGCCGGGCTCTTCTATCTGCCGCGCATCTTTGTCAATCTGGCGATGATCGACCCGGCCAGCACGCCCGAGCGCGATCGCCTGCTGCTGATGGCCGGCAAGCTCTACCGTTTCATGACGCCCCTCGGCATGCTTGCCGTCGGCCTCGGTTTCTGGCTGTGGTTCGGCTACGGTTTCTCCGGTGGCTGGCTGCACCTCAAGACCACGCTGGTCCTCCTGCTGGTCGCCTACCATCTGTACTGTGGCCGTCTGTTGCGCGACTTCCTGGCCGGCCGCAATGCGCGCAATCACGTCTGGTTCCGCTGGTTCAACGAGATGCCGGTGCTGGTGATGTTCGCGGTGGTGTTCCTCGTCGTTCTCAAGCCCTTCTGACCCCCTATTGACAGGATCCTCCGTGGAAAAATTCTTCGCCACCTGCCCGCGCGGCCTCGAAGCCCTGCTCGTCGAAGACCTCCGTACCGCGGGCGTCGAGCATCTCAAGCAGGTTCCCGGCGGCGTTCACTTCGCCGCCGGCTGGCCGGCCTGCTATGCGCTCAACCTGCGTTCGCGCATCGCCACGCGCGTGCTCTGGCGTGTCGCCCATGGCCGCTATGCGCGCGAGGACGACATCTACCGGCTGGCGCTCGAGACCGACTGGCCGCAGTGGTTCGCCGCCACGCAGACGATCCGGGTCGACGTCACGGCGGTGAAGAGTCCGCTGAAGAGCCTGGAATTCATCACCCTGCGCATCAAGGATGCCATCTGCGACCGCTTCCGCCGCGAGGGCGGCCAGCGGCCGAGCGTCGACACGCGCACCCCGGACGTGCGCATCCAGGGCTTCCTCACCGCCGAGGAGTGCACGCTCTACCTCGACACTTCGGGCGCGCCGCTGTATCAGCGCGGCCTGCGGCAGAAAACCGTGGAAGCGCCGCTCAAGGAGAATCTCGCCGCAGGCATCCTGCGCCTCTCCGGCTGGCAACCGGGAACGCCGTTGTACGACCCGATGTGCGGCAGCGGCACCTTTCTCGTCGAGGCTGCCCAGATGGCGCTCGGCATCGCGCCCGGCGCCGGTCGCGACTTCGGTTTCCAGCGCCTGCGGAACTTCGACCTGGCGTTGTGGAAGGACCTGCTGGACGAAGCGATGGATGCCGAAAAACCGGTCGCTTTCGCACAAATCCACGGTAGCGACAAATCCCCGGTCGCCGTGCGCGCCGCGCTGGCCAACCTTGACCGCGCCGGCCTGCTGCCGGCGGTCCGCCTCTCGTCGGGCGACATCCTCGAGGTCGAAGCGCCCGCCGAGCATGGCGTGATGGTCGCCAACCCGCCCTATGGCGAGCGGCTCTCCGAGCTCGACGAACTGGCGGCCTTCTATCCGGCGCTGGGCGGTGCGTTGAAACGCAGGTTCGCCGGCTGGAACTGCTGCCTGTTTACCGCCGATACCCGCTTGCCCAAGCTGATGCGCCTGACGCCGAGCAGGAAGACGCCGCTCTTCAACGGTGCCATCGAGTGCCGGCTGTACGAGTTCAGGATGGTCGCCGGCAGCAATCGCGCAAAAGCCGGGGAGCAGCCCGACTCGCCCTGAGGCGAAGGCAGCGGCGCAATCGCGGCGGCGTGGCGCTCCAGCGCTGCGGGCCGGGTGCGGCGGTCGGACGTCTTCAGACGATGTCGAGGTGGCCGATGCCGGAAGTGAGGTCGCGGTCCTTCGATTCCTTGCCGTGCAGCTTGATCTGCAGGCGCAGGTCGTTGATCGAGTCGGCGTTGCGCAGGGCATCCTCGTAGGTGATGCGGCCGCCCTCGTAGAGATCGAACAGCGCCTGGTCGAAGGTCTGCATGCCGAGTTCCCGGGATTTCTTCATGATCTCCTTGATCTCGTGCACGTCGCCCTTGAAGATCAGGTCGGAGATGAGCGGCGAATTGAGCATGATCTCGATCGCCGCTGCGCGACCCTTGCCGTCCTTCTTGGGCAGCAGGCGCTGCGAGACAAGGGCGCGCAGATTGAGCGAGAGGTCCATCAGCAACTGCGGCCGCCGCTCCTCGGGGAAGAAGTTGATGATCCGGTCGATCGCCTGGTTGGCGCTGTTGGCGTGCAGCGTGGCGAGGCACAGGTGGCCGGTTTCGGCGAAGGCGATCGCGTAGTCCATCGTCTCGCGGTCGCGGATTTCCCCCATCAGGATCACGTCCGGAGCCTGCCGCAGGGTGTTCTTGAGTGCAGCCTCCCAGCTGTCGGTATCGACGCCGACCTCGCGCTGCGTGACGATGCAGTTCTTGTGGTCGTGCATGTACTCGATCGGATCCTCGATCGTGATGATGTGGCCGTAGCTGTTCTGGTTGCGGTAATCGACCAGGGCGGCGAGCGAAGTCGTCTTGCCGGTGCCCGTGCCGCCGACGAAGATGACCAGGCCGCGCTTGGTCATCGCGATGTCCTTGAGCACCGCAGGCAGGCCGAGTTCGTCGAGCGTCGGGATGGTCATGTTGATCGTCCGGCAGACGACGCCCACGCGTCCCTGCTGGACCAGCGCGTTGACCCGGAAGCGGCCGATGCCGGACGGCGAGATCGCGAAGTTGCACTCCTTGGTGGATTCGAACTCGGCAGCCTGACGATCGTTCATGATCGCGCGCGCCAGCTCGGCGGTGTGCTGCGCGGTCAGCACCTGGTTGGAGACCGGCATCACCTTGCCGTCGATCTTGATCGCCGGCGGGAAATTGGCGGTGATGAAGAGGTCCGAGCCCTTTTTCTGCACCATCAGGCGCAGCAGGTCGTGCATGAATTTGAGTGCCTGATCGCGTTCCATTGCGTACTCCCTCCGGCCTGTTTCCGGCGTGTTCAGCCGGGAAAGGCGTCCTTGTTGGCGGCCTTGGTGCGGGCTTCGTTGGCCGATACGATGTTGCGACGGACGAGATCGATCAGGTTCTGGTCGAGCGTCTGCATGCCGAGCTGCTGGCCGGTCTGGATCGACGAGTACATCTGCGCCACCTTGTTCTCGCGGATCAGGTTGCGGATGGCCGGCGTGCCGATCATGATCTCGTGCGCGGCGACGCGACCGCTGCCGTCCTTGGTCTTGAGCAGGGTCTGCGAGATGACGGCGCGCAGCGACTCCGAAAGCATCGAGCGCACCATGTCCTTTTCCGCCGCGGGGAAGACGTCCACCACGCGGTCCACCGTCTTGGCCGCGCTCGAGGTGTGCAGGGTGCCGAAGACCAGGTGACCGGTCTCGGCGGCGGTCAGCGCCAGGCGGATGGTTTCGAGGTCGCGCATTTCGCCGACGAGGATCACGTCCGGGTCCTCGCGCAGCGCGGAGCGCAGGGCGTTGGAGAAGGACAGCGTGTGCGGACCGACTTCGCGCTGGTTGATCAGGCACTTCTTCGATTCGTGCACGAATTCGATCGGGTCCTCGACGGTGAGGATGTGCCCGTGCTCGTTCTCGTTGATATGGTTGATCATCGCGGCGAGCGTGGTCGACTTGCCGGAGCCGGTCGGGCCGGTGACCAGCACGATGCCGCGCGGGTATTCGGAGATTTCCTTGAAGATCTTGGGACAGTTGAGTTCCTCGAGGGTCAGCACCTTCGACGGAATCGTCCGGAACACCGCGCCGGCACCGCGGTGCTGGTTGAAGGCGTTGACCCGGAAGCGCGCCAGGTTGGGCACCTCGAACGAGAAGTCGCACTCCAGCGTCTCTTCGTAAACCTTGCGCTGGCCGTCGTTCATGATGTCGTACACCATCGCGTGTACGTCCTTGTGCTCCATGGCCGGCAAGTTGATGCGGCGCACATCGCCGTGCACGCGGATCATCGGCGGCAGGCCGGACGAGAGATGCAGGTCGGAAGCCTTGTTCTTGACGCCGAAGGCCAGGAGTTCGGTGATGTCCATCCGGGGGGAGTCCTCAGACTGTGGGCGGGGAGGGGGCAGGGGCGGTGGTATACTCCGCCGCATCCGTGCAGCGCCCGATTATGACAACAATTTCCGCCAACCTGCAAGCCGTGCTGGCGCGCATCGCGCGCGCCGAACAGGCGTTCGGACGCCCGCCCGGCGCCGTTCGCCTGCTGGCGGTGAGCAAGACCTGGCCGGCCGCCTGCGTGCGCGACGCCGCACGCGCGGGGCAGCGCGCGTTCGGTGAGAATTACGTGCAGGAAGGCGTCGACAAGATCGACGACGTGGCCGATCCGGCGCTCGAATGGCACTTCATCGGCCCGCTGCAGAGCAACAAATCGCGTCCGGTCGCCGAGCGCTTCGACTGGGTGCATTCGGTCGATCGCGCACGGATCGCCGAACGCCTCTCGCAGCAGCGGCCGCCCGACCGGGCTCCGCTCTCGGTGTGCCTGCAGGTCAATGTGAGTGGCGAAGCGAGCAAGAGCGGCGTTGCCCCGGCCGAGCTTTCCGCGCTGGCTGCCCGTGTCGCCACCCTGCCGCGCCTGTGCCTGCGCGGACTGATGGCGATTCCAGCACCGACCGAGGATTTCGAGGCGCAGCGCGCCGCCTTCCGGCAGCTGCGCATGCTCCACGCGCAGCTATGCGCCGAGGGGCACGCCCTCGATACGCTTTCCATGGGCATGTCGCACGATCTCGAGGCCGCCATCGCCGAAGGAGCCACGCTGGTCCGCGTCGGCACGGCCATTTTCGGCGCGCGGCCCACCGTGGCCGACGCGGTGCGCTGAGGGGCGCCGCCACCCGTGTCATATCCTCCCGTTTCCCTGTCCCCACTCCGGAGCCCTACCATGAAGATCACTTTCCTCGGCGGCGGCAACATGGCCAACGCCCTGATCGGCGGCCTGCTCGACAAGGGCTTCGCAGCGGCCGACATCGCGGTCGTCGAGCTGGGCGCGGAAGGCCGCGCGCGGCTGGAAGCCGCTTACGGCGTGCGCTGTCTGGCCGAGATCGACGCGGCGGCCCT
>JAPKHL010000118.1 GCA_026646875.1 Rhodocyclaceae bacterium | reverse complement strand
GTAGCCTGCGGCATCGCACAGGGGCTCGCCTTCGCGCACGACACCCCGCTGCTGCCGGTCGGCACCCTCGACGCACTGGCCTTCGCCGCCGGCGCCGGGCGCGTGCTGACGGCGCTCGATGCACGCATGGGCGAAGTCTATTTCGGCGCCTTCGCGGTCGACGGCGAAGGCGCCGCGCCGCTGCGGGCGCCCGGTGTTTACCCCCCGGCGGCGGTGCCGTTGCCGGCGGAGGGCGGCTGGCTGGCCGTCGGCAACGGCCTCGCCGCCTATCCCGCACTGCGCGAGCGACTGGCCGGCCACGTCACCGCCTGGCTGCCCGAGCGCATGCCGGCGGCCGACGCCGTGGCACGCCTCGCCGCCCCGCGCTTCGCGCGCGGCGAGCGTATCGACCCGGCCGACGCCGTGCCGGTTTACGTGCGCGACAAGGTCGCACAGACCGTGGCCGAACGCCTCGCGCAGGGCGGCAAGGCATGAGCGCACTGCTCGAACCGCGCGTCGAGATGCTGCCGATGGACGTGCACGACATCGACGAGGTGCTCGCCATCGAGTACCGCGTCTACCCCTATCCGTGGAGTCGCGGCAACTTCGCCGACTCCATCTCCTCCGGCTACAGCTGTTGGGTCTGCCGCGTCGGCGGCGAGCTGGTTGGCTACGCCGTGGTGATGCTCGCCGTGGACGAGGCGCACCTGCTCAACATCAGCGTCGCCGAACGGCGGCAGGGCATGGGCTTCGGCGCCCGCTTGCTGCGGCACGCCATGCAGGTCGGACGGCAGGGCGGCGCGCGCACGCTGCTGCTCGAAGTGCGTCCCTCGAACACCCGCGCCCTCGCGCTCTACCGGCATTTCGGTTTCGCCCAGGTCGGCGTGCGGCGCGGCTATTACCCGGCCACGCAGGGTCGCGAGGACGCGCTGGTGCTGACCCATGCCCTGGTGGAGAACGTGGCATGAGCCTCTCGCGCGAGCGCATCCTGCAAGAGATGGGCCTGAGCGTATGGACGCTGCGCGCGCGGCCCGCCACCTCGGCCGCCGGGTCGGCCGATGCGACCGCCGGCAACGCGACCGATGCCGCAGCCCCACCGGCCGACGCCGGGGGGCCGCGCGACATCGCTCCGGCTGACGCCGGCGAGCGCGCCGCGCGCATTGCCGCACTTGACTGGAGTGCCCTGCGCGCCGACATCGCCGCCTGCCGCGCTTGCGAACTTTGCGGCGAACGCCGCCAGACCGTGCCCGGCGTCGGCGACGAGCAGGCCGACTGGCTGTTCGTCGGCGAAGGTCCGGGCGCCGAGGAGGATGCGCGTGGCGAACCCTTCGTCGGCCAGGCCGGCCGCCTGCTCGACGCGATGCTCGCCGCCATCGACCTGCGGCGCGGCGAGGACGTGTATATCGCCAATGCCGTCAAGTGCCGCCCGCCCGGCAACCGTACCCCGGAGGCCGCCGAAATCGCCGCCTGCGGCCCCTACCTGCAACGCCAGATCGCACTGCTGCAGCCGAAGCTGATCGTCCTGCTCGGTCGCGCCGCCGTCCACGCCGTGCTCGGCAGCGAGGGGTCGCTCTCCAGCCTGCGCGGCAAACCGCTCGCCTGCCGCAGCGGCGAGCGCGACATTCCGGTCGTCGTCACCTATCATCCGGCCTATCTGCTGCGCAACCTGCCGGACAAGGCCAAGGCCTGGGAAGACCTGTGCCGCGCCCGCGCGCTGATGCGCACGCTGAAGGCCGCCACGCCCGCCTGAACCCGGCACGCGGCGTTCGCATCCTGTTTTCGTTCGCCCGCCGCGCGGGCCGCCATCCATCATCCACTTGCCGGAGTCATCATGCGTCCTCGCCCGATCCGCCTGCTTGCCGTACTCGCCCTGTTCGCCAGCCTGCTTTCCGGCTGCGGCTACAACACCTTCCAGACCGGTGACGAGGCGGTCCGCGCCGCCTGGTCGGAAGTCCTCAACCAGTACCAGCGGCGCGCCGACCTGGTGCCCAATCTGGTGGCCACCGTGCAGGGCTATGCCGCGCACGAGAAGGCGGTGCTGACTCAGGTGACGCAGGCGCGCGCACAGGTGGGCAGCCTCCAGGTGACGCCGGCGCTGCTCGACGATCCGGAGGCCTTCGCCCGCTTCCAGCAGGCGCAGGCCGGTCTTTCCGGCGCGCTTTCGCGCCTGCTGGCGGTGGCCGAGAACTATCCGCTGCTGAAGGCCGATGCCGCCTTCCGCGATCTGCAGGCGCAGCTGGAGGGCACCGAGAACCGCATCGCCGTGGCGCGCAACCGCTACATCAAGGCGGTCGAGGCCTACAACGTTTCGGTGCGCACCTTCCCGAACAACCTCACGGCGATGGTCTTCGGCTATCGGCCCAAGCCCGGGTTCACGGTCGAAAACGAGCGGGCGATCTCGGTGGCGCCGAAGGTCGACTTCGTGGCCCCGGCGCCGACGCCCGCGCCCGCCGGCAACTGAGCGATGACCGCGGGCGGCGCGCATCCGGCCGGACGCCTCCACGGCGTCCCCCAACTCCGCTGGCTGCTCGGCGGACTGCTGGCGTTCTGTCTGCTGCTCGGCACCGGCCTTGCCCGCGCCCAGGCGGAAACCCCGGCAGGGTCGGCACCCTCGCCGGCGCTGCAGCCGGTGCCGCCGCTCACGGCGCGCGTGGTCGATCTGACGGGTACGCTGGACGATGCGCAGCGCGCCCGCCTGGAGGCCCGGCTGGCTACCCTGGAGAGCGAGCGGGGTGCGCAGGTGGCGGTGCTGCTGGTGCCGACGACGCGCCCGGAGTCCGTCGAGACCTACGCGCTGCGCGTCGCCGAAACCTGGCGGCTCGGTCGCAAGGGAATCGACGACGGTGCGCTGCTGCTGGTGGCGAGGGAGGACCGCAGCCTGCGCATCGAGGTCGGCTACGGGCTGGAGGGCGCGCTCAACGACGCCACCGCCAGCCGCATCATCCGCGAGACCATCGTTCCGGCCTTCCGCAGCGGCGACTTCGCCGGCGGCATCGAAGCCGGCGTCGAGGCCATGCTGCGCGTGATCGGCGGCGAGCCGCTGCCGCCGCCGGCCGCATCGCCGGTCGACGGACTTTCCGGAGATACCCTCGAAACCCTGGTGGTCGGCGGCCTGGCGCTGGTCTTCGGCATCGGTGGCGTGCTCCGAGCGATGCTCGGACGCTTTCTCGCCGCGCTGGTCATCGGCACCATCGCCGGCGTGCTCGCCAGCTTCTTCGTCGCCTCCGCACTGGTGGCATTCGGCATCGGCCTGGTCGTCTTCATCGCCGGGCTGTTCGCCGGCAGCGGCACCGGCCTTCCCGGCGGTGGTGGTCGCGGGGGAGGGTGGGGGCGCGGCGGATTCTCCGGAGGCGGCGGTTTTTCGGGCGGTGGCGGCAGCTTCGGCGGCGGCGGTGCCTCGGGGAGATGGTGATGCCCGGGAAGACCCTGCGTCCGCTCAGGATACTGCGTCACCTGCTGGTGCCCGACTGGTGGGTCCGGCGCGCCTTTCCCGCCGCGCTGGTCGCACGCATCGAGGCGGCGGTTGCCGCCTCCGAGCGCCGCCACCGGGGCGAGTTGCGCATCGTCGCCGAGGCCGGCCTGCCGCTGGCCAGCCTGCTCGGCGGCGAGCGTGGAAACCAGGGCGCTGGCCAGGCGACGGACGCGGTGCGGGCGCGGGCCATCGACCTCTTTGCCGCGTTGCGCGTCTGGGACACCGCCGGGAACAGCGGCGTGCTGATTTACCTGCAGCTGGTCGACCGGCGGGTGGAGATCGTCGCCGACCGTGGCATCGATGCCTGCGTTGGCAGCGCCTTCTGGCGCGACGTCTGCGTGCCGCTGGAAACCGCGCTGCACGCCGGCGATTTCGAGGGGGGCCTGCTCGCCGCCATCGAGCGCATCGAAGCCGCGCTGATCACCCACTTCCCGGCCCGCGCCGACAACCTCAACGAGTTGCCCGACCGGCCGCTGGTCCTGTGAGCGCGGGGGGCCCGCGATGAGCAGCGCCGCCGCCCGCCCCGGGACCCGCAAGGCCCTGCTGTTCGCCCTGGCCGCGCACGGCCTCTCGGCCTATTACGCGCACGGCCAGTGGATGACCCTCGCGCAGGGTGCCAGCCTCGCCGGTCACTGGCTCGTCCTGAAGAACCTGCGGATCGACGCCGCCGAACGGCGCCTGCTCGCCGAACTCGCCGACGGCCTGGCCCGCCAGATCGCCGGCTCGCTCTCGCGCGAGGCCGGGCTCTACACCGCCCACGAAATGATGGAAGCGCTCGACCCCAACTACCGCTCCGAACTGGCCTTCGACCTGCTCGACGAATGCGACCGCCTGCTGCGGGCGCACGGGGTGGCGGATTGAGTCGGGGGAGCGGGAAGACGTATTTACCCGATATGCATTGAAATTGCCACGCATGACAGCCAGAATTAGTCCGTCCTCAATCGGAGATAGCTATGCGAATCAATGCTTCGACACTTGTGCTCCTAGCCATGCTCGTGGCGCCTCACGCGGTCGCCGAGATGTACAAGTGTTCGGAAAATGGTCGAACCGTCTTTCAGGAGCATCCCTGCAAAGGCGGTGGTGGCGAGATCAAGGTCAGGCCGCAAAGTGGAGAAGCACAACCGACCAGGCCTGCGGGCAACAACCTGACCGGTCAGGCTGCTCCCGACGATCGATTGAGTGCCCAGCAGGCACAGCTGGCAGCGATGGAAAAAAGCCGGAAAAGCCGGGAGGTCGAATTTCAGATCAAGGTGTCGGAGCGCGAGATCCGGGATCTGGAGCGGGAGCAGGAGCGCGAACTGGAAGCACTGCGCGAGAAGAAGGCCTATGCGCGCAACAATCTGGCAGGAGCAACGTGGGAGCAGAGCATCTCCACTGAAATGCAATCCGTTGTCGAAAGGTACAAAAGCCGTATTGGCATGGTCAATTCCCGGATCGACCGGCAACGCAAGGAGCTGGAAGCGCTCAAGTAGTTCGCTGCGTGCCACCCGACGATAGGTGACACGCAGTCATCACCCTGCGTGCAGCTCGCAGCGCTTGTGTTCCATGCTTACCGCACCTCCCGGCCACTTTGTGGCCACATGCGGGCATTCATTTGCGAACTGGCAGGAGCGAATGGAAACACAGGTTTCGCGCCCAGGGCTACGGATAGTCTTGATCATGACCTGTACGCTGTCTCCGATGGCGGAGCAGCGATAAGCCTGAAAACGGATGTTGTCGGTGATCATCATATTGACTTTCTCATCGTCTAATGGGAAATGGCCCGTTAACGCTATCGCATCCAGGCGTCGCGACGTATTCGGCGTCATTTCAGCCCCCCGAGAGCTAGCCCCGTTTGTTTGGACAGATTTTCCACGGCGATAAGTGGAGCCCTGCTGGGGTAGCGTTATCCACGGTGACAGTTGCCGAAGGTCCATTCAGACCGTAGGCAGCCGGCGCGGTGGGTAACGCGGATTTCATGCGGCGAGGTTGTCCTGCGGCAAGCCGGCGAAGTAAATCATGTCCGGCGTCTTGCCGGCAAATGCTTGATGGGGCCGCCGGCTGTTGTAGAACGTGATGAGCTGCCCGAGGCTGGTCTTGGCATGGGAGACCGACTCGTAGGTTTTGAGATACACCTCATCGTACTTGACGGTTCGCCAGAGACGCTCGGCGAAGACGTTGTCGCGCCAGCAGCCCTTGCCGTCCATGCTGATCCGAATCCCGTTCGCCTTGAGTTGTCCGGTGAATTCGCTGCTGGTGAACTGGCTGCCTTGGTCGGTATTGAAGATTTCCGGCGTGCCGTAACGGGTGATCGCTTCCTGCAAGGCCTCGATGCAGAAGTCGGTAGTCTGCGTATTCGATAAACGCCAGGCCAGAATCCTGCGGCTGTACCAATCGACGATGGCGACCAGATAGACGAAGCCCCGGCGCATCGGAATGTACGTGATGTCGGTTGCCCAGACGTGATTCGGCCGCCCGATACTCAGGTCGCGCAGCATCCGGCTCCCCGCGAATGGAAAATCAAGATGCAGTTCGTCCATCCGGTGCATCAGCGCCAGGTCCTCGGGCGAAGTCGGTTTCAGCGTGTAGTAGGCGGTCGACCGTGCCAGTTCGAGAATCTGACATTGCCGGACCACCGGCAGGTCGTGATTGCGGTCAATCCTCTTCTTGCGCTCAGCATGCCCGCCTTGGTGAGCGCCTTTTCTAAAAAATCGTTCTCCAGTGTCAGCAGACTAATCTTGGCCTGCATCGTCTGGATGTCCGGCCCTGTTTCCCTGGCAGGCTTCTCGCCAAAAACGACCGACGAACGCTCCAGCAGTTGCGTCTTCCAGTCCGTAATCTGGTTCGGATGCACATCGAATTGCTGCGCCAGTTCGGCCAGCGTCTTGTCGCCCTTCAGGGCAGCGATCGCCACCTTGGCCTTGAATTCCGGCGAGTGATTCCGCCGCTTCCTTCTCGTCATGCTCTTGC
>JAPKHL010000117.1 GCA_026646875.1 Rhodocyclaceae bacterium | reverse complement strand
GGAATCGACCAACTGTGCGCAGTCCCCGGCATCAGCCGGGAGCTCGCGGAAAGAATCTACGCAGCCCTGCACTGATGCCCTTCAACGTACCGATTTTCCTCACCTGGCTGCGGATCGTCCTGATCCCGCTGATGATCGCCGTCTACTACGTGCCGGAATCCTGGACGCTGGGCCTCGGCCGCGACCTGGCCGCCACCCTGATCTTCATCGTTGCCGCCGTCACCGACTGGCTCGACGGCTACCTTGCGCGCCGTCTTGACCAGACCTCCTCGTTCGGCGCCTTCCTCGATCCGGTGGCGGACAAACTGATGGTCGCCGCCGCCCTCATCATGCTCGTTCAGCTCGGACGCGTGGATGCCATCATCGCCGCAATCATCGTCGGACGCGAAATCACCATCTCCGCCCTGCGCGAGTGGATGGCTCAGATCGGCGCGCACCGCAGCGTGGCTGTGTCGATGATCGGCAAGATCAAGACCACCGCGCAGATGGCGGCAATTCCGCTGCTGCTGTACCGGCCCCCGATCGACGGCGTGAATGTGCACGAAATCGGCACCTGGCTGATCTACGTCGCCGCTGTCCTGACCCTCTGGTCGATGGGTTACTACATGCGTATGGCATGGCCGCGGATCGCTGAGCAGGAAAACCGCAAACGTTGAAAAAATGCCTCCCAAAATGTTGACTCGAGCGGCAGTAGCTCAGTTGGTAGAGCGCAACCTTGCCAAGGTTGAGGTCGAGAGTTCGAGACTCTTCTGCCGCTCCAGATTTTTTTGAAGGGCCCACGGGCACTTCTGCAGCAAACAAGGGCGCGATAGCAAAGCGGTTATGCACCGGATTGCAAATCCGTGTAGGTCGGTTCGACTCCGGCTCGCGCCTCCAGGAAACAACGGTCATACGCGGCAGTAGCTCAGTTGGTAGAGCGCAACCTTGCCAAGGTTGAGGTCGAGAGTTCGAGACTCTTCTGCCGCTCCAGTCTAAGGGGAAAGTGCAAGCGCACTTTCCCCTTTTTCGTTCCCCGGTTTTCCGGCGATGGCCGATGCGAGCAGGTATAATCGCCAGCTTTTCGCCCGGATGGTGAAATCGGTAGACACAAGGGACTTAAAATCCCTCGGCGCAAGCTGTGCGGGTTCGATTCCCGCTCCGGGCACCATCGAGAACTTCGTTTCCGGCACGGCGGATCAGCAACCAGCATGCAGGATCATCTCAGCGACATCACCCACGTCATCCAGTTGTCAGTTGCACCGGTCTTCCTCCTCACGGCCATCGCGACGCTGATCAACGCCATGAACGGACGGCTCGGCCGTATTGTCGACCGGCGGCGGGTGGTCAAGGATCAGCTCCGCCACGTCCGCCCGGACGGTGCCGCTCCGGCGGATGAGGCGAGCGAACGCGCAGCGGCCGAGGATGAACTGGCGATGCTTGCCCGCCGTAGCCGCCTGGTCTACCTCGCCATCCTCTTTGCCGTGCTCAGTGCGCTGCTGGTTTGCCTCGTCGTCGCCGGCGCCTTCATCGGCGCCATGGTCGCAGTCAAGCTTGCCTACACGGTCGCTGGGCTATTCGTCGCCGCGATGCTCGCGATGATCGTCTCGCTGGGCGTCTTCCTGCGAGAAATTTACCTTGCCGTGATTACCGGCGGACATTACCGGCGCTGATCGCAGCGAACGTCTCGCCAGCGGCATGATGCGCACCGGCAATCCGGACCGCTGCCACGATAATTTCAGGGATGTGTGATGAACGATCGGTTTCCACCCGCATGCTGCAGTGCAAACCTAGTTAAGGCTTCATTCGCGGTCCCGCACATAATTTAACATAATACAAATTATGCGAACTATTAGAAATCGAGGCTCCAACCATTTCCCTCGCCAGACATGATTACGTCTACTGATTTTCAGCGGGAAAGTCCGGCCTGGGAGCCCATTGCCTTCGTCGATCTGGAAACGACCGGAGCTAATTTTGCCAATGATCGCATCATCGAGGTCGGCATCGTCCAGCTTGACCGGGACGGCATGCGTGAATGGAATGCGTTGGTCAATCCGGAAACCGCCATTTCCTCGTTCATCACCGGACTGACCGGAATCGACGATACGATGGTCGCTGATGCGCCCACATTCGCGCAGCTTGCTCCCGAGGTACTCGCCTTGTTGCGCGGTCGGCTGTTTGTCGCGCACAACGCGCGCTTCGACTACGGTTTCCTGAAGCGCGAATTCAATCGCGCCGGAATCGTCTTTCACGCGCCGACCCTGTGCACTGTCAAGTTGTCGCGCAAGCTGTTTCCCGGGCACCATCGGCACAACCTGGATACTCTCATCGAGCGTCACGGTCTGCAGGCATCCAGCCGGCATCGTGCGCTGGCCGATGCCAGGATCCTCAACGATCTCTGGCACTGCTGGCGCGAACTGTTTTCCTTCGAGCAGCTGCGAGGTGCGGTGGATGCCATCGTTGGTCGCCACGTGCTGCCGCCGCAGCTCGACCCGGCCTGTGTTGACAACCTGCCCGAAGCGCCGGGAGCCGCCGCCTACCTGGCGGAGGATGGGGAGCTGCTGCTGATCGAACGGGCGGCGAACCTGCGGCAGCAGGTTCTTGGGCATTTTTCACCGTCCCACCGCGATACCTCGCTGGCGCGGCGAACCAGCCGCATCGAATGGCGCGAGACTGCAGGGGAATTTGGCGCACGCCTGCAAGAAATCCTGCTCGCGCGTGCGCTCACGCTGCGTCAGGGACCGGATACCCCGGCTCCCTGTGCCTGGAAGATCGAGCTGCACGGCGTGGATGCGCATGCTGTCGATGGCGAGGGGGATTTCCGTCCGCGTCTCGTGCAGGCCGATGAAGTCGACTTCGGCGCCAACGACGATCTGTTCGGGCTTTACGCGAATCGCCGCGAGGCTGTCCATGCGTTGCGCAAGCTGGCCGATGCCCATCGTCTGTGCCACACCCGGCTGGGTCTGGGCGAGGCGATCGCGGGGCAGCCCTGTGTCGGCTATCGTCAGAAAACCTGCCGCGGCGCCTGCATCGGCAAGGAATCTTCCTTGCAGCACGGCGCCCGCCTGATGGCCGCGCTTGCCAAGTTCAGGCTCAAGGGCTGGCCGCATGCGGGCCCGCTCGCGCTCGTCGAGCGCGACGCCTTCGGGATGCACGAGGACGTTCATTTGTTCGACCGCTGGCGCTACTTGGGAACGGCACATGACCAGGCGGGTATTGACACCCTGCTGAGCGCCCCGCCCTGCCCCGGTTTCGATGCGGAAATCTATCGCCTTGCCAGCCGTTTCGTGCAGGCCGGCAAGGTGCGGATCGTGGATCCTGCCGAACCCGGCAAGCTATTTGGCGGGTGACGACGGGCTGCGCTGCGGCCCCGGGCGGGCGCCCGCTGCGCGCAGGCGTTCGGCGATTTCCGTGTGCTTCCCGCGCAGCGCCCAGTCGAGGGCGGTTTCGCCGTTCTCGTTGGCCAGATTGGGGTCGGCGCGCGCCGCGAGCAGGCGCTCGACGACCGTCGGATGGCCGTTGCGGGCTGCCAGCATCAACGCCGTCGAACCGTTCTCGATCCGCGCATCCACATCCGCGCCACGCCGCAGCAGATATTCGACGACCGGCGCATGGCCGTTGAAGGCCGCATAGGAAAGTGGCGACCAGCCGTGCATGTTGACCTCCGCACCGGCCTCGACCAAGCGCTGGACGAAGGGCAGCTTGCCTTCCAGCGCGGCCAGGCGCAGGGCGGTATCGCCGTGGCGGTTGCGCGCATTGACGCGGGCACGACAGAGCAGCAACTGCTCCAGAAGTTCCGCGTTGCCCTCCCGCACGGCCAGCATCACCAGGGTATTGCCATCGCTGTCGACCGTGTTCGGATCGACGCCACGATTGAGCAGCGCCACGGCGGCAGGCGTATCGCCGGCCTTGAGGGCGGCCAGCATGTCGTCGTAAACCCCCGCCGCAGCCCAGCCGGGCAGCAGGAAGGCCAGCAGCACAAGCAGTTTCTTCATTGGGGCAGTCTCGCTTGGACGTCGGGAAAGAGGCGGAAGAAATTGGCCGTCGTGGCCTCGACCACGGCCTCGTAGGGGATCTCGCGCAACCGGGCAATCTCTTCCGCCACGTGCTTCACGTAGCCCGGCTGGTTGGTCTTGCCGCGGAAGGGGACCGGTGCGAGAAAGGGAGCATCGGTCTCGACCAGCAGACGGTCGAGCGGCACGCGCCGTGCCACCTCCTTCAGCGCCACGGCGTTCCTGAAGGTGACGATGCCCGACAGGGAGATGTGGAATCCCTGCGCCAGCGCGGCTTCGGCAACCCCCCACGACTCGGTGAAGCAGTGCATGATGCCGCCCACGTCCCCCGCGCCTTCTTCCTGCATCAGGCGCAACGTGTCTGCTGCCGCGTCGCGGGTATGGACGACCAGTGGCTTGCCGCAGGCACGGGCAGCCCGGATGTGGGTGCGGAAGCGTTCGCGCTGCCACGCCGGCGCATCCTTGTGCCAGTAGTAATCGAGGCCGGTCTCGCCGATCGCGATGACCTTCGGGTGAGCCGCCACGGCGAGCAGGTCGTCCTCCGACGGCTCCCGCGCATCGGCCGACTCGGGATGCACGCCGACCGACGCGAAAATGCGGGAATGCTGCCCGGCCAGGGCAAGGATGCGCGGCATCTGCTCCAGGCTGACGCCGATGCAGACCGCGCAGCCAACGCCGTTCTGCGCCATCAGATCGAGCACCTCGGGAAGCCGCTCGGCGAGGTCGGGAAAGTCGAGATGACAATGGGAGTCAACAAGCATCGGCAAGCATCCGGCGAACGTCCGGTGTCTTACATGGTGTGCGTGGGACGCGTCGACTGCATCACGCCGCCGAGTAACCCCTCGATCTTGCGCCGGGCCTCGACGCCGCTTTCGTCGCTCTTGAACTGGACACCAATGCCCTGTGCCTTGCTGTTCTGCGCGCCGGCCGGCGTGATCCAGACCACGGTGCCGGCGATCGGCAGTTTGGCCGGATCGTCCATCAGCGACAGCAGCATGAAGACCTCATCGCCCAAGGCGTAGTTGCGCGAGGTGGGGATGAAGATGCCGCCGTTGCGCAGCAGGGGCATGTAGGCGGCATATAGGGCCGACTTGGAATTGATGTTGAGCGACAGAACGCTCGGGCGCGGCGCCGCGGCGGCGGAAGGCTTGCTGCTTGCTGCGTCGGACATGTCCACCTCAGCGACTCCGGAAAAGGGCCACGTAATTCAGGAAAAAATCCTCGAAAAACAATCGGCTGTTCAGCGGTTGTTCAGACTGTGCTTTATATTGTAGCGCTTTCCTGTTCAGTGCCAACAGATCTTCCGCGCGAACCCCTCCCGCAAGCTGGCGCAGCGTCGTCTCGGCCATGCGGAAATAACGCACCGGCAGGCCTTCCCGCGCGAGCCCCAGGTCGAACAACCATTTCTGCCACCACTCGACCACGCGCTTGAGCTGTGCGTCCGCCTTGCGTGCCTTGAAAACCCGGTCGAGCGCTGCGGCTGCGGCGAGTGGATCGAGCGAGGCTCCGCACGCGAGGGCGTCGGTCAGCGCGTCGAGCAGCGAATCCTCGCCGTCTGCCGCCAGTTCGGCGGCCAGCAACGGCGCGCCGCCGGCCAGAGCCAGCCAGCGCCCGGCGTCGTCGATGCCGTGCCGGCGCAGGTATTCGCCGGCCAGTGCCGGCGAAGGGCACGCGACGGTGATGCACTGGCAACGGCTGCGGATTGTCGGCAGCAAGCGGTCAGGTTCATTTGAAACCAATAAAAACAATGTATTTGCAATTGGTTCTTCAAGTGATTTAAGAAGTGAGTTCGCGGTGGCCCGATTCATCGCCTCGGCGGGATGGATCAGGATGACACGCACCCCTTGGCGATGCGTGCCGACATGCAGAAAATCGTCGAGCGCGCGCACCTGATCGATGGTGATCTGCTGGCCGGCCTTTTTCCTGCTACCCCCCTCTTCCGTCTCGCCTGCCCCCGTAGCCTCCTTGGCTAACTCCTCGAACGATTCCGGTTGCAGGAGCCGGAAATCCGGATGGTTCCCCTGCGCGAGCCAGCTGCAGGCCGGGCATTTGCCACAGGCGCCCGCATCCGGCAACGGCCGCTCGCACAGCAGGGATTCGGCGAAATGGCGCGCCAGCGCGAACTTGCCGATTCCGCGCGGACCGGAAAGCAGCATGGCGTGTGGCAGCGCCGCGCGCCGTGAAAGCAGCGCGGTCCAAGCAGTGTTGTTGAGTTCTATAGCGTTCATTAACAAATGGTTAGAACGTGTTTTTCAACAATTGCTCGAATTTCGTCGAGGGTCTGGTCGGCATCGATCACACGGATGCGCTGTGGCGCTTCCATGGCGCGCTCGAGGTAGGCCAGGCGCACACGCTCATGGAATTCCGCGCGCTCCTGCTCGAATCGGTCAAGATCGCGCACTTGCGCAGCAATGCGCCGGCTGGCCACCGCCAGAGGCAGATCGAACAGCAGCGTCAGATCCGGCTGCAGGTGTCCATGCACCCACTGCTCCAGTTGGCGCAGGCGTACCCGGTCGAGCCCTCGGCCGCCGCCCTGGTAGGCGTAGGTGGCATCGCTGAAGCGGTCGCAGACGACCCAGTCGCCACGCTCCAGGGCGGGTTCGATGATCCGCGCCAAGTGCTCGCGACGGGCAGCGAACATCAGCATGGCCTCGGTTTCCAGATGCATCGGCTCATGCAGCAGGAGCTCCCGCAGCTTTTCGCCAAGCGGTGTACCGCCGGGCTCACGGGTCGTCACCACGCGCAGGCCGCGGGCTTCGAGAAAAGCCTTCAGGGTCGCGATATGGCTGCTCTTGCCGGCACCGTCGATGCCTTCGAAGGTGATGAATTTTCCACGTGTCACCGCTTTGTGCCTCGCTGATAGCGTTGTACCGCCTGGTTGTGCTCGTCCAGCGTGCGCGAGAACTGGCTGCTCCCGTCGCCACGCGCGACAAAGTACAGCGCCGGCGTGTCGGCCGGATTGAGCGCCGATTGCAGCGAGGCCAGGCCGGGCATGGCGATCGGCGTCGGCGGCAGCCCCCCGCGCGTGTAAGTGTTGTAGGGGGTGTCGGTCTGCAGGTCGATGCGACGCAGATTCCCGTCGAAACGCGGGCCGATGCCGTAGATGACCGTCGGGTCGGTCTGCAACGGCATGCCGATGCGCAGGCGATTGACGAAGACGGCGGCGATCAG
>JAPKHL010000116.1 GCA_026646875.1 Rhodocyclaceae bacterium | reverse complement strand
GCTTCCTGCGCCGCGAGCTCGGCCGGCGCATCCGCATCCACACCACACCGCAACTGCATTTCGTGTTCGACCAGTCGCTCGAGCGCGGTGCCGATCTCTCGCGGTTGATCGACGAAGCCTCGTCGATCTCCGACCAGACGCCGGACGACTGATTGACCGAGCAGCCTCCCCGCAAGCGCTGGCAGCGCGTCGATGGTGTGCTGCTGCTCGACAAGCCGTCGGGCATGAGCTCCAACGACGCCCTGCAGAAGGCGCGCCGCCGCTTCTCGGCGGCCAAGGCCGGTCATACCGGAACGCTCGACCCGCTGGCCACTGGCCTGCTGCCGGTGTGCTTCGGCGAGGCCACCAAGTTTTCCGCCGATCTGCTCGATGCCGACAAGACCTACGAAGCCGACCTCCTGTTCGGCCAGGTGACGGATACCGGCGACGCCGAAGGCGTGGTGCTGCGCGAATCCCCCGTCGGCTTTGCGCGCGCCGATCTGGAGGGGGCGCTGGGCCGCTTCCGCGGCCCGATCAGCCAGATTCCGCCCATGCACTCGGCGCTCAAGCGCGACGGCCGCCCGCTCTACGAGCTTGCCCGCCAGGGCATCGAGGTCGAACGGGCGCCACGCGCGGTGACCATTCACGAACTGACGCTGCTTTCGCATGCCGGCGATCGCTGCCGCCTGCGGGTGACCTGCAGCAAGGGAACCTACATCCGCACGCTGGCCGCCGATCTCGGCGAGGCGCTGGGCTGCGGGGCGCACCTGACTGCGGACCGGAGTCGGACCGCTGACGCTCGCTGCCGCGGTCACGCTCGACCAGCTCGCGGCAAGCGAGGAGGGCGCGCTCGCAGCCTTCCTGCTGCCACTCGACGCCCTCCTGCAGGGGCTGCCGGCGGTGCGTCTCGAGGCCGCCGAGGCCCTGCGCTTCCTGCACGGCAACCCCGTTCCCCGCGAGCTCGCGCCGGGGCGCCACCGTGTCTACGACGCAGACCGCCTGCTCGGCATCGGCGAGGCGACCGCGACCGGCACCCTGCAACCGCGCCGCCTGATCGCGGCCTGATTGCCGCGGCCGGTGCCGGTCGGCCGGACTTGCCGCCACCCTCGGCCGAAAGGTATAATCCGCGCCTCGCTTCGCCGAGCGAGAGCAACATTCACATCAATCTGGCGCTGGCTCTATCAAACCGGGGCGGCGTCGTTTTCATGAAAGAGGGTTTTGACATGGCGATCAATGTCGCGCAAAAAGCGCAAATCATGACCGAATACCAGCGTGCCACGGGCGACACCGGCTCCCCCGAAGTTCAGGTGGCCCTGCTGACCGCGCGCATCAACGACCTCACCGGTCACTTCAAGGAGCACGTCAAGGATCACCACTCGCGTCGCGGCCTGCTGCGCATGGTGAGCCGTCGTCGCAAGCTGCTCGACTACCTCAAGCGCACCGATGTCGATTCCTATCGTGCGCTGATCCAGCGTCTCGGCCTGCGCAAGTAAGACTGCCCACCGATCCGCTAGGCGGTCGGCGATGCAGGCAACACGAATCGACGACAGCGGCCAGCCCGATGCGGGCTGCGCCGCTGTTGTTGTTTTTGCCATTATCGGCGCGTCGGTTGATATGCGTACCGGAGTCGTGGGTACGCGCGCGTCGAACCACTGAGAAAGGTAACAATGTTTAACGTCACCAAGAAAACCTTCACCTACGGGGCCCATCAGGTCACGCTCGAAACCGGCGAGATTGCTCGCCAGGCCGGCGGCGCCGTGCTGGTGTCGATGGACGACACGGTCGTGCTGGTGTCCGCGGTCGGCAACAAGACCGCCAAGCCCGGCCAGGACTTCTTTCCGCTGACCGTCGATTACATCGAGAAAACCTACGCCGCCGGCAAGATCCCCGGCGGTTTCTTCAAGCGCGAGGGCCGTCCCTCGGAAAAGGAAACGCTGACTTCCCGCCTGATCGACCGGCCGTTGCGCCCGCTCTTCCCCGAGGGCTTCTACAATGAAGTCCAGATCGTCGCGATGGTCGTCTCGCTCAATCCGGAAATCGACCCCGACATCCCGGCGATGATCGGCGCCTCCGCCGCGCTGGCGATCTCCGGCATTCCGTTCGACGGCCCGATCGGCGCTGCCCGCGTCGGCTACCTCGACGGGGCCTACGTGCTCAACCCGACGCTGACCCAGCTCAAGTCGAGCCAGCTTGATCTCGTCGTCGCCGGTACCCAGTCCGCCGTGCTGATGGTCGAGTCCGAGGCCCGCGAGCTGTCCGAGGAAGTGATGCTCGGCGCCGTCGTCTTCGGCCACGAGCAGATGCAGGCCGCGATCACCGCCATCAACGAACTGGTCGAGACCGCCGGCAAGCCGGAATGGGAATGGACGCCGGCGCCGAAGAACGAAGCGCTGATCGCTCGCCTGAACGCCCTCGTCGAGGCCGACCTGCAGGAAGCCTATCGCATCACCAGCAAGCAGGCCCGCAGCCAGCGCGTCAAGGAAATCGAGGCGCGCGCGCTCGAGGCGCTGACCTCCGGTGACGATGCCGCCGACGATAACACCGTGAAGAACCTGTTCTTCGACATGGAAGCCCGCATCGTCCGTGGCCGCATCCTCGGTGGCGAACCGCGCATCGATGGCCGCGACACCCGCACCGTCCGTCCGATCGCCATCCGCACCGGCATCCTGCCGCGCACCCATGGCTCGGCCCTGTTCACGCGTGGCGAAACCCAGGCCATCGTCGTCGCCACGCTTGGCACCGGCCGCGACGAGCAGATCATCGACGCGCTCGCCGGCGAGTACCGTGAGCGCTTCATGCTGCACTACAACTTCCCGCCCTACGCCACCGGCGAATGCGGCCGTGTCGGCACGCCGAAGCGCCGCGAGATCGGCCATGGCCGTCTTGCCAAGCGCGCCCTGATCGCCGTCCTGCCGAAGGCCGAGGACTTCTCCTACACGATGCGCGTTGTTTCCGAGATCACCGAGTCGAACGGCTCCAGCTCGATGGCCTCGGTTTGCGGCGGTTCGCTCGCCCTGATGGATGCCGGCGTCCCGCTCAAGGCGCACGTCGCCGGCATCGCCATGGGTCTGATCAAGGATGGCAACCGCTTTGCCGTGCTCACCGACATCCTGGGCGACGAGGATCACCTCGGCGACATGGACTTCAAGGTGGCCGGTACCGACAGCGGCGTCACCGCGCTGCAGATGGACATCAAGATCCAAGGCATCACCAAGGAAATCATGCGGGTCGCCCTCGATCAGGCCAAGGAAGCCCGCCTGCATATCCTCGGCCAGATGCAGGCCACGGTCTCCGGTCACCGCACCGAGGTGTCCGCCTACGCCCCCCGCCTCTACACCATGAAGATCAATCCGGAGAAGATCCGCGACGTGATCGGCAAGGGCGGCGCCGTGATCCGCGCGATCACCGAGGAAACCGGCACCACCATCGACATCCAGGACGACGGCACGATCACCATCGCCTCGGTCAGCGGCGATGCCGCCGACGCCGCCAAGGCCCGCATCGAGGCGATCACCGCCGACGTGGAAGTGGGCAAGGCCTACGACGGCACCGTGCTCAAGCTGCTTGACTTCGGCGCCATCGTCAGCATCCTGCCGGGTCGCGACGGCCTCCTGCACATCTCGCAGATCGCCAATGAGCGGGTCAATGCCGTTGCCGACTACCTCAAGGAAGGCCAGAAGGTGCGCGTGAAGGTGCTGGAAGCCGACGAGAAGGGGCGTGTCCGCCTGTCGATGAAGGCCCTGGCCGCCGAAGAAGGTGTGGCCGCCGCACCGATCGCCCAGTAAGTGGCAACGCATGCGTTGCGCGAGGCCATGACGGTCTCGCGCGATGCCTCCCGTCGGGAGACAAAAAAACCGCAGCCGAGGCTGCGGTTTTTTATTAGGGCGTGAATGCTGCCAGGCTTACTTGGCGACCTGCTTCTCGCGCACTTCCTCCAGCGTCTTGCAGTCGATGCACAGCGTGGCCGTCGGACGCGCTTCCAGGCGCTTGATGCCGATCTCGACGCCGCAGCTGTCGCAGAAGCCATAATCGCCGTTCTCGATGCGCCCGAGGGCCTCGTCGATCTTCTTGATCAGCTTGCGCTCGCGGTCGCGGTTGCGCAGCTCGATCGCGATATCCGTTTCCTGGCTGGCCCGGTCGTTCGGATCGGCAAAAACGGTGGCCTCGTCCTGCATGGTGTGCACCGTGCGCTCGATGTCGTCGATCAGCTCCTGCTTCAACGTATCGAGGATGGCGCGGAAGTGAGCCAGCTGCTTGCTGTTCATGTATTCCTCGCCCTTCTTCGGGACGTAGGGGACAAAATGTTTGTGGAGCAATTCTTCAGCCATGTGCGGAGACCGTCCGTGTTTTGCAAAAAGACGATTAAATATCAGAAATGACCGACAGCCGCAAGCAATGATTGGGCTTTGGCGACCGCCGCCGGGTCATGCCTGCGACCGTGGAATCTTCCGGCAATGCTCATGTGAAAAAAAGCGCGCGGCGCATTGACCTTGCCCGGTCCCCTCTGTAGAATGCGCGCTTCCTCGGGGTGTAGCGCAGCCTGGTAGCGCATCTGATTTGGGATCAGAGGGTCGAAGGTTCGAATCCTTTCACCCCGACCAGGAGATCGCAACACACCGAAGCGGTACCGGCGGGAAGCAAGCAACACTCCCAAAAGTCTCGCGACTCGCGCCCGTAGCTTCTAAGCCGGGGGTTGTGAGTTCGAGTCTCGCCGGGCGCGCCAGACGATGGCGGCATTAGCTCAGTCGGTAGAGCACTGGATTGTGATTCCAGGTGTCACCGGTTCGATCCCGGTATGTCGCCCCAAAACAAAGCCCCGCAGGCCGCAAGGTCTGCGGGGCTTTCCCTTTGTGTTCCCGTTTTCCGGCAGCCGATGCGCCGGCTTGCGGATCAGAAAGCCACCGCAATCGAGAAATGCACCTGCCAGCGACCGGTGTCGTGTCCGCGTGCGAGATCCAGGGCGAGCGGGCCGGCCGGGGTCCGCCAGCGAGCGCCGAAGCCGTAGCCGAGGGCCGGCGAGAGGTCCTGCCAGCGGTCGGCGGCGCTGCCGGCGTCGATGAATGCCGCAGCACCCCAGTCGCCGTCCAGCCAGTGCGTGTATTCGATGCTGCCGGTGGCGAGGGCGCGGCCGCCGACGATCGCGGCGCCGTCGCGCACGCCGAGGCTCTGGTAGGCATAGCCGCGTACCGATTGCGTGCCGCCGGCGCGGAACAGATAGTCCTGCGGAATCCCCCGGCGCGAGGCGGCAGCCGTCAGTCCAGCCTCGGCGCGCAACGCCAGCGTGTCGCGCTCGCCGAAGGGCCACCAGTGCTGGATACGCAGGTGGCCGTGTACGAAATCCTGGTCCGAGAGCAGACGCTGCGCCGCGCCGCCCAGTCGCAGTTCGATCACCCCGCCGCTGCGCGGATCCAGGCTATCGTCGACACTGCGGCGTATCCAGCGCCAATCCAGCGCCAGGGCCCGGTCGGTGCGCTCGCTGCCGCTGTCCGGGCGCTGATGATCGCGCTGCCACTCCAGTCCGAGGCGGGTTTCGATATGTCCCTCGATCCGGCTGCGCGCGGCGGCGAGCGCCTGCCGGGTGCTCGCAAGTCCCTGGATGTCGCTGCGCTCGGTGCGGCCACCGAAGGCAACCCGGTAGCCGCGCGCATCGGGCTGTGTCTCGACGTCTGCGAAGAGCGACTGCCGCTTCTGCTCAAGCCGCAGGCCGCTCGACAGGTTCCAGGCGCTGCCGAGAAAATCCCGGTTGCGGTAATTGAGTTCGCTGCGTGCGCCGCTGTTGGTGCTGTAGCCAATACCGAGGCCGATCTGGCGGGCTCGCGCCTCGATCAGGGCCACGTGCACCGGCAACTCGGTCGCGGCCTCCGGCGAAGGGTCGACGGTGACCATCACCGAATGGAAGTAGGGCGTCGCCTGCAGGCGCGACTGGAAATCCAGCAACTGGTCGCGGCGATAGGGATCACCGGGGCGGAAGGGTTGCAGGCGGTCGACCAGACTGCGTTCGTAACGGGAGAGGCCCTGGATTTCGACCCGGCCAAAACGGAAAGCAGGACCGCTGTCGAGTACGATGCGCAGGCGGGCGCGGGCGGTGGCCGGATCGACCTCGGCCACGCTGTCGACGATGCGGGCCGCCGCATGGTCCTCGGCGGCAACGGCGGCAAGCAGGAGGCGTTTGGCGTTCTCCCAGTCGGCGGAACGGAAGGGTTCGCCGGATGGCAGGCGCCAGTCGGTGCGCAGCGCGGTGCGGCGATCGGCCAGTGCGCCCTCGCTGCCTGCCAGGGCGCCGGAAAAGACGATCTCGACCGAATCGACCAGGGTCCGCGTGCCCGGGTCGATCTCGATGATCGGCGGCCCCCCCGCCGGGGCTGCCCGGGCACGCACGCGCGGTGAAAAATACCCCTCGGTCGCAAGCAACGCGATGACATCGCGGCTGGCACGGCGGCTGAGCGCGGCACGGCCGCTCTCGTCGTCCGCCGCCACGGCGGGCAGGTCGAGGTGGCGACGCAGGAGTTCGCGCAGGGATGCGGCAGCCGGTTCGGGCGTCGCGATCTCCAGCGTCACCGGTAGTGATGCCACTGCCCTCGATGCGTCATCGGGGTTCGTCCGGCTTTCCATGCTCGTCCCCCCCGGCTGTGCCGCTGCCAGTGTCGGCAGGCCAACAAGCAGCAGGAAGAAGAGAAGCGGGCAGGCGAGGGGGGCGATGCCGCGTTCAGCCGCGCGGCGTCGGTGCGTCATCATCGGACAGTTTGCCTCCGAGCAGACGGGTGAGCCCCACCACCGGGCGTTCGGGCTCGGGAACCGGACGGCCCTGCGCGGCGATGTCCTGTTCCAGCGCCACCATCCGCCGCTCCAGTGCGGCCTTTTCGGCCTCCAAGCCGCCGACGAGGCGCTGCAGGCGCTTGGCCTGCCACTGGCAGCGGATCATCGCCGGCGAGGAAACCAGCCCGGCGATCAGCGCACCGATTCCGATCGCCAGCAGCAGCACGAGGGCCAGCGAGCTTTCGAACTGCCAGAAGATCAGGCTGACCGCGACCGGTGCATTGTTCTGCAGGGCGAAGCTCACCGCGAGGGCGGCGAAGACGATGCCGAGAATGAAGGCGAGCTGCATGGTCACTCTCCGTGCGAGGGAGCCGCGCGGGGCGGCAGGATGAAATCGCGGGGCTGGCGCCACAGACGCAGCAGCAGGGCGCTGGCCAGCGCGCGACGTTGTTCGAAGCTGACGCCACGCGCCTTGAGTCCCACCCAGAGCGCCAGCGAGAAGCTGACCAGCAGGTTGACGAGGCCGATCCCGAGCACCCCGAGCGCGGCGAACACCGCCAGCGACCATGCCAGGTCGAACTCCAGACCGACCATCGCATACCCCCAGTAAGCCGAGGAAAAGGCGATGTGACGGATATCCAGCGGCAGACCGATGAGGGTGCCGATGCCGGTCACCCCACCGAGCAGGAAACCGAAGAAGAAGTTGCCGGCCAGCGCGCCGAGGTTGTTCTCGACGTAGGCAGCCACCCGCCGCCAGCGCTCCTCGCCGAGCAGGCGGGCCGGCCAGCGCAGCTGCAGCAGGCGGTCAGGAATGCGGTTGTAGGCGCAGAGATTGTCGTAATAACCGGCGATCAGGCCGGCGAGGAACAGGCAGACACCGGCGATCGCGGCGAAGACGAGCGCGCCGCCGGCCAGCGGATGGGTGTCGTGCAGCAGGTGCTGCGCCTTTTCAGGCGAGATGAAGTGCTCGCCGGCGAGCAGCCGGATCGTCAGCGCCAGGAGCATGGCGGTCGGAATCGCCAGGCCGAGGTTGCCGGCAATCGCCGCCAGTTGGGTGCGCACCGTGCGCGCGATCAGTTCGACCAGCGGCGTCAGGTCGCGCGCCTCCCGGCTTCGGCCGCCTCGCTCCGACTGCTGGGCTTCGCCGATGGCCGCCGCGATGGCGTTGGCGGTCATCGCCGGCTGCTTGGTGGCCACCGTGCAGTGCAGGGTGTGGATGAGCACGAAGCCGAGCGCGTAGTTGAGACAGAAGGCCAGCACCTCGGTGAGCGGTGCCAGGCCCAGGGTGGCGAGGAACAGCTTGTTGGCGGCCATCAGGGCGATGATCAGGCCGCCGCCGAGCGCCGAGCGCAGCATCGCCAGGTACTCGTCGCGCGAGGCGCTGATGTAGTGCTCGCCGGTCCGGCCGGCGTTTTCGGTGACGCGCAGGGCAACCAGCTCGGCGTTCTGCCGCCAGAAGCGGCGCAGATCGTTGCGCCGGCACTCGGCGACCGACAGCTCCTGCCACAGGCCCGCGCAGCGCTCGCCGGCCGCGTCGCGCTCGCCGCGCGCCAGCGCCGCCGCCAGGCCGGCCAGCGTGCGCGCCCGCTCCAGATGCTGCGCCAGGCGGCGCAGGCGGAAGGTGAGGTGGAAGCTGGCACCCAGGTGCTGGGCCCGCCGGCGCACGCGCTCGATGGCCTCGTCGCACTGGTCGAGCAGGACCAGCAGGTGCTGCTCGTCGTCCTCGAGCGCCTGCCGCTCGCGCCGTACCGTCTCGATGCGGCGGGCCAGGCCCAGCGCTTCCTCGCACTGGGCGAGGAAGGGCGATTCGTGCATCTCCAGCGTCGGGTCGAGGCGCAGCATTTCCGGCTCCAGGCCGCTTGCCGCAACGCGATGGGCCACCACGCGCAGGGCCTCGAGGAGATCCTCAGCCAGTCGGTCGAGTCCCTGCGCATCGTCGGTCTCCGCGAAATGCAGGGCATCGATCAGCGCCTTCCAGGCAGCGGCCGGCACGGCGGCCAGCCACTCGGCGTCGCTGCGCCGGAAGATGCGGCCGAGTGCCTCCTTCGACTGTGCCGGGTCGTCGGCTTCCGGCAGCAGCTTGTGGGCGATCCGCCGGAAGGTCTCGACGATGACGCCGGTGGCCGGGTAGATGCCGGCAGTGGCGAACAGCAGCACCGAGCGACGGCTATCGAACAGCGCCAGCAGTGCTTCGCGCAGCGGCGCGCGCAGGTCGGGCCGGGCTTCCAGGCGTGCCGCCAGGTCGGCGATGCGGCCGGCGGCGGTTGCCGGGTCGCCGTCCACGGGACGCAGAGCGTCCACGGTGGCGGCCAGGCGCAGGATGAATCCGGCGTCCTGTGCGCGCGGGGGGAGGGGAGCGGTCGAGCTGTTTTCCGGGACAGTCATTTTTCTTCTGTGATCAGGGCGCGGAGCGGCCGGAGCGTTCCGGCCTCAGCGCACGATGGAAAAACCGAGTCGCCACTGCGGCGGGCTCTTGATATGGTAATCAAGCAGGCTCTGGCCGTAGCCGGAAAATACCTGCAGGTGCAGGAAACCGCCGGTGCGGCTGAACAGCGGCTCGCGCAGGGGCACCGAAAGGTCGATCTGACCGCTGCCGTGCCCGGCGGTTCCGCGCCGCAGGCGGGCGGCGAGCACCCAGCCGCGCTCGTTGCCGTAGCGCAGCTGCCAGTCTACATGACCGCGATAGCGGGCGATCTCCGGATTGTCCTCGCGGTCGAGATAGGCGTAGGCCTTGGGTGCGAACAGAAGGGTGCGTCCGTCGGTGAAATCCGCCCGCCATACCGGCTGCAGGAAGAGTGTGTCGATGCTGCGCGAGCTGCTGCCGTCCTTGCCGTTCGACTCGTGCTCGTAGCCGCCGCGCAGCCACACTGGCAACAGGCTGCGCCGTTCCTCGCCGAGCCTGCCCTGCCAGAAGAAGCTGGGCCGGTAGCTGGTGTCGTGGAAGGGCTTCGACTCGCCGGCCAGATCCCACAGCGAGGTCTGCGTATAGCCGAAATGCAGCTTGCCGAGCGCCGGCACGGCCCGCGCCAGCGCACCGTTCTCGTCGAACAGGCGGTACTTGAAGCTGAGCTGGAAGCGCGCATTGAGACCGTCGCGGGCGCCCAGCAGGAAATACACCGGTTCATGCGCCGAGAGCGCCGGCTCGTGCGCGGGCAGCGGATCGATCCGCACCGGGACGGCGGCGGAGGAAGCCGCCGCGACCGGCGCGTTCATCGCCGCCAGCGGGTCGCCCGCGTGTGCCTCCGCCCTCGTGTCCGCACGATCCGTCGCCGCCGCGAGCAGGACGAGGGGATTGGCCGGCCGATCGGCCAGCGCGATGCGCAGCACACCGGCCGGCACGGCCGGCAGCTCGCCGCGATAGATGCGCCGGCTGTCCGAAACCCGCTCCGCGGCCTGCAGGGTCACCCGCACTGGCAGGTCGGCGCCATCGCCCGTCCCCGCCTGCAGGCGCAGCGGCAGGGTTTCCGGCCAGGGCTGCGTCTCGTCCGGGCGGACCACTTCGATGCGCAGGGAGTCGCCGCCGCGCACGGTGTCGACGGCGGTGGCGATCAGCCAGCCGGAGGCCGCCCATGCGGCCGGAGAGAGGAGCAGGGCGGCCGGCACGAGAAGCGCCAGGAACACGAAATGCACCGGACAGGCGGAGGCTGCGCGCGCAAGGCGCGGGATGAGGATGAAGGCGGGGATGAAGGTGGGCATGGGAGCGGCGCGTTGGGGAGGAGCCTGCAGTGGACCATAGGCGCCGCGAGCGGGGCAAGCCCCGCGCTGGCCATTTCCGGAGTCTCAGTCGCCGGCGGTGTCGGTGTGCAGCGGGGCTGCGGCGCCGGCGAGGAGGCGGGCGGCGGCCTTGCCGGCCTGCTGCAGCGCGCGCCGGTAGGCGCTGGCCGCGCGCAGGCGCGCATCCATGGCGGGCAACGGCAGCCGGTCCTGCGCGCCGGCCTCGAGCAGATCGGCCTTGAGGGCCTGGTAATCGCGCTCGCAGGCGGCGCTGGCCTGATGGATCCGCGCCGCCCCGGCGTCGAGCGCATCCAGCCGCGCCTCCTCTCCCGGCGCCGGAGCGGACTCTGCGTCCCCGTGCCGCACCGGGGTTTCCGGGTCGAGGCAGTCGAGCAGGGTGGCGGCGCTGGCCTGGAAGGTCCGCGCCGCCACCGCACACTGCGCGCAGGCCTCGCCACTTTCGTCGATGGCGCGGGCCGCCTCGCCGGCCAGCTCGGCCACCGTCTCGTAATAGCGCGCGATGCGCAGCAGATGAGGCAGGCGCCGGGCGCTGTCGGGCGACATCCCCGAGCGGTGCAACTGGGCGATGAAATCGGCGATGGCCTGGTTGAGACGGGCGACCACCTGCTGGTCGCGCACCAGGCGCTGCGGATCGGTGTCGCCGCCCTGTGCGCGCAACATGCGCAGGGCGATGCCGCCGAGACGCCGCACCTCGCGTTCGAGGGCGTCGAGCGCGAGTGCCGGCACCTGGACGATGTTCCGGTCGAGGTAGCGCGGAC
>JAPKHL010000115.1 GCA_026646875.1 Rhodocyclaceae bacterium | reverse complement strand
CTGCGCGCGGCGCGCGACCCCTTTTCACGGCGGGTCGTGGTCGACAAGGGAACGCAGGACGGCATCGTCGCCGGCCGCCCGGTGGTCGACGATGCCGGGGTCGTCGGGCAGGTGACGCGGGTTTTCCCCTTTGTTTCCGAAGTCACGCTGATCACCGACAAGGATCAGGCGATCCCCGTGCAGATCGTGCGCAACGGCCTGCGTTCGGTGGTTTTCGGGCTTGGCGACGGGCGCCTCGAGCTGCGCTTCATGCCGGCCAACGCCGACGTGCAGAACGGCGACCTGCTCGTCACCTCCGGACTGGACGGCATCTTCCTGCCCGGATTTCCGGTCGCCCGCGTCGTGCATATCGAGCGCGATACCTCCTACTCATTCGCCCGCATCCACTGCGCGCCGCTCGCCGGCGTCGAGAATTTCGGCGAGGTGATGATCCTCGAGGCACGCGTGCCGCAAGCCCTGCCCGCCGAGCTTGAGGCGGGTGCCCCGGCGCCGGGGAGCGAAAAGGGCGGGCGCCTCAAGAAGAAACGGATCGTCAGGGACTGAGCGCATGCAGCCGACCTTCTCCTCCTCGCGCATCCTGTTGCCGGTGCGCCCCTGGTTCATCGCGCTCAGCCTGCTGGGCGCGCTCCTGCTCAACTTCCTGCCCTCCGCCCACTGGCCTGGCGTGCCGGACTGGGTGGCGCTGGTCCTCGTCTTCTGGAGCGTGCGCGAACACCGCCGTGTCGGCATGGGCTGGGGCTTCCTGCTCGGCCTGGCGATGGATGTCGCCGACGCCAGCCTGCTCGGCCAGCATGCACTGGCCTACGTGCTCGCCGCCTATGGCGGCAGCGCGCTGGCGCGACGCATCCTGTGGTTCCCGCTCGGTCAGCAGGCCCTGCACATCCTGCCCCTGCTGCTGCTGGTGCAGCTCATCCAGCTGGGCGCCCGCCTGCTCGCTGGCGCCGATTTCCCCGGCATCGGCTACCTGGTCGGCCCGCTGGTCGGCACCGTGCTCTGGGTGCCGCTGACCTACGTGCTGCTGCTGCCGCAGTACCAGCCGGTCGACCGCGACGCCAACCGGCCGATCTGACCTCCGGATCAGGCAGATGCGCCACGCCCCGCTGAACTCCCGCGACCGCGAGCTCGACCGCTTCCGCTTCCGCATCGCCTTCGCCGGTGGGGCGGTCCTGCTCGCTTTCGCCCTGCTGTTCGGCCGCTTCATCTACCTGCAGGTGGTGCAGCACGATTACTTCCGCACGCGTGCCGAGGACAACCGCATCTCGCTGGTGCCGATTCCGCCCAACCGGGGGGTCATCGTCGACCGCAACGGCGTGGTGCTGGCCCGCAACTATTCTGCCTTCACGCTGGAAATCACGCCGTCCCGCGTGGCGGACCTGGAAGAGACGATCGACCGGCTCGCCGAGCTGGTCGAGATCCAGCCGAAGGACCGCAAGCGCTTCAGGAAGCTGCGCGAGGAGAGCAAGACCTTCGAAAGCCTGCCGATCCGCACCCGCCTCTCCGACGAGGAGGTTGCCCGCTTCGCCGCCAACCGTTACCGCTTCCCCGGGGTCGAGGTGAAGGCCCGCCTGTTCCGCCAGTACCCGCTGGGCGCCACGGCCTCGCACGCGCTCGGCTACATCGGCCGGATCAACGACCGCGACCTCGAGACCATCGCGCGCAGCGAGCAGGATGCCAATTACAAGGGCACCGATCATTTCGGCAAGAGCGGCCTCGAGCAGCGCTACGAATTCCAGCTGCACGGCGAGACCGGCTACGAGCAGATCGAGGTCGATGCCGGCGGCCACGCCGTGCGCAGTCTCTCGCGCACGCCGCCGGTGCCCGGCAACAACCTGACCCTGACCCTCGACAGCAAGCTGCAGGCGATCACCGAGAAAGCCTTCGGCGACCGGCGCGGCGCCCTGGTGGCGATCGATCCGACGACCGGCGGTATCCTGGCACTGGTCTCGGTGCCGACCTACGACCCCAATCTCTTCGTCGATGGTATCCGCAGCGACGACTGGGAGGCGCTCAACAATTCGCCCGACAAGCCGATGGTCAACCGCGCACTGAACGGCGCCTACCCGCCCGGATCGACCTTCAAGCCGTTCATGGCGCTGGCCGCGCTCGAGCTGGGCAAGCGCACCCCGCAGCAGGCGATCGCCGACCCCGGCTACTTCAATTTCGGCGGCCACACCTTCATGGACGACAAGAAGGGCGGGCACGGCATGGTCGACATGTACAAATCGATCGTGCAGTCGTGCAACACCTACTATTTCGCGCTGGCCAACGACCTCGGCATCGACCACATTGCCCGCTTCATGGCGCCCTTCGGTTTTGGCAGCCGTACCGGCATCGACATCGACGGCGAATCGGAAGGCGTGCTGCCCTCGCCGGAGTGGAAGAAGCGCCGTTTCAAACGGGTCGAGCAACAGAAATGGTTCGCCGGCGAGACGATCTCGGTGGGCATCGGTCAGGGCTACAACGCCTACACGCCGATCCAGCTGGCCCAGGCGATGGCGACGCTGGCCAACGACGGCGTGATGTTCCGCCCGCACCTTGTCCGGCACATCACCGACAGCAAGACCGGCGAGAAGACGCTGATCGAACCGGAGCCGCTGCGCACCATCCCGCTCAAGCCGCAGCACCTCGAAACGATCAAGCGCGCGATGGTTGGCGTCAACAAGGAGGGCACCGGCGCCCGGGCCTTTGCCGGCGCACCGTACGAGGTTGGCGGCAAGACCGGGACGGCACAGGTCTACAGCCTGCGGGGAGGCACCTACAATCGCGACAAGGTGAAGAAGGATCTGCGCGATCACGCGCTGTTCATCGCCTTCGCCCCGGTCGACAAGCCGCGTATCGCGCTGGCCGTTCTGGTCGAGAACGGCGGTTTTGGCGCCCAGTCCGCCGCGCCGATCGCGCGCATGGTGCTCGACTACTACCTGCTCGGCAAGCTGCCGCCGGGGCCGGCCGGCGAGGACGAAGCGGCGGAGGACGAATGATGGACATCCGGCACCTGCTCCGTCGCGCCTGGGCGCGGCTGGTCGGACACCTCGATGCACCGCTCCTGGCGATCATGTTCGGGATCATGCTCCTTGGTCTCGCCACCGTGTACAGCGCCACCGCCGATACCAGCAACCGCACCCTGGCGCAGGCTATGAACATGGGCATCGGGCTGTGCGTGATGTGGGGCGTGGCACAGCTGCCGCCGCAGAAGCTGATGCGTTTCGGCGTGCCGCTCTACGCCCTCGGGATCGTCCTGCTGGTGCTGACCTTCCTGTTCGGCATCACCGTCAACGGCTCGAAGCGCTGGCTGTCGATCGGCATCACGCGCATCCAGCCCTCGGAACTGCTCAAGATCGCCGTGCCGCTCACCCTTGCCTGGTATTTCCACAAGCACGAAGCGGCGCTGCGGCTGCGGCACTACGCGGTCGCCGCGATCCTCCTGTTGATTCCTTTCCTGCTGATCGCCAAGCAGCCCGATCTCGGCACCGCCCTGCTGGTCGGAGGCGCCGGGTTCTACGTGATCTTTTTCGCCGGCTTGCCGTGGAAGGTGATCATCGGTCTCGGCCTGATCGGCGCCGCCGCAGCGCCCTTCGCCTGGACGTTGCTGCACGACTACCAGCGGCGACGCATCCTGACCCTGCTCGATCCGAGCAGCGATCCGCTCGGTGCCGGCTACCACATCATCCAGTCGACCATCGCCATCGGTTCGGGCGGGCCGCTCGGCAAGGGCTGGCTGGCCGGCACGCAGACCCATCTCGAGTTCATTCCGGAACGGCACACCGACTTCATCTTCGCCGTCTTCTCCGAGGAATGGGGCCTGCTCGGCAACGGTGTCCTGCTGCTGCTCTACGCCGCCCTGATCGGGCGCGGCCTGATGATCGCCGCCAATGCCTCGACGCTGTTTGCACGGACCCTTGCCGGCTCGATCACCCTCAGCCTGTTCACCTACGCCTTCGTCAACATGGGGATGGTCAGCGGCATCCTGCCGGTGGTCGGCGTGCCGCTCCCCTTCATGAGCTACGGCGGCACTGCCCTGGTGACTCTGTGCCTCGGGACCGGTATCCTGATGAGCATTCAGACCCACCGGATGCTGGTGAAGAAGTGAGGCCGATTCATCCCGGACATTGGCGCCCCGCCGCCCTGCTGCCGCTTCTGCTGTTGGCGGCCTGCGGCGGCCAGCCGGTGCGGGCGCCGGAAAGCGCTCCCGTGCCTGCCGCGACGCGACCGGCGCCGGCAGCCGGAACGAAGCCGCCGGCCGTCGTGCAGAAGCGGGGCGGCGCCTACTACAAGGACGACGGTCCGGCCGACGAGATTCCCGACGGGCTCGACGAGATCCCCGACGCCACGCCGCGACTGGAGCCCTTGCACCGCTTTGCCAACCGGCCGTACGTGGTGCTCGGCAAGTCCTATGTGCCGCACAGCAGCCTGCGCGCGCATCGCGAGCGAGGCATCGCAAGCTGGTACGGAAAGAAGTTCCACGGTCAGAAAACCTCGATCGGCGAACCCTACGACATGTTCGCCATGACTGCCGCACACCCGACGCTGGCGATTCCCTCCTACGTGCGCGTCACCGCGCTGAACAACGGCCGCTCGGTCGTCGTCCGCGTCACCGACCGCGGCCCCTTCCACGCGGATCGGGTCATCGATCTCTCCTACGCCGCCGCGCACCGGCTCGGCTATGTGCATGCCGGCAGCACGGCAGTCGAGATCGAGGCCGTCCTGCCCGATGACTCGACCGGCGTCACTTATGCCCAGGTCAGGCCGCCGCTGCCGCAGGCGACGTCAGCCGCACCCACCGGGCGTGACGAAATCGAGGCGCTGGCCGAGCGGCTCGCACAGGATGAACGCCCGCCCGCGAGCGTCGCCGCTTCGTCGGCCTCTACTCCGGCCGCTTCGACGTCCGGCATGCCGCGCGGCGTGTACCTGCAGCTCGGTGCCTTTTCCAGCGCCGACAATGCCGAGAGCCTGCGTACCCATCTCGCCCGTGAACTCGACTGGGTGAACGAATCGATCCTGGTCTACGCCGAGCGGGGCATGCACCGCGTGCATCTCGGCCCCTATCCGAGCCGCGGCGACGCCGAGCGGGTAGCCGAGCGCATCCGTCTGGCCCTGGGCTACAAACCGACCTTCATCAATCGCTGAACGCCGCCCCGCGGCGGTGTCGCACCGGTCACAAAACACCCACAAAGGGCTGCCGGAGCGGCTTGTTATAATCCCTGCTTTTCCCGGAATCACCCTCCCATGCGCATTCTCCGTTCCGCCCTGTTCGCCTTCCTCTGCCTGCCGCTGCTCGCCGCCGCGCAGCAACCGCCGGTGCCGCCGGCGCTGGCTGCCAAGTCCTGGCTGCTGATCGAGTCCGGCTCGGGGCAGACACTGGCCGCGCAGGCGCCCGACGAGCGTCTCGAGCCGGCCTCGCTGACCAAGTTGATGACCGCCTACCTGACCTTTGCGGCGCTGCGCCAGGGGACGCTGAAGATCGACCAGACGGTGCCGGTCTCCGAGCGCGCCTGGAAGACCGGCGGCTCGCGCATGTTCATCCAGGTCGGCACGCAGGTGAAGGTCGATGACCTGATCAAGGGCATGATCGTGCAGTCCGGCAACGACGCCTGCATCGCGCTGGCCGAGGCGATCGCCGGCGGCGAGGAGAACTTCGCGCAGATGATGAACCGCGAGGCGCAGCGCCTCGGCATGAAGTCGACGAGCTTCCGCAACGCCACCGGCCTGCCCGATCCGCAGCACTACACCACCGCGCGCGACCTGGCCACCCTGGCCGGCGCGCTGATCCGCGATTTTCCCGAGGACTACGCGAAGTACTACTCGCTCAAGGAATTCCGCTACAACAACATCACCCAGCCCAACCGCAACCGCCTGCTCTGGCTCGATCCGACCGTCGATGGCATGAAGACCGGCTACACCGAGGCGGCTGGCTACTGCCTGATCTCCTCCGCCAAGCGCGGCCCGCGCCGCCTGCTCTCGGTGCTGCTCGGCGCCGGCAGCGACAGCGTGCGCGCGCAGGAATCGCTCAAGCTGATCAACTTCGGCTACCAGTTCTACGATGCGCACCAGCTCTACGCAAAGGACCAGCCGGTTTCCAGCCTGAAGGTCTGGAAAGGCAGCGAAAGCGCGGTCAAGGCCGGTTTCCCGAACGATTTCATCATTGCCGTGCCCAAGGGACTCGGACCCCGCGTCAAGGCCGAACTGGTGGCGCAGCAGCCGCTGCTCGCCCCGGTTTCCCCGGGGCAGGTGGTGGGGACGCTGAAGGTCAGCATCGATGACAAGCCCTACGGCGATTATCCGGTGGTCGCCCTCACCGGCGTTCCGGTCGCCGGCTTCTTCGGCCGCCTGATCGACAGCGTGCGCCTGTGGTTCAACTGAGCGGAGGACGCCCATGACGGCCTATCTGAACGGACAGTACCTGCCGCTCGCGGAGGCGCGCATTTCCCCGCTCGACCGGGGCTTCCTGTTCGGCGACGGAGCCTACGAGGTGATTCCCGTCTATTCGCGCCGCCCCTTCCGCATTGACGAACACCTGCGCCGCCTGCAGCACACCCTCGACGGCATCCGCCTCGCCAACCCGCACGGCGCGGCCGAATGGCGCGAGCGGATCGGCCGTGTCGTGGCCGATGCGCAGAGCGAGGACCAGTCGGTCTACATCCAGGTCACGCGTGGCGCCGACAGCAAGCGCGATCACGCCTTCCCGCAGGGCGTGCCTCCCACCGTCTTCATCTTCAGCGCACCGCTCGTCACCACCGCCGACGCGGTGCGCGAAGCCGGCATCGCCGCCGTCACAGCGCTCGACAACCGCTGGCTGCGCTGCTTGCATGCGGACTTCGAAGCGGCCGTAGGAGTACGCTTCCCGCGTGCGCAACTCGGCGCCTTTGTAATTCTTGGCGGCAACCAGCACAGGGCAGCACAACACCGCGCACA
>JAPKHL010000114.1 GCA_026646875.1 Rhodocyclaceae bacterium | reverse complement strand
ACGAAGCCATGCTCGCCGAGAAGGTGATCAAGGGCGGCAAGGGCAGCTGGGGCGAAGTGCCGATGCCGCCGAACGCCACCGTCAAGCCCGACGAGGCCGCCAAGCTGGTCAAGTGGATCCTCAGCCTGAAGTGAGCGTTCACGGGCGACATCGTCGCTATCGGAAAAACCGGCCGTGTGCCGGTTTTTTCATTTTCGGGCCCGGAATCGTGCTTTGGCTCCCACGCCGGCGGGGGCTGTGTTGACAAGGTTAACCGGCGTCCGCAGAATCGGCCGACCCGCTGGCGCTTCCTTCCATACATCGTTCCGGAGGTATCAACCATGCAGTTTTCGCGTCTTTCCCGCATGACGGTCGTCCTCGCAGCGGCACTTGCCGCAACTGCCTGTGGCCAGAAGGAAGAACCCAAACCGCAGACGGCCGCGCCCGCCCCGGCACCGGCGCCCGCGCCCGCCGCCAAGCCGGAGGTGACCGTCCGGCTCGGCCATGTCGCACCGCTGACCGGCCCGCAATCGCACCTCGGCAAGGACAACGAGAACGGTGCGCGCATGGCCATCGACGAACTGAACGCGGCTGCTCTGGAAATCGGTGGCGCCAAGGTCAAGTTCGAGCTGCTCGCCGAGGATGACCAGGCCGACCCGAAGCAGGGCACCATCGTTGCCCAGAAGCTGGTCGACGCCAAGGTCAACGGCGTCATCGGGCACCTCAATTCCGGCACCACGATTCCCGCCTCCCGGCTCTATGCCGATGCCGGCATTCCGCAGATCTCCGGTTCGGCGACCAACCCGAAGTACACGCAGCAGGGTTTTCCGACCACCTTCCGGGTGATGGCCAACGACGTGCAGCAGGGCAAGGTGCTCGGCGAATACGCAGCCCGGCAACTGGCGGCAAAGAGCGTGGCGATCATCGACGACCGTTCGGCCTATGGTCAGGGGCTGGCGGACGAGTTTGAAAAGGCGGTCAGTGCCGCCGGAGCCAGGGTGGTGACGCGCGAATTCACTACCGACAAGGCCACCGATTTCGCGGCCATCCTCACCAAGATCAAGTCGAAGAAACCCGATCTTGTCTTCTATGGCGGCATGGACGCGCAGGGCGGACCGATGGTCAAACAGCTCAAGACGCTGGGCCTGAAGGCAACCTTCCTGACTGGCGACGGTGGCTGTACGCCCGAATTCATCAAGCTCGGGGGTCCGGCCAGCGAGGGGCAGTATTGCTCCCTGCCCGGCGTGCCGCTCGACAAGATGCCCGGAGGCGCCGACTTCGCCGGGAAATTCACCGCCAAGCATGGCCAGATCCAGCTCTATGCGCCGTACGTCTATGATGCGGTGATGGTTGCCGCCGACGCCATGAAGCGTGCCAATTCGACCGAGCCGGCCGCCTATCTGCCGGCGATCGGGAAGACCGATTACCAGGGGGTGACGGCCCGCATCCGTTTCGACGACAAGGGCGATCTGCAGGACGGCTCGATCTCCCTGTACCAGGTTCGGGAAGGCAAGTGGGTCTATGTCGAAACGCTTGGCGGCAATCCGGCCGAGGCCGCCACTGCGGCCGTCAGCGAGGCCAAGGAGGCAGTGAAGGAAGCCGCCGTCGCGACCGGCGAGGCGGCCAGGGCCGTCGGTGCCGCCGCGAAGGAGGCCGCCAGCGAGGGGGTCAAGGCCGCCGCCGGCGCGGTGAAGGAAGCCGCCGAGGCGACCAAGGCCGCCGTCGAGAAGAAGTAAGCACGCTTCCTCCGGCCACGAACGGCCCCCGCGGGGGCCGTTCGCGTGCGAATCTTTTGCTTCTCTCCCTCCCGCACCTTTCCGCCCCCGCCGATGGACATCTTCCTCCAGCAGATCATCAACGGCCTCGTCCTCGGCAGCATCTATGCGCTCGTCGCGCTGGGCTACACGATGGTCTACGGCATCATGGGTCTGATCAACTTCGCGCACGGCGAGGTGGTGATGCTCGGCGCACTGGTCGCGCTCAGCGTGGTCAGCGTGCTCGCTGGGAGCGGGCTGCCCGGCGTGGTGATCGCCCTGCTCGGGCTGGCGGTGGCAGCGCTGGTCTGCATGGCCGTCGGCTTTACCATCGAGCGCATCGCCTACCGGCCGCTGCGCAAGGCGCCCCGCCTGGCGCCGCTGATTACCGCGATCGGCGTTTCGATCGTCCTGCAGAACCTTGCCATGCTGGTCTGGGGGCGCAATTACCATGCTTTTCCGCCGGTCCTGCCGGCATCGCAGCACGAGATTCTCGGCGCCACGATCACCAGCCTGCAGCTAGCCATCATCGCGATTGCCGCGCTGATGATGGCGGCCCTCGTCCTGCTCATCCAGCGCACCCGTCTCGGCCGGGCCATGCGCGCTACCGCGGAGAATCCGGCGATCGCACAACTGATGGGCGTCGACATCGACCGCATCATCTCCTTCACCTTCGTCATCGGTTCGGCGCTGGCCGCCGTTGCCGGCCTGATGGTCAGCGCCAACTACTCGATCGCACATTACTACATGGGCTTCATCCTCGGCCTGAAGGCATTCACCGCGGCCGTGCTCGGGGGCATCGGCAACATCGCGGGGGCGATGATCGGCGGCATTCTCCTCGGGCTGATCGAGTCGCTCGGGGCGGGCTACATCGGCGATCTCACGGGCGGCTTCCTCGGCAGCCACTACCAGGATGTGTTCGCGTTCTTCGTCCTCATCTGCGTGCTCGTGCTTCGTCCCTCCGGACTGGTCGGCGAGAAGCTGGCGGAGCGCGCCTGATGCAGCGCCTGCTTGCCTCCCTGCGCCGCGACCGGCGCGCGGCGATGATCGCAAGTCTGGTCCTCGGCGTCGTTCTCGCCGTCCTGCCCTTCGTCGTCGGCGGCGCCCTCGGCAACTCCTGGCTGCGCGTGCTCGACTTCGCGCTGCTCTACATCATGCTCGCGCTCGGGCTGAACATCGTCGTCGGCTTTGCCGGTCTGCTCGATCTGGGCTACATCGCCTTCTACGCCGTCGGCGCCTATCTCTACGCGCTGCTGGCCAGTCCGCACTTCGGACTGCACCTGCCGGTGTGGCTGATCATCCCGGCGGGGGCCGTGCTGGCCGGGATCTTCGGCGTGCTGCTCGGTGCGCCGACCCTGCGCCTGCGCGGCGATTACCTGGCTATCGTGACGCTCGGCTTCGGCGAGATCATCCGCATCTTCCTGAACAACCTCAACGCGCCGGTGAACATCACCAACGGACCGCAGGGCATTTCGGGCATCGATCCGATCCGGATGGGCGGAATCTCGCTGGCCCGGCCGATCGATTTCCTCGGGATTACCGTGCCTTCCCTGCACGCCTATTACTACCTGTTCCTCGCGCTGGCCCTGTTGATCGTCTTCGTCAGCATCCGCCTCGAGGATTCGCGCATCGGGCGCGCCTGGGTGGCGATCCGCGAGGACGAGATCGCCGCCAAGGCCTGCGGTATCAACACGCGCAACATCAAGCTGCTGGCCTTCGCCATGGGCGCCAGTTTCGGTGGTGTGGCCGGCGGGCTCTTCGCCGGCTTCCAGGCCTTCGTCAGTCCGGAGTCGTTCAGCCTGATGGAATCGGTCATGGTCCTGTGCATGGTCGTCCTCGGGGGCATGGGGCACATCCCGGGCGTCATCCTCGGCGGCATCCTGCTTACCGTGCTGCCGGAGTTCTTCCGGCATAGTGCAGGTCCGCTCCAAGTGACGCTGTTCGGCAAGGTGCTTCTCGATCCGGAGGCATTGCGCATGCTGCTCTTCGGGCTGGCCCTGATCGCCGTGATGCTCTACCGGCCGGCCGGCCTCTGGCCGTCGGGGACGCGCCGCCGCGAATTGGGGAGTGACGCGGCATGACCGTTGCGGACAGCGTGCTTCTCGAAGCGCGCAACGTCGACAAGCGTTTCGGTGGCGTCAGGGCCCTGCAGGCGGTCTCCCTGACCATCCGCACGGGCGAGATCTATGGTCTGATCGGGCCGAACGGCGCCGGCAAGACGACCTTCTTCAACGTGCTGACGGGCCTGTACGCACCGGACGGGGGCACTCTCCTGTTCGCCGGGGCTGCGCTGGCGGCGAGCTCACCGCACACGGCTGCGGCGCGCGGCATCGCCCGCACCTTCCAGAACATCCGCCTGTTCGCCAACATGACCGCGCTGGAGAATGTAATGGTCGGCTGTCATGTGCGCACCCGCGCGGGCGTGCTGGGCGCCGTCCTGCGCGATCGCCGCACGCGCGGGGAGGAGGAGGCGATCCGGCGGCGTGCCGAGGAGCTGCTGCATTATGTGGGGATTGCCGATCGCGCGCACGATCTGGCCCGCTACTTGCCCTACGGCGACCAGCGGCGCCTGGAAATCGCCCGCGCACTGGCTACCGGGCCGCGCCTGCTGGCGCTCGACGAACCCGCTGCCGGAATGAACGGCACGGAGCGGGAGGCCTTGCGCGTGCTGATCGAGGGCATCCGCAAGGATGGCACCACGGTGCTGCTGATCGAGCACGACGTCAAGCTGGTGATGGGGCTGTGCGACCGCGTTGCCGTGCTCGATCATGGCGCCCGGATCTGCGAGGATGTGCCGGCGGTTGTGCAGAAGGACGCCCGCGTCATCGAGGCCTATCTGGGCCCCGGGGAGAACGTCCATGCTTGAAGTCACCGGACTGCGCGTCAACTACGGCGGCATCCAGGCCGTGCGCGGCATCACCTTCCATATCGCCGAGGGCGAGATGGTGGCGCTGATCGGCGCCAACGGCGCGGGCAAGACCAGCACCCTCAGGGCTCTGGCGCGCCAGCTCGATGCAGCGGGCGGCAGCGTCCGTTACCGGGGGAAGGAAATCTCCGCCCTGCCGCCACACGCCCTGGTGACCGAGGGCATCGCCCTGGTCCCCGAGGGGCGCGGCGTCTTTCCGCGCATGACCGTTGTCGAGAACCTGCTGATGGGGGCCTACAGTCGGGGGCGCGATCCGGCGATCGCCGACGACATTGCGCGCGTGTACGGGTTTTTCCCGCGACTGAGCGAACGCGCACAGCAGCTGGCCGGGACGTTGTCGGGGGGGGAGCAGCAGATGCTGGCGATCGGTCGCGCCCTGATGAGCCGCCCCGGACTGCTGCTGCTTGACGAGCCGTCGATGGGACTGGCGCCGATCATGGTGCAGAAGATCTTCGAAGTGATCCGCGCCGTGGCGGCCAGCGGCATGACGATCCTGCTGGTCGAGCAGAATGCCCGGCTGGCGCTGGCCACCAGCCAGCGCGGCTACGTCCTGGAAAGCGGGGAAATCACCCTGACCGGCGAGGCCGCCGAATTGCTGGCCAACCCCGGCGTGCGCGCTGCCTATCTCGGCGAGTGAGGGCGCGGGGCCGGCCGTCTTGCCGGCTCAGATTTCCATCGAATCGGCGAAGGCCAGGGCCTGCAGGTGCGCGCGATTGAGCGCCTCCGCCGAGAGCCCGAGCATTCCGGCCTGCATGGACAGCGCCGCGCTGTCGCGACCCTCGCAGGCCCGCGCGAGGTCGAGGAAGGGCCCGTAGAGCCCGCCCCGGCCGAGCAGCGCATCGCTGATCGGTTCCGGCAGGTGCATCGCCTCGAGAACCTGGTCCATGCCGACGCCGAGCAGCGCATCGAGCAGGGAGAAGGCGCCGGTGATGAACAGGTTGTCGTACTCGCCCTTGTCCACCAGGCCGTGGCCGAGCAGCTCCATCAGGCGCGCGCGGGTCAGCGCCGTGTGCATCAGGGCGGGCGCCATCGGATCCTTGCTCGCCGTGGCGAGCAGCAGCGACAGCCATTTGTTGAGCTTCTCGTAGCCGAGGATGGTGACCGCGTGCCGGAAGGACTGGATTTCGCACGACAGGCCGAAGCCCGCCGAATTGATGTAGCGCAGCAGCTTGTACGAGAGCGCCACGTCCTGCTTGAGCGCCGCCTCGATCTCCTTGAGGTCGGCGTTCTTGCGCACCAGGTTGAGCAGGCGGACGATCTGTGCCTGGCCCGGGTTGAGCGCCTTCGCCGGCGTGCCGCTCGGGGTCCTGAAGAACCAGCTGGCGGCGGCCGTCATGCCGGCCTCGAGGCACGCCTGGAAATCCTGTGCCGATTCCGCGTTGAAGGCGACCGGGATGCCGTAGGGCTGGGTCTTGGTCGCCAGCACCTTGAGCTGCGCCGGCGTGAAGCTCTGCGCATCGAAACCGATGAAGCGGAATTTCACTCCGGTCGAGATCACCTGTGCCGCGTGCGCGTCGAAATCCAGGCAGAGTCCCAGCGGCTGCGCTTTCAGGGTGGCGATGAATTCGGCTGCGGCGCCGTCGAGAAAGGGCGCCGAGTGCAGCTCCAGCGTGGCGTTCTCGGGCGGCAGCCAGTCAAGCAGGCCGGCGTCGCAGGCAGCGTCGGCGCATCCGACGAACAGCGATTTCTCGCCGAGCGGCCAGACCTCGGCGAGACCGTTCAGCGCTTCGGCGGCTTCGCGCGTGGTGGCGCCGCTTTCCAGGTGCAGGGTCAGGCGGGTGGCGATGATCTTGCTCTGGCGGTTGACCAGCGGCTGGCGGGAAATGAAGACCTCGGACATGGTGATCGATCCTTCGCCGTCTCAAACCGGCGCGTGGGCGGTGTCGTTGGAAAATTCGAAGGAATCGGCGAAGAACTCCGTTTCCGGCAGGGCGCAGCGGGTGATGAAATCGCGCTTTGCGGCGGCAACCATTGCCGGGGCGCCGCAGACGTAGACCTGGTGAGCGGACAGATCGGGGAAATCGCTCATGACGGCCTGGTGCACCAGGCCGGTACGGCCGCACCAGCTGGCATCGGGGGTGTCCGAGAGGACCGGGACGAAGCGGATGTGGGCGTGCGCGGCAGCCCAGGACTCGGCCAGCGAGGACAGATAGAGGTCGGCTGCGCGGCGTCCTCCCCAGTAGAGCGTCATCGGGCGCGTGCAGCCCTCGGCGATGGCATGTTCAACGATCGCCTTGATCGGCGCAAAGCCGGTGCCACCGGCGACGAGAACGATCGGCCTGTCCGACTCCTCGCGCAGGAAGAAACTGCCGTGCGGGCCGTTGAAACGGAGGATGTCGCGTTCCTTGAGTGCCGTGAAGACGTGCTCGGTGAATTGCCCGCCGGGGACGTGGCGGACATGCAGCTGCAGGCAGGCGTCGTCGTGCGGTGCGTTGGCCAGCGAGAAGGCCCGCTTGCGGCCATCCTTGAGCAGGATGTCGATGTACTGGCCGGCGAGGAA
>JAPKHL010000113.1 GCA_026646875.1 Rhodocyclaceae bacterium | reverse complement strand
GTGTTGTAGGGGGTGTCGGTCTGCAGGTCGATGCGACGCAGATTCCCGTCGAAACGCGGGCCGATGCCGTAGATGACCGTCGGGTCGGTCTGCAACGGCATGCCGATGCGCAGGCGATTGACGAAGACGGCGGCGATCAGCGGCCGGTCGGCCTCGCGCCCGGTTTCCTTCTCGACGATCGAGGCCATCACCAGAGCCTGGTAAGGGTCGCGATACGGCAGCCCGGCGGCGCGCGCCGCCCACTCCCGCTGCAGGTGCCGCTGCATGGCGCGGTAGGCGCGGGCGAGCACCTCGAGGTCGCTCGACCCCTTGGCGAACAGATAGGTGTCCGGAAAGAACAGCCCTTCCCCGCGCGGTTCGACGGCGCCGATGCGCTGCAGCAGGGCGGGCTCGTCGAGTCCGCGGCTGTCATGGCGCAGGTCCGGGTGCGCATCGAGGCGCTCGCGCACCTGCCGCAACGTCCAGCCCTCGATGAAGGCAATCTCGCTCTGCGTCACGTCGCCGCGCGTCAGCTTGCGCAACAGTTCGAGCGGCGTAACGCCCCGGTCAACCACATAGCTCCCTGCCTTGATCGATGTTTCCGCACGCTGCAGCTTGCCGAGCAGAACGAACAGCGTCGGATCGATGCGGGCCCCCGACTCGGCGATCTGTCCGGCGGCGGCGCGCAGGCCGCTGCCGGGGGCGATGTGGAATTCTGCCCGCTCGGTGCGCAGGTCAAACGGCGTCAGCGCAAACCAGGCGAACAGGCCGGTCGCGATGCCGGCTGCAAGCAGTGCGAGGAGGACGGACAAGCGAAGGAATCTGGACATCGGCCGGAGGGCGGAAGGAATGAACGGAGTGAAAGGGAAGGACGGCCGGAAGAGGTCATATAATAGCCGAAAGCCCGGACAACGCGGGCTGCGGCGCCCGTCCGCGCTGCCTCCCCTCCCCACATCCAATGGAAAACGCAACGATGAACGCTTCCTGGCAAGACCTGATCGGCACCGCCGGTGCCCGTTTCGACAATGGACTGGTCAGCGGTTTCGGCGATCCGGCCGGCGAACGGCTGGCCGCGCGCGACGGCACGATCGTCGCGCCGCTGGCGCACCTCGACCTGATCGAATGCCGGGGCGAGGATGCCCGCGCTTTCCTGCACAACCAGCTGACCAGCGATGTGAACCATCTGGCCACGGACGTCGCGCAACACGCCGCCTGGTGTTCGGCCAAGGGCCGGATGCTCGCCAGCTTCCTGCTGTGGCGCCGTGACGACGCCTACTGCCTGCGGCTTGCCGCAGACCTCGCTCCGGCAATTCTCAAGCGTCTGCAGATGTTCGTCCTGCGCTCGCGTGTGCAACTCGTCGATGCCGGGCAGACCACCCGCCTGCTCGGGCTGGCCGGCCCGCAGGCCGCTGCTGCGCTGCAGGCCGCGGGCCTGCCGCTGCCGGATGCGCCATTGAAGACGGCGCACTGCGCCGGGGGAACGGTGGTGCGACTGGACGAGGCCCGCTTCGAGATCGCCGCCAACGCCGACACGGCCGGCGAACTCTGGCGCGCCCTCGCCGAAGTGGCCCGGCCGGTCGGGGGTGAAGCCTGGCAGTGGCTGGAGATCGCCGCAGGCATCCCCTTGATCAGCGCCGCAACGCGGGAGGAATTCGTCCCGCAGATGGCCAATTTCGAACGGATCGGCGGTGTCAGCTTCCACAAGGGGTGCTATCCCGGACAGGAAGTCGTCGCCCGTACCCAGTATCTCGGCAAGGTCAAGCGGCATCTCTACCGTGCCCGCGCGGAGGTGCCGCTCAGCCCCGGTGCCGCCCTCTTCTCGCCGGAGGCACCCGAACAGGCCTGCGGCATGCTGGTCAACACCGCGCCCGCGCCGGAAGGCGGTCACGTCGCCTTGGCGGTGATCCAGGAAAGCCATGCGGCTTCCGGCCAGGTCGCACTGGGCGCGCCCGACGGCCCGCCGGTCACGGTCGTTCCGGTCGCGGCCTGAGCGGCAACCCGGCAATCCGAAAGCGGGCGCTTCCGTCGTGTGCCTGATCGTTCTTGCCTGGCAGGTGCACCCCGACTACCCGCTGGTGGTCGCCGCCAACCGCGACGAGTACTTCTCGCGGCCGACGCTTCCCGCTGCATTCTGGCCGGAAGCGCCGGACGTCCTCGGCGGGCGCGACCTGCAGGCCGGCGGCAGCTGGCTCGGGATCAGCCGCGACGGCCGCTTCGCGGCGCTCACCAACTACCGCGAGGGCGGTGCGCCGCGCGCTGGCGCACGCTCGCGCGGCGCCCTCGTGGGCGATTACCTGTGCGGCCCGGACGATGCGGCGATCCACCTTGCCGACGCAGCCGCGCACGCCGGCGACTACGGCGCGTTCAACCTGCTCGTCGGTGACCGCGAGCGGCTCGGCTATCTGGCCAATCGTGGCCCGCTGGGTGCTCCGCCCGCGCCGCCGCGCTGGCTGCCGGCGGGAATCCACGGCCTTTCGAACCACCTGCTCGACACTCCCTGGCCAAAGCTCGCCGCCGCCCGGACTGACTTTGCCGCAGCCCTGCGGACACTGCCCGACGAGCGCGCCTTTTTCCGGCTGCTGGCCGACCGTGAGATCGTCGCGGACCACCGGCTGCCGGCGACCGGCGTGCCGCTGGCCTGGGAGCGCGTTCTTTCGGCGATCTTCGTCGCGGCCCCGGAGCACGATTACGGAACGCGCGCATCGACGCTGCTCGCGGTGCACCGCGAGGGCAGCGTCCTCTTCGTCGAACGGCGCTTCGACGCGGCCGGCCGCGAAGCCGGCGAGGTCCGCCACGCCTTCAGGCTGGCAGCGGCTCCTCGCTGATCTCGACCGGCGTTCCCGGTATCACTGTTTCGAACAGCTCGACCAGGTCGAGATTGCGCATGCGGATGCAGCCGTGCGATACGGGCACGCCGATCGGTGCGCTGTCCGGGCAGCCGTGGATGTAGATGTAGCGGCGCATCGTATCGACCGGGCCGAAGCGGTTGACGCCGGGCTCGCACCCGCACAGCCAGAGGATGCGCGTGAGGATCCAGTCACGCCCGGGATATTGCGTGGCCAGCGCCTCGTCGTAGACCTCGCCGGTCGGCCGGCGGCCGACGAACACCGCGCCAAGCGGCTGCCCGGTGCCGATCATTGCCCGCACGCGGTGCGCGCCGCGCGGCGTGCAGTAGCTGCCGCTGGCCTCACCCGCACCGCGCGCGGCCGTCGCCACCGGGTAGCGGCGCAGTTCGCGGCCGCCTTCGTCCCGCAGGCTCAGCGACTGGTCGGCGAGAGAGATCAGGATGCGCAGGCCGGGCCGGCGGGGCGAGGGAAGCATGCTCAGCCCGCTGCCGCGCGTTGCGCCCGCCGGGCCGCGAAGAAGGACGACAGCAGGCTGCCGCACTCCTCCGCGAGGACGCCGCCGACGATCTCGGTATGATGGTTGAGACGCTCGACGGCGAACAGGTCGACGACGCTGCCGTGCACCCCGGTTTTCGCATCGCGCGCGCCGTAGACCACGCGGGCAATACGCGCGTGGAGAATGGCGCCGGCGCACATCGCGCACGGCTCCAGCGTCACGTACAGTTGGCAGCCGGGCAGGCGGTAGTTGCCCAGGTTGCGGGCGGCGTCGCGCAGCGCGGCAATCTCGGCGTGCGCCGTCGGATCGCTTTCGCCGATCGGGGAATTGAAGCCGCGCCCGACGATCTGCCCATCGCGCACCACCAGCGCACCGACCGGTACCTCGCCCAGGCATTCCGCTGCCCGCGCCAGGGAAAGCGCTTCGCGCATGAAGAATTCGTCATCCATCCGCGGATTTTACCCGAGCCCGGCGGCAGGCAAGCCTCGCCTGTACGCCCGGTTCACTCGCCGAGCAGCCGGCCGTCGCTGCGCACGAGGACGACGGTCGCCGAACGCTGCCGCCCCCCCGTCGCTTGCGCGAACTGACTGCCCGGCCAGGGCGGCGTGAAATCGTCCACGGTTCCGGTCTGACGGAGGTTGATAAACAGCGCGCGGCCGTCGCCCGTCGGCGCGACGCCGCCGACCACGAATCCCGGTGGCGCCTCGAGCAGCAGCCGGGGGGTTCCGCCCGGCTGCTGGGAAAAGAGCAGCCGGCCACCGCTGGCGTCATCCTGCGGTTGCTGGAGCAGCCACAGGCCACCGCCGGGCGCGGCCACAATCTCCCCGAGCGGCACGCAGGCCGGGTCGCACACCGACTGTTCACGCCACTCGAAGCGCAGTGCCGCGGCGTCGCCGTTTTCGCGCCAATGCAGCGCCCTGCCCGTCGTGCCATGCAGACAGAGCATCTCCCCTTCCTGCGTCAATGCGGCGAGTGCCCGCGGGTGTTCGAACGGTGTGGCACCGACCCGCTCGGCCGCCCGGCGCGCCCGGATCAGCACACTGGCCTGATCGGTGAATCCGGCCGCCGCGTCGAGGCCGCTCTGGCCATGCACCAGCGCCCGCCATTCGCCCTGCCCGCCGGTGGACAGGTGCGCGGCATACAGGACCCCCGCATCGAGCGGATCGCCTGCCGACGCAGGCGCATCGGGCCGGTATGCGGCATGCGAGACGAATTTGTAAAGCGCCCCGCCGGCGCTGTCGTCGCACAGATAGACGACCACCCGGCCATCACCTGCCTGCCGGACGCACAGCCCGCCATGGCGGAAGCGTCCGAGTGCCGTGCGCTTGACCGGCGGACGGGCCGGCTGCCGGGGATCGACTTCGAGGACCCAGCCGAAGCGGTTGGCTTCATTCGGCTCGGTCGCCACGTCGAAGCGGCTGTCGTATTCGTGCCAACGCCGCCCGGCGCCGCCGGGGCGGATGCCGTCGCCGCGCTGCTCCGCCGAGAGCGAAGGCGGGCCGTTGAAGTACGGGGAAAAATCGCCCTCGCCGCTCAGGCAGGTGGCCCACGGCGTGGTCGCCATCGTCCGGTTGGCGAGCGTGCCGAAAACCACATGCCCCCGCCGGTCGTCGCGGGTACGCAGTTCCGGCGCTCCCGCCGCCGGACCCGAGAGGCGCACCGGCGTGCGTGCCGTGATGCGCCGGCCATGCGCCGACGGACGCAGCACCGCCCAGCCCTCCGCTCCTGCCCGGGTCAGCGCGACCACCGACAGACCGTGCGCGTTCTGCGCTTTCACCGTCCGCGCATGGCTCCACGCGTCCCCGCCATCACCATGCAGGCGGCGGTCGTCCGCATCCGCATGATTGATGCAGAGCAGCCCCGCCAGCGCCGGATCGCCGTCCTCCGCACGAGCGGCAAGGAAGGCCAGGCCGGCATGGCGCATGCCGGCCTGCACGGCCTGCTCACCGGGCGGATTGCCGGCGTCTGGACGCCACGCCGGGCCGTCGGAGACCGGATCGCCCCACGCCAGCAGATACTGAAGCACATGGCCCTCGGCCACCCGCGCACCGCCCGGGAGCGATGACGGGAAGGTGGCCGCCAGTGCCCGGGTGGCCGGCAAGGTCAGCAACGTTGCGGCGGAAACGGCCTGCAGCAGATGGCGTCGGCGAAGCGATTGCGCGCAGGGCGCAGGATGAATGGACAAGGGCATGGCGATTTCCGGAAAAGTCAGGGTTGTGTCGTGTCGGATTGTTGCGTGTGGCGAGCCCGGGAGTCATGCCTCGACGCAGTTGCGTCCGCGCTGCTTCGCCCGGTAAAGCGCAGCGTCGGCCTGCTGCAGCAGGTCGCCAGGAGCGTGTTCGGGCGCCGGGCGCAGGGATGCGACGCCGATGCTGACGGTAACCCGCGCATGCGGCGAGTCGGGATGCGGCAGATCCAGTGCTGCGACGGCCAACCGGATGCTATCGGCCAGCTGCCGAGCGCTCGCCGGATCGGTGTCAGGGGCGATGATGGCAAACTCCTCGCCGCCGTAGCGCACGGCAAGATCGCTCGCTCGCCTGGCCGTCACAGCGAGGCAGCGGGCGATTGCGCACAGGCAGGCGTCGCCGGCCTGATGGCCGTACCGGTCGTTGTACTGCTTGAACAGGTCGGCGTCGAGCATGAGGATCGCCAAGGGCTGATGCAGTCTGGCGGCGCGCGACCATTCGATCTCGAGCGCCGCATCGAAACGCCGGCGGTTGCCCAGACCGGTCAGTCCGTCGGTCAACGACAGTGCGGCGAGCAGGCGGTTGGCCTCTTCCAGTTCGGCGGTGCGGGCTGCGACGCGCTGCTCGAGTTCGACGGTCTGGCGTTTCAGATGTCCTGCCATGTCGTCGAGTGCGTCGATCAGTGCGGCAACCTCGCGGACCGGCCCGCGCCGGGGCGCCGTAGCCTGCCAGTCGCCGGCGGCCAGCCGGCCGGCCCAGCGGCTGAGCGCTGCCAGCGGCCGCGCCAGCCAGTCGGTGGCCAGCAGCACGACGAGCAGGCTGGCCAGCAGCGCGGTCAGCAGCAGCGCCACGCTGTCGCGCAGCATGTCGCCGACCGGGGCGGCAAAGCGGCTCTCCGGCAGCAACACCGCCAGGGTCAGCGTCGGGCCCAGCGGCAGGGCATGGCTGCGCCAGTCGAGCACATGCGGCCGGCCGTCGACCTGCAGGGAAAGCCGCCCCTCGGGTGTGTCCGTGCGCGCGAGCGCGGCCCCGGCGGCGCGAATCAGTGGCTGGGCGCTCTCCTCTGCCCGGAAGCGCACAATGCGCGGGCCGTCGAAACGATGGATCGGCACGTCCAGGGAGGTCGCAAGCAGTTCGCCGCTCGATTCGGCGATGAAGGCGACCCCTTCGCTGCCCGCCAGCAGCTCGCGCAGGAATTCGGCGAGCTGAACGAGCGCTACGTCGGCCGTGGCGACACCGATGAAGCGACCCTGCGGATCGTGCAGCGGCGCCGCCATGCCGATGCCAAGCGAGGCATAGGCACCGTTGTCGTCGTCGATCGCATAGCGGTAGACCGGATACCAGCCCATGCTGCCGGCCGTGACGGCACTCCTGAACCATGGCCGCGTGCGTGCATCGAACGGGCGCTCGCCGCGCCAGATCAGACTCCCCCGCCGGTTGGCATCGTCCACCCGGTAGATGTGCATGGCCAGACCGTCGGCCTGGCGGGCGTGCAGCATGCGCAGCCCGCGATCCTCTCCCCGGGGCGGACGGCTGCCCGCGTAGTATTCGCCATCGGCCATGCCGATCGATACGAAGGTCAGCCAGGGCGACTGCCGCAGTTCGAGCAGGAAACGACGCATCATTCCCTGCCGGTCCTCGTGCCCGAGCAAGCCCGCGCCGGCCTGCTCGGCGTTGCCACGACCTGGTCGTGAATGCGCCCCCCGACCTTGGCGGCCAGTTGATCGGTGAGGCGATCGGCGCCCCGCAGCGCGCTCTGCAACGACAGCCAGCCACTGATCGCGACGATCGGCAGGACGACGAGCAACAGGATGCCGGCCAGGAAGGTCTGCAGCGACAGGGAACGCCGGAAGCCCTGCGAAGCGGGCGCGGGGGGGCGGGAGCGCGGGCGCTCGACAACGAGCAGCGCAAGCAGCACGAGGACGGTCAGCGCTGCTCCGACGCCCCGGATCAGCCAGCGGCGGGCCTCTTCACCGGCCGGATCGGCCAGCGGCACCGCTGCAAGACGCCAGTGGCCGTCGGGCAGGCGCACGTCGACCGCGATGTGCGCCGCGCGGAAGATATCGGGATTGCCGAAGAAGGGCTCCCCGCGCGCACCCAGACTTTCGCGCCCGCGGATGGCCAGCGCGAAGGCGGCAGAGGGGTCGCGCAGACCGCTCTCGGCAAGCAGCCCTTCAAGGTCGACAACGACTGAAACCAGCCCGAGGAAGACGCCACCGGCGGTGCCCCCGGCAAACACCGGGGTGCGCACGATAACGCCGAGACGGCCGTTCTGGGCCAGCTTCATCGGTCCGGTGATGACGGTGCCGCGCAGGTTGATGGCGCGCTGGATACCGACCATCGCTTCCGGCCGGATCGCATAGTTCATGCCGAGTGCGGCCTCGTTGCCGGCGCGCGGATGGACGAAGACGGTCGTC
>JAPKHL010000112.1 GCA_026646875.1 Rhodocyclaceae bacterium | reverse complement strand
CGGCCTTGTTCGTGTACAGCGCGCCGGAGAACGCGCGCTCGGTGCCCTTCTCCCGCAGGATCCGGTAGCGCTCGGGGCCGAGCTCCGCGAGCCACTCCTCCTCGGTCTTCCTCACGTCGTCCACTTCAGCCATGGGGCGCCCTCTCTGGTAGCGATGGCCCGGGCCCGACCGCCCGCGCGCGACGCCCAACAGCCGGGAGCGCCTCGGGTATTCCCGGCGCGCGCCCATGAGGCGGTGACGCCGTTGACGCGGTGCGGCGCGGCCCTTGCTTGAAGGTGCGGACCCAAGCGCGAGGAGGTGGCCATGGCACGCAGCCTTTCGGATGCCGTGTCCCGCGTCGGGGCGCGGGATGCCACGATAGCCCAGGGGGGCGTGTGAGCGGGCGAGCCACCGGGCTCCCGGACGGGAGGACGGGGAGGACGGGGAGGACGGCACGGACCAACGGCCGGGCCCCCGGACGGTCGCCTTCGGGGCTGGCGCGCCCGCCCGACCTCATGCCGTACCTGGTGCGCGAGATCCTGCTCGCGTCGTCTGCCTACGACGCCTTCGTGCTCGAGGAGGACGGCAGCCTCGACGCCCGCATGCTCGCGACGTTCACGGGGCTCGACCTGCCGATGACGCCGCGCGTCGTCCACGCCCGGACGCCCCTGGAGGCGGTCACCGCCCTGGAGGAGCGGCGCTTCGACCTGGTGATCGCGACGACGCACCTCGGCGAGACGCGCCTTGCTCGAGGCCGACGCCGTCAAGGCGCCGCTCGGCCGCACCGTGACCATCGACGAGGTCGGCGCGCTGACCGCCTTCCTGTGCACCCCCGGATCCTCGGGCATGACCGGGCAGACCATCTACGTCGACGCCGGCGCGCACATCGTCGCCTGAGTCCCGGGCGCGTGTCCGCCGCGGTATCCTTGCCGACGGAGCATCCGGACACGCTGGGCGAGGAGAAGGCGATGGCAGACAATCCCGCGGGCATCATTCCCGATCCCGTCCCCGACCACCCCCTGCTGCGGGGGCGGCGGGAGATCGGGCGGGGCGAGAACACCATCGTTCTCGAGGGCGAGGTGATCGATGGCCAGGCACGCGTCTACAAGCTGCTGTCCTCGCCGACCGACCATGCCTACTACACGGCGCCCGACCGACCGACCGGCCGGCATTTTCCGGTGGTCTACGCCGATCACGGAACCGTCGGCATGTCGAGCCGCGGCTTTCCCTTCCACATCGTCGAGGTCGAGCGGCTGTATCCGCTGCCCGGCAGCGGCGATGCCGCCGAGCTGGCGACACGCATCTCCACCGCCTACTTCGATGCCTGCCTGATGTGGCGCATGCTGGCCCAGGACATGGGACGGATCGCGCTGCATCACCTTGCGGTGACGCCGATGGGCTGGAGCGAGGCGATGCACGGATCGCTCCAGGCGCTCGAGCGCTTCGCCGAGGAGTACGGCGCGCTGCCCGACCTGATCAAGGCCGACAACCTGATGATGCGGCGGGACGGCACCCTGGTCTTCTCGGATCCGGTTTTCATGGAGTGACCCCGCGCATGACCATCACGCAGGTTTTCTACGCTTCGCGCGAACTGGCCGAGTCGCTGACCGGCAACCCCTACATGGCGATCGTTTCGATCACCGATCCGGGGAGCCCGCCGGCGCGTCTCGCGCCGCTGTTCCGGCACGTGCTGCGGCTCGCCTTCTTCGATGCGGTGCCGGCCGACGAGTACCTGCCGGCGCCGCTGCCGGGAATGTTCGATCTCGCGATGGCGCGGCACATCGGCGATTTCGTCGGCGAGCTGCATGCTGCGCCCTTCGACATTTCGGTGATGGTGCATTGTGAATACGGGGTCAGCCGTTCGGCTGCCGTCGCGCTTTTCGTCGCGGCCTGGAGCGGGGCCCCCCTGCAGGCCCGCGAGTTCGCCCATGCGGCCAATCCTTGGGTAGTCGAGCGGCTGGCGCAGGCCTGGCCACGGCTGAACATCGAGATTCCACCCGCCGCGGCCGCCCGCGAACGGCGCACGGCCGCCCGCGCCTGAAGCGTCAGGGACAGGCGGCCAGGCTGATCGTCGCCGTCTCCGGCAGCCCGGGCAGGACGTCGGCCAGCGGTCGGCAGTGACCGTCGATGCACAGCGCATGGCCGGCCGCGTGGGGCGAGTGCGCGAGCAGTACGCGCGTCTGGGGCGGAAGGTCCGGCCGGTAGTGCCAGACCCCGTCGCGCAGCACCGCACCGGCCGGCATCTCCATGCCGGCGCCGGTGCCGCGGATACGCGCGGCGACCAGCAGCAGCCGCGCATCGACGATGCGCCAGTCCTCCTCCCAGCGTACCTTCTCGATCGAGTGCGTCCAGGCCAGCGTGAAGGTGCCGGTCGCAAGCGTCGCGGCGAGGGCGCCGGCGGCGAGGCAGAGTGGCATCAGCGCGGCGTGCGCCGGCTGCGCAGTGCGTGCCAGAGCGCGAAGAGGGCGGCCCCCGCGAAACCGAGCTCGTCGGTCACCGGCAGCGCGGCGATCAGCAGGCCGGCCGCCGCAGCGGCGAAGACGCGTTCGGCCAGGGCGAGCGGCGACCACAGGTAGCCGATCGCCGCCGCGCCCCACAGCCCGATCGCCAGAACGGCCTTGAGGACGATGTAGATCACCGCGGGGAGGGTGACGTTGCCCTGCAGCATCAGCACCGGATCGTAGACCGCCATGTAGGGGACGACGAAGCCGGCGATGGCGATCTGCACCGCCTTCAGCCCGATCCGCATCCCCGACTCCTTGGCGATCGAGCTGGCGGCGAAGGCGGCGAGCGCCACCGGCGGCGTCAGGTCGGCCATGATGCCGAAGTAGAAGACGAACATGTGGCTGACGATCAGCGGCACCCCGAGCTTGAGCAGCGCCGGCGCGGCGATGGCGCTGGTGATGATGTAGTTGGGGATGGTCGGGATGCCCATGCCGAGCACCAGGCAGACCAGCATGGTGAGGGCCAGCGAGAGGAACAGGCTGGTTTCGCCGACGCTCAGGATGAAGCCGGCGAAACTCGAGGCGGCGCCGGTCAGCGTCAGCACGCCGATGATCACGCCGACCACGGCGCAGGCGACGCCGACCGGCAACGCCTGCCGGGCGCCGTCGGCAAGGCTCGCCTTCAGCAGGTGCAGCGTCTGCCGCCCGCCGCGCACGCAGGCCACCGTGGCGACCAGCGCGGCGATGATCGCCAGCACCGGGTAGATGCCCCAGCGGACCAGCGAGGCACAGGCCACGCCCAGTCCGATCCAGAAGACATAGCGGAAGGCCGTGCGCGAAATGCGCGCAGCGAGCGCGGCGCCGAGGATCAGCACGGCGGTGAGCGCCAGGCCGACCATGCCCGAGTACATCGGCGTGAAGCCGTTGAACAGCATCCACACCAGCGCCGCCAGCGGCAGCACCAGGTACCACTGCGTGCGGAGGGCACGCAGCGGGTCCGGGCATTGCGCCTTGGGCAGGCCGGTCAGCTGCTTGCGTCCGGCCTCCAGGTGCACCATCCAGAAGGCGGTGAGGTAATAGAGGATGGCCGGGATCGCCGCCGCCTTGGCGATCTCGGCATAGGGTACGTCGAGGTTCTCGGCCATGATGAAGGCGACCGCTCCCATCACCGGCGGCATGATCTGGCCGCCCATGCTCGCGGTCGCCTCGACGGCGCCGGCGAAGATGCCCGAGTAGCCAAAGCGCTTCATCAGCGGGATGGTGAATTGCCCGGTGGTCAGCACGTTGGCGACGCCCGATCCGGAGATGGTGCCCATCAGCGCGGAGGAGACCACCGCCACCTTGGCCGGGCCGCCCTTGGTGTGCCCGACCGTGCCGAGCGCCAGCGAATTGAAGAGGTTGATCATCCCGGCGTGTTCGAGGAAGGCGCCGAAGAGGATGAAGAGGAAGATGTAGGTGGCCGACACCAGCGTCGGAATGCCAAAAATGCCCTCGGTGCCGAGCGCCAGCTGGTTCACGATCTGGTCCACGCCGTAGCCGCGATGCGCCAGCGCGCCGGGCAGGTACTGGCCAAAGAGGCCGTAGAGCAGGAACAGGCCGCAGACGATCGGCAGCGCCAGGCCGAGGATGCGGCGGGCCGCTTCGAAAACGAGGACGACGAGCGCGCAGCCGGCGAGCAGGTCGGCGACGCTCGGATCGCCCGAGCGCTGGATCAGCTCGGCCTCGAAGACCCAGTGATAGGTGCCGAGCGCGAAGGCGATGGCGGCCAGCAGGCCGTCGGCGATGCCGATGCGCGTCAGGCGGTGAGCGCGCGGGCGGGCGGGATAGAGCAGGAAGGCGAGGGCCAGCAAGAAGCCGACGTGCAGCGAGCGGGTGACCAGGCTGGACAGCGGGTGGAAGGCCGCGACGACCAGTTGGAAGGCGGAAAAGGCGAGGGCGAGGGCGGTGACGAGCCGGAGCGGCAGGCCCCCCAGCCGGCGCTGGACGCCATGCTCGGAAAAGGCCGCCGGCACGTCGTCGGGCGCGGTGGCTGCGGGCTGGGTCATGCGGGCTCCCCGGAAGTTGGAAACTCCGGCGGCGCGGCGAGCGCGCCGCCGGGGGCTGCCGGGTTACTTGAGCAGGCCGGCTTCGCGGTAATACTTCTCGGCGCCCGGGTGCAGCGGCAGCGGCATCCCCCGGGCTGCGTTCTCCTTGCGGATGGACTTCGCGGCGGCGTGCGCGGCGGTCATCTGTTCGAGGTTGTCGAACATCGCCCGGGTCATCGTGTAGACCGTCTCGGCCGGCACGCCCTCGTGCGTCACCAGGAAATTCTGGATGGCGACGGTCGCCACCTCCGTGCCCTGCCCGTTGTAGGTGTTGGCCGGCACGCTGGCGGTCTGGTAGGCCGGGTCGCCGATCCTGGCCACGACCTCGGCCGGCACCGGCACGATGACGATGGGGATCGCCGTCGCCAGGTCGCGCACTGCGGCGACCCCCAGCCCGGCGGAAATCAGCGTGGCATCCAGCTGGCGGTTCTTCATCAGCTCGACCGATTCGCCGAAGGGCAGGTATTCGACCTTGCCGAAATCCTTGTAGCTCATCCCGGCAGCCCTGAGGATCGCGCGGGCGTTGAGCTCGGTCCCCGATTTCGGCGCGCCGACAGCGATCCGCTTGCCCTTCAGGTCGGCCAGCGACTTGATGCCGCCGTCGGCGCTGGCGACGATCTGGATGTGGTTCGGGTAGATCGCGGCGACGCCGCGCAGCTTCTTCAGCGGCGCCTTGAAGCCGGCTTCCTCGTCGCCCTTCCAGGCGTCCGAGAGGGCGTCGCCGAGCGTGAAGGCGATCTCGCCGCGCCCGGCCTGGAGCAGGTTGAGATTCTCGGCGCTGGCCTTGGTCGCCTGTACCGTGGCCTTGGCCGAGGGCATGGCCTTGCCGTAGATCTGCGAGAGGGCGACGCCGAGCGGGTAATAGACGCCGCTGGTGCCGCCGGTGAGGACATTGACGAACTCGGCGGCGTGCGCCGAGAGGGACAGACAGGCCGCCGCGGTGCCGGCGATCAGGGTGCGACGCAGTGAACGTTTCATGGCTTGTCTCCTCTGTTTTGTCATGTAAACCGCGCTGAAGATTCTAGGATACTTTCCCCGCCGGGGGGCGTCAGACGACCCCTTCCCGCCGCAGCGCGGCGATCGTCGCCTCGTCGCGGCCCAGGGCTCGCAGCAGGGCCTCGGTGTCCTCGCCGAGGCGCGGCGGTGCCTGGCGGTAGACGACCGGCGTGGCCGACAGGCGGATCGGACAGGCCACTTGCGGGGCGCTGCCGCCGCCGGCGTGCGGCAGGTCGATGCGCAGGCCGCGCGCGCGCACCTGCGGATCGGCGAAGACGCCGGCCAGGTCGTTGATCGGGCCGCAGGGCACCGCTGCGCCTTCCAGTGCGGCGATCCATTCGGCGGTGCTGCGCTGCACCGTCGCCTGGCGCAACAGGGGAATCAGCTCGCCGCGGTGGCGAACCCGTGCGGCATTGCTGGCGAAGCGCGGGTCGCTGGCCCATTCCGGGTGACCGGCGATCGCGCAGAAACGCGCGAACTGGCCGTCGTTGCCGATGGCCAGGATCATGTCGCCGTCCGCCGTGGGGAAATCCTGGTAGGGCACGATGTTCGGATGGGCGTTGCCCATGCGCCGGGGCGGTGTGCCGGACACCAGGTAGTTCATCGCCTGGTTGGCGAGGCAGGCCACCTGCACGTCGAGCAGCGCGAGGTCGATGTGCTGGCCCTCGCCGCGCCGGAAGCCGTCGCGGTCGCGGTGTGCCAGTGCGGCGAGGATGGCGTTGCCGGCGTAGAGGCCGGTGAGGATGTCGGTCAGCGCCACGCCGACCTTTTGCGGGCCGGCGCCGGGTTCGCCGTCCGGCGTGCCGGTCAGGCTCATCAGGCCGCCCATGCCCTGGATCAGGAAATCGTAGCCGGCGCGGGTGGCGTAGGGGCCGTCCTGTCCGAAGCCGGTGATCGAGCAGTAAACGAGCCGCGGGTTGAGGGCGCGCAGGCTGGGGTAGTCGAGGCCGTAGGCCGCCAGGCCGCCGACCTTGAAATTCTCGATGACGACGTCGGCGCCGGCCGCCAGTTCGCGCACGATGGCTTGCCCGGCGGGGTGTGCGATGTCGACGGTGAGCGAGCGCTTGTTGCGGTTGGTGCACAGGAAATAGGCCGAGTCGCGCGTCGCCTGGCCTTCGCCGTCGGTCAGCCAGGGTGGGCCCCAGGCGCGGGTGTCGTCGCCGCAGCCCGGTTTTTCGATCTTGATCACCTCGGCGCCGAGATCGGCCAGCAACTGGCTGGCCCAGGGGCCGGCCAGCACGCGCGAGAGATCGAGCACGCGCAGGTGGGAGAGTGCCGTGGACGTGCTGCTCATCGCGGCTAGTTGGCGAACGCTGCGATGCCGGTCTGCGCGCGCCCGAGGATCAGGGCGTGGATGTCGTGCGTGCCCTCATAGGTGTTCACTACCTCGAGATTGACCACGTGACGGATCACGTCGAATTCATCCGAAATGCCGTTGCCGCCGAGCATATCGCGTGCGTTGCGGGCGATCTCGAGGGCCTTGCCACAGGAGTTGCGCTTGAGCAGCGAGGTGATCTCGGGCGCCGCCGTGCCGTCGTCCTTCATGCGTCCGAGGCGCAGGCAGCCCTGCAGGCCGAGGGCGATCTCGGTCTGCATGTCGGCCAGTTTCTTCTGGATCAGCTGGTTGGCGGCGAGCGGACGGCCGAACTGCTGGCGGTCGAGCGTGTATTGGCGGGCCGTGTGCCAGCAGGCTTCGGCGGCGCCGAGTGCGCCCCAGGCGATGCCGTAGCGTGCCGAGTCGAGGCAGGTGAAGGGGCCCTTGAGGCCGGTGACCTCGGGGAACTCGTTCCCGGCGGGGACGAACACGTCGTCCATCACGATCTCGCCGGTGATCGAGGTGCGCAGGCCGACCTTGCCGTGGATGGGCGGCGCCGACAGGCCGGGCATGCCCTTGTCGAGCACGAAGCCGCGGATCTGGCCGGCGTCGTTCCTGGCCCAGACGACGAAGACGTCGGCGATCGGCGCGTTGGTGATCCACATCTTGCTGCCGCGCAGCCGGTAGC
>JAPKHL010000111.1 GCA_026646875.1 Rhodocyclaceae bacterium | reverse complement strand
GCGGAACAGGCACTGCGCGAGGCCCAGGCCGGGCTCGAGGGGCTGGTCGAGAAACGCACCGAGGAACTGGTGCGCCGCAACGCGGAGCTGACCCAGCTCAACCACCGCCTTTCGGAGGCCAGGCAGCAACTCGTGCAATCGGAGAAGCTGGCCTCGATCGGCCAGCTCGCCGCCGGTGTGGCGCACGAGATCAACAATCCGATCGGCTACGTGCATTCCAACATCGGCGCTCTCGAGAAATACCTCGAGGACGTCTTCGCGATGCTCGCCGCCTACCAGGAGGCTGAAGCGAGCATCGCCGACCCGGCCCGGGCGGCGAAGATCGCCGCATTGCGCAAGCAGCTCGACCTCGATTTCCTGAGCGAGGACATTCCGATGCTGATGGGCGAGTCGAAGGAAGGCATCGCACGGGTCAAGAAGATCGTGCAGGACCTCAAGGATTTCTCGCGCGTCGACAGCTCGGATGAGTTCCAGTGGGCCAACCTGCACCATGGCATCGACTCGACGCTCAACATCGTCGCCAACGAGATCAAGTACAAGGCCGATGTGATCAAGGAGTACGGTGAACTGCCGGATGTCGAGTGCCTGCCCTCCCAGATCAATCAGGTGATCATGAATCTCTGTGTCAATGCCGCGCACGCCATGGGGGAGACGCGCGGCCGCATCGTCATCCGTACCGGCTGCTCGGGCGAGCAGGTCTGGATCGAGGTTGCCGACGACGGTTGCGGCATCCCGCCGGCCAATCTGCAGAAGATCTTCGATCCCTTCTTCACCACCAAGCCGGTTGGCAAGGGCACCGGGCTCGGCCTCTCGTTGTCCTACGGCATCGTCAAGAACCACAACGGCACGCTGACCGTGGACAGCGAGGTCGGGAAGGGAACCACCTTCCGCATCACCCTGCCGGTCCGGCACGCGCCGGATCAAACGGCGCGGGAGGGGGGCGCATGAGCGAACCGCTGACCACCGCCCGGATCGTCGATGAGGCGCCGGCCGCGCCCTGGCGGCTGCTCTGTGTCGACGACGAGCCGAACATCCTGTCTGCCCTACGCCGCTTGTTCCGCCAGGGCGGCTACGACGTCGTGGTCGCCGGCAGCGGTGCCGAGGGGCTGCAGCGCATGGAGGAGGGGAGTTTCGATCTGGTCATCTCGGACATGCGCATGCCCGAGATGGATGGTGCCCGTTTCCTCGAGCAGGTGCGCCGCCGCTGGCCGGATACCGTGCGCATCCTGCTCACTGGCTATGCCGACATTTCCTCGACGGTCGAGGCGATCAACAAAGGCGAAATCTACCGCTACCTCTCCAAGCCCTGGAACGACGATGACGTCCTGCTCACCGTCCGCCAGGCGCTCGAACGCCAGGCGCTGGAGCGCGAGAAGCTGCGCCTCGAGGCGCTGACCCGGCGGCAGAACGACGAACTGCGCGAACTCAACGCCAGTCTCGAGGCCAAGGTCGAAGCGCGTACCGCCGAACTGCGCCGCGCGCACGATTCGCTGGCGGCGGCGAACGAGAAGCTGAAGACCAGCTTCCTCACCTCGATCAAGGTCTTCACCAATTTGATCGAATTGCGCGAGGGCGCGCTGGCCGGCCACTCCCGGCGCGTCGCCGATCTCGCGCGGAAGATCGCCAACACGCTCGGGCTCTCGCCGCGCGAGGCGCAGGATGTCTTTCTGGCCGGCCTGCTGCACGATATCGGCAAGATCGGTCTGTCCGACCATCTGCTGGCCAAGCCGGTGACGCAGATGACTGGCGATGATCTCGGCCAGTATCGCAAGCATCCGCTGCGCGGCGAGCAGTCGCTGATGGCCCTTGAAGAACTGCGCGTTGCCGCGAAGCTGGTGCGCGCGCACCACGAGCGTTTCGACGGCAAGGGTTACCCCGATGGTGTTTCCGGACTGGAAATCCCCATTGGCGCCCGCATTCTCGCGCTTGCCAACGACTACGACGGCCTGCAACTCGGCCTGCTGACGCCGCGTCGCCTGCCGCCCGAGGAAGCCAAGAAGCTGATTGTCGAGGGGCGTGGCCGCCGCTACGACCCGCAGGTCGTCGACGCCTTCCTGGCGCTCACCGGCAGCGTCGAGCGCGCCCCGGCCGGCGAAATCGCCGTTCTCGCCTCCGAGCTGAAGCCCGGCGCCGTCCTGACCCGCGATCTCGTCAGCCGCGACGGGGTGCTGCTGCTCGCTGCCGATTACCTGCTCGATGCTCGCCTGATCCGGCAGATCCAGGAGCACGAAGCGAGCGAGGGCGTGCGTCTGACTGTCTATATCCGTCCCCCGGGAGGTTGATGCCATGGCCCGCCTGCTGCTCGTCGATGACGAGCCGAACGTTCTCAACGCCCTGCGCCGCGTCCTGCAGCGCGCCTTCCACGGAGAAGACCTGCAGATCGAGATCTGCGATGATCCGCTGAAGGCACTTACGCGCGTCGAAAGCGGTGTTTTCGATCTGGTGGTTTCCGATTACCGCATGCCGACGATGGATGGCGTGACCTTCCTCAAGCATGTCAGGCGCCTGCAGCCGGACGCGGTGCGCCTGATCCTCTCGGCCTCGACCGATTTCGACGCCCTGATGACAGCGGTGAACGAGGCCGAGATCTTCCGCTACCTGATCAAGCCCTGGTCGGACGAGGCGCTGGTCGATACCCTGCGCGAGGGGCTGCTTCGCCACCAGCAGGTGCGCGAGGATCGCCGGCTGGCCGACGAGCAGCGCCTGCAGCAGGGCGAACTGAGTGCCGAGGAGATCGAGCGCCGCCGCATCGAGGCCGAGGAGCCGGGTATCACCCGGGTGAAATGGGGGCCGGACGGCTCGGTCCTGCTCGACGATCTTTAGGAAATCTTCAGGTCCGCCAGCTGGCCAGCCGCGAGTCCTCGGGCAGCAGGCTGCGCAGGAATTCCATCTGGTCGGCGAGGATGCGCCGGTTGCGCAGGATCAGACCTTCGTAGAGCGAAGGCACGTAGGGTACGTAGAGCATGCCCATGCCGGCTTCCTCGGGCAGTCGCGCGCCCTTGCGCTGATTGCAGGCGCGGCAGGCGGTGACGACGTTCTTCCAGTGATCGCGACCGCCGCGCGAGAGCGGCCGCAGGTGGTCGCGCGTCAGCGCATGCGCGGGACGCTGCGCACCGCAGAAGCAGCATAGGTGATGATCGCGCTGGAACAGGAGGACATTGCTCAGGGCCGGCGCCTGTGGCTCCCAGCCGCGCGGGTTGCGACCGCGCAGCGCGACGATGCTGCTGATGGTCAGTTCCGAGCGGCGGCCGGTGAGACGCGATTGGCCGCCATGAAAGGTGAACGAGAAATCACCCAGAGAACGGTCGATCCGGCCCGATGCCAGATGTCCGAGGGCGATCTGCCAGGAAATCCATCCGTGCGGCGCGCCGGTGATGTCCAGCGCCAGGATCAGTGGCCGGGCTGCCCGGGCCTCTCCGGTTTCCATCGTCTGCAAGCTGACCTCCGTGCGTGCGGTGCGCTTCCTGCCCGGCGAACGCCGGCCACAGGCATTATGAACCCGGAAAGTTGCGGTGGGGAGACGATGCGCGGGGCATGCGCGGAAATTTTCCGCTTTGATGACGTTGCGTTATTCTCCGGGCGTTCCTTCCTTCGGGGGATCGCCGATGTTCGACCCCACCCGCCGGGTTTTGTTGCAGGCGCTCTGCCTCTCGCTGTGCGCGCATCTGCTCGGCCTGCTTTCCCTGCATCCCCTGTACGCCGGCAGGCCGCGGCAAGCGGCCGACGCCACCCGGCCGGAAGCCTTGCGCGGTGTCTTGCGTGCGCCGGCGGTGCCGTCTCGAACGGCGCTGCCGGCCGTCAAGCCCGGGGCGGTCGCGTCGCCGGCGCACCGGCCGCGAAGCGGGCCGACGGTGCGTGGCCGACGGGAAGCGGGGGCGTCCCCCGGACGGAGGCTCGAAGGCGCTGCGTTGCCCATGTCCGCCCTGCCGCCGACGCCGGCCGGACCGGCACCGCCACCGGCGGAAGGCCTGTACGACTACCGGCTGTCGCTGGCGGCCGCCGCGCGCGCCTTCCGGGACTATCCCCCCGAGGCGCGGGCGCGCGGTGAGTCCGGACAGGCGGTCGTCGGCATCGAGGTGGTCGTGGGGCGGTCGCGGATCGAGCTCGCGGAATCGAGTGGTCATCCAGCCCTGGATGCCGCCGCGCTGGCAATGATCCGCCAGGCGGCTGCGCTCACGCCGCTGCCGGCAGCCCTGCAGGGGCTGGATTTCCAGCTCCGCTTGCCGGTCCTGTTCAGTCTCGACGCTGCGCCACCCGTTCAGTAGGACGCCGGGGGCAGCAGGCTGTCCTCGTGAAAGCCGAAACGGCCGTGCCGGCGATCCGTGAAATAGGCTTGCAGACAGAGGGTGACGCTGCGGAAGGCGAGTTCGCCCCAGGGAATGTCGGCTTCATCGACGAGCGCCGTTTCCAGGCTCTCGGTGCCGGGGGCATGGTCGCCCTGCAGCCAGCCGCGATAGAAAAGGTGGACCTGGTTGATGTGCGGAACGTTGATCAGCGAGAACAGCGGGCCGATTTCGATGCGCGCGCAGGCTTCCTCGAGCGTTTCGCGGACTGCCGCCTGCGCCGTCGTTTCGCCGTTCTCCATGAAGCCGGCGGGCAGTGTCCACAGGCCGAGGCGAGGTTCGATGGCGCGTCGGCAGAGCAGGATGCGTCCGTCGCCGGCGGGCGTCTCGACGATGCATCCGACCACCAGCTTGGGATTGAGGTAATGCACGCAGCCGCATTGCCGGCAGACGTGCCGGGGCTGGGTGTCTCCCTCGGGAACGCGAATCTCCAGCGATCCGCCGCACTGGTTGCAGTAGTTCATGATTCGTTGGGGTGGCCCGCGCGCTGGGGCGGGTCACGGAGCCGGGACGGTGAGGCGGCCAGTGTACCCCGGACGGCCCGCCGGGACACGTCGTTCCGTGCGATCGCCCGGCCCGCCGTCGTTGCCAGCGTCCCGGGCAGGGGCCATAATCCAAGGACAGCGGAAGCGGTCATGGACATCGAGCTCAAAAAATTCGAACAATTGAAGGCGACGGGCACGTTGCCTTCCCCCAAGGGCGTGGCGCTTTCGATCGTCCGCCTTGCCCAGCGCGAGGATGTCGGCACCGCCCAGCTCGAGCAGGTGATCAAGTCCGATCCGGCCTTAGTCGGGCGCCTGCTCAAGACTGCCAACATCACGGCGCGCGATTGCGGCCGGCCGGTGGCCTCGGTGCCCGACGCGATGAATGTGCTCGGCATCGTCGTGGTGCGCAACCTGGCCCTCGGCTTCTCGCTGGTCTCGGGCTACCGCAGCGGTGCCTGCCGGCACTTCGATTACAACGCCTTCTGGACACGTGCCGTGGTCAATGCGCTGGCCCTGCAGGCGGTGGTGCGCGCGACGCGCGTCGCCAATCCCGAGGAAGCCTTCTGCTGCGGACTGCTGGCCGAGATCGGCAAGCTGGCACTGGCGACGCTCTATCCTCTGGAGTACTCCCGGGTGATCGACGAGGCGCGCGCAGAGGTACGCCAGGAGGCGGACGCCGGAGTCGCGCTCCTGCCCGAGAAAATCAATGCCTTGCTGCGCACGCGCGAGGAGGCGGCCTTCGCCCTGCATCACGACGATCTGACGGCGGCGATGCTGAGCGACTGGGGGTTCCCACGCGCGCTGATCGAGCCGCTGTTCTTCCGCCATTCCCCCGAGCTGGCCGGATTCGTTGCGCATAGCTGCAGCGAGCGCATGCTGCACGCCGTGCGCCTGGCCGACACGCTGACCGATCTTTGCCTGACCGAGGCGAAGGACCGGGGGCAATGGCTCGGGCGCCTGCGCGAGCGCGCCCGGACGCTGGAGATCGATCCGGCATCGCTGGAGGGCATGATCGACGGCATCGTGCGCGACTGGCGGGAGTGGGCAGTGATGCTGAACGTCAAATCTCCGCCGGAGGCGCCCTCCTTCTCGGATATGCTCGCCGAGGAAGCGCGGGAGCAGGCGGGAGAGCCGGCCGGCGGCAACGCCGGTGAGGAAGGCGATGACGGGGCTGCCGGTGCGGTGTGTCTGCGCGTGCTGCTGGCCGGTGACGATGCTGGCGAACGGGCCGTGCTGCGCGCCACGCTGCGGGCCCAGGGACATGCGGTTTTCGAAGCCGCCGATGGCCAGCATGCGCTCGATCTCGCGCTGACCGCGCAACCGCACGTGCTGATCGCCGACCGTGCCCTGCACGGCCTGGACGCCGTGCAGCTGACGCGCGCCCTGCGCCAGACCCGCATCGGGCGGGGCATGTACGTGCTGATCCTGACCGGAGGTGAGGACGAGGGGGCGCTCGTCGAGGCCTTCGATGCCGGTGCCGACGATTACCTCGCGAAGCCGGTGCGCGATCGCCTGCTGCTTGCCCGCCTGCGTGCCGCCAAGCGGGTGGTCGACCTGCAGGAGGAAGTGCTGCGCGATCACGAGGAGATGAAGCATTTCGCCGCCGAGCTGGCGGTCAGCAACCGGCGCCTGTACGAGGCATCGGTCACCGATCCGCTGACCGGTTTCCATAACCGCCGCTACGCGATGGACCGCCTCGAGAAGGAATGGGCGGCGAGCAGCCGCAACGGACGGCCGCTTTCCTGCCTGATGATCGATCTCGACAACTTCAAGACGATCAACGATACCTACGGCCACGACGTCGGCGACCAGGTGCTGGTTGCCGCCGCCGGCGTTCTCCGCCGCGCGCTGCGGGCCAACGACGTGATCTGCCGGGTGGGCGGCGACGAGTTCCTGGTCATCAGCTCCGATACCGACGCGGCTTCCATCCGGGCCTGCGCCGAGCGCCTGCTCGCCGCCGCCGACCGCGTCGTGGTCGAATCGCCGCGTGGCCTGGTCCGCTGCGGCATCAGCATCGGCGTCGCGACGCGCGATGATTCGATGAACGACACGGCCATGCTGATCAAGGCGGCCGATGTCGGGATGTACCAGGCCAAGGTCGGCGGACGGGCGCGCATCGGCGAGCGGTTCGACTGAAAAAACAGGGCGGCGCGCGCGGAGCGGTTTGTTTGGCGACCGCCTCCCGCTACAATGTCCGGCGATAAGCAAAAACGGGGCCGTACGCGGCGGGCGACGGAGCAACAGGGGGTTCAATGTTTCTGATTGTCGGTTACGTCATCATCCTGGCGGCCTCGCTCGGCACCTACGCCGTGCACGGCAGTCTGCTCGCGCTGTGGGTGCCGCTCGAATACGTCGCCATCGTCGGCCTGACCGTGGGCGGCTTCGTCGCCGGCAACGACATCAAGATCATCAAGAAGACGGTCGGCGCGTTGCCCGGCATCTTCAAGGGGTCCAAATACACCAAGGCGCTCTACGTCGATCTCCTGGCGATGCTCTTCGAGGTGCTCGCCAAGGTGCGCAAGGAAGGTCTGATGTCGATCGAGAGCGATGTCGAGGCGCCCGAGCAGAGCCCGATCTTCTCCAAGTATCCCGCCCTCGCCAACGACCATCACGTGATGGAGTTCATCACCGATTATCTGCGCATGATGGTCGGCGGCAACCTCAACGCGCTCGAGATCGAGAACCTGATGGACATCGAGATCGAAACCCACCACCACGAGGTCGAGGTGCCCGGGCACGTGATGGCCAAGGTGGGCGACGGCGTGCCGGCCTTCGGTATCGTGGTCGCGGTGATGGGCGTGGTGAACGTCATGGGCTCGGTCGGTGAACCGCCGGCGGTGCTCGGCAAGATGATCGGCGGCGCGCTCGTCGGCACCTTCCTCGGCATCCTGATCTCCTACGGCTTCGTCGCACCGGTGGCCAGCCTGCTCGAGCAGAAGGCGCAC
>JAPKHL010000110.1 GCA_026646875.1 Rhodocyclaceae bacterium | reverse complement strand
AGCATCGCGGCCACCGGCGGCAGCAGCTCGGCGGCGCGGGCGCGGGCAACGAGCAGCGATTCGGTCGTGTTGCAGGTGCCGTAGCGCTGCGTCTTGGCGTTTTCGACGATCTTCAGCGCCTTGCCGGCATCGGCGCCATCGTCGAGGTAAACGTGGCAGTTGCCGTCGAGGTGCTGGATCATCGGCACCCGCGCCTCGGCGAGCAGGCGGGCGATCAGCCCCTTGCCACCGCGCGGGACGATGACGTCCACGTACTCCCGCAGGGTGATCAGCCGGCCGACGGCGGCACGGTCGGTGGTGTCGATCACCTGCACGGCGTTGGCCGGCAGGCCGGCCGTGGCCAGTCCCTCCTGCACCAGTCGGGCGATCGCCCGGTTGGAGCGGATCGCTTCCGAGCCACCGCGCAGGATTGCCGCGTTGCCCGACTTCAGGCACAGTGCCGCCGCATCGGCGGTGACGTTGGGGCGCGCCTCGTAGATGATGCCGATGACACCGAGCGGCACGCGCATCCGGCCGACCTGGATACCGCTCGGGCGGAATTTCAGGTCGCTGATCTCGCCGACCGGATCGGGCAGCGCGGCGACCTGTTCGACCCCTTCGGCCATCGTTGCGACCCCCTTCTCGGAGAGTGTCAGGCGGTCGAGCATCGCCGGCTCGAGACCGGCCGCACGGGCGGCGGCGAGATCCTCCTGATTGGCGGCCACCAGCGCAGCCGCATCGCGCCGGATGGCTGCGGCGATGGCGTGCAGCGCGCGGTTCTTGGCGTTGGTGTCGGCGCGGGCCATCGCCCGCGAGGCTTCGCGGGCCTGCTGGCCGACGGTCACGATGTACTGCTCGATGTCCATGTTCGTTCCAGGGCGGAGGGGCAAACCGTGATTATAGCCAGCGCATCGGCCGTCGCGCGGCGAAAACCCCAACGGAACTAATGGAAACGAGTACACTCCTAAGGCTAACGGTTTGCCTGGGGAACCCCGCGTTTCCATCGACGCATTCATCTACGATTACACCCACGTTCGCACCGACGTTTCCATCGCGTTTCCACATTGCGCCTCCGCTGAAGAGAATGGATCGAAAACTGATATTGCCGGCCGAAGTGAAGGTCTGCGCGACCTGCAGCTACTGGGACGGCGAACGAACGGTCGACCCCGAGCTGCGCGTCGTTGTCGTCGCCGAAAGCTGCGAGGGGATGTGCCTGGTGCAGGAAAAATGCTGTTGCAGCCTGCACGACGTCCGCAACCATCCGGAACCTTGCTCTTGGGAACATCTCGCGCCGGATCAGCCCGAGGAGGCGGCGGACGGAGGCTCCTCCAGCATCGATTCCGCGGATCGGGCGGACGAGTCCGCCGATTTGCAGACCGGGACTTGATCCACGCCGGCGTCGGGCCGGCTTGTCGTCCGCCGTGTGGGCGGCGGCTCAGGCGGCCAGGCGCAGGCCGAGCCGCAGCAGTTCGTTCCAGGGGTCGCCGCTGGCTGCGCCCTTGATCATCCGGTCGATGGATGCGGCGTGTGCGAGCGCCGCCTCGGCGCGGCGCGTGTCGAGCCGCTGCGTCGCGGCCCGGAAGGGCGCCAGCCGCGGCCCCCACACCCGTGCCTCGCGCAGCAGGCTGTCCAGCGGCTGTCCCGTCACCAGACCCCGCTTGACCTGTACCAGAGCACGTATTTCCTCGGTCATCGCCCAAAGCACAAGCGGTGGTGCCTCGCCTTCCTGGCGCAGGCCGTCGAGGGTGCGCGTCAGGCGGGTCGTGTCGCCGGCGAGCAGGGCCTCGCGCAAGCCATCGATGTCGTAACGGGCGACGTTGAGCACAGCGTCCTGGATTTGCGCCAGGCTGAGCATGCCGGGCGGATGCAGCAACCCCAGTTTCTGGATTTCCTGGTGCGCCGCCAGCAGATTTCCCTCGACCCGTTCTGCGATGAAGCGCAGGCCGTCGGCATCCGTTTCCTGCTGCTGACGGCGCAGGCGTCCGGCGATCCAGGCCGGCAGCTGCGCCAGCGACGGTGGCGTCAGCTTGAGGGCGACACCCGCCTCGGCCAGGGTCGTCAGCCAGGCCGTCTTTTCTTCCTTCCAGTCGAGCCCTGGCAGGGTGACGAGCAGCAGGGTGTCGGGCGAGGTGTGACGGCAGTAGGCCTGCAGGGCGGCGGCACCGTCGCGGCCGGGCTTGCCGTTGGGAATGCGCAGGTCGATCAGCGTGCGGCCGCCGAACAGCGAGCGGTTGCCGGCCGCCTGGGCGAGCAGGCCCCAGTCGAATCCCGGCAGCGCGGTGAGCACCTCGCGCTCGTCGAAGCCCTGGCGGCGCGCCGCAGCACGGATCGCGTCGGTGGCCTCGACGACCAGCAGCGGTTCGTCACCCCAGGCGACGTAGACCGGCGCGAGCGTCCGTTCGAGGTGTGCCGCGAGCTGCTCGCCCTTGAGCTGCATCGCGTCCGTCCTAGCGGACGCTGGCCGGCGGGACCGGTTTCACCGCGGTCAGGCGGCGCATCAGCTGCTGCACCATGTCGTTCTGCATGTCCCGCCAGAGGAGGTTTTCCTCCTGCTCCTTGGACAGCACGTTGGAGTCGTCGTAGGTCATGTCGCGCGTCAGCTCGATCTGTCCGGGCGGGATCAGGTCGCGGCCCTGCACGTCGACCACGCGGTAGGCATAGCGGTAGCGCAGGCGGATTTCACGCACGCGGCCGGTGCCGGAGAGCGACAGGATGTCCTTTTCGCGGGCATCGAGGGTCGGCACGAAACTGGCCTGCGCCTCCTCGGGACGCGCCGCGATCTGCGTCGAGCCCGAGGCGCGGATGGCGCGCTTGAGCCCGGCGCCCAGCTCCGAGTAATCGGGCATGGCAAGGAAGAGGCTGTCGTAGGGCAGCGCATAGGCGCCGCGCAACTGGAAGCCGCAGCCGGCAAGCAGGGTCAGCGACAGGGCGAGGACCGGCAGGAGCGCGCGCATGCTTGGCAATCCTCAGGCGACGATGTTGACCAGGCGGCCGGGAACGACGATCAGCTTCTTCGGCGGCTGGCCGTCGAGCTGCTTCCGCGCCGCCTCGGTGGCCAGCGCGGCGGCCTCGATGGCGGCCTTGTCGGCGCTGGCCGGCACGCGCAGGCTGCCGCGCAGCTTGCCGTTGATCTGCAGCATCAGCTCGATCTCGTCCTGCACGAGGGCGCTTTCGTCGACCGTCGGGAAGCGGTGGACATCGGGCGTCTGGCCCGGCCGGAGCGCCGCGTAGAGGGTCTCGCAGAGGTGCGGCACGATCGGGAAGAGCATCAGTGTGACGGCCTCGAGGGCCTCCTGCCGGACGGCGCGGGCGGTTGCCGAATCGTCGGCGAGGCGGGCGTAGGCGTTGAGCAGCTCCATCACGGCAGCGATGGCCGTATTGAACTGCTTGCGCCGGCCGTAGTCGTCGGCGACCTTGCCGATCGTCTGGTGCAGCTGGCGGCGGAAGGCCTTCAGCTCGTCCGTCAGTTCGCCTCCGGCATAGGGGGCGACCAGACCGGCGACGACATGGTCGTGTACCAGCTTCCAGACCCGCTTGAGGAAGCGGAAGGCGCCCTCGACGCCGGCATCGGACCACTCGAGCGACTGGTCGGGCGGCGAGGCGAACATGATGAACAGGCGCGCGGTGTCGGCGCCGTACTGATCGATCAGGGCCTGCGGATCGACGCCGTTGTTCTTTGATTTCGACATCTTTTCGGTGCCGCCGATCTCGACCGGCTGCCCGTCGGCCTTCAGCGTGGCGCTTACCGGACGGCCGCGTTCGTCGCAGGCCAGCTCGACGTCGGCCGGGTTGATCCATTGCTTCTTGCCGTCGGCCTGATGCCGGAAATAGGTCGGGGCGACGACCATGCCCTGGGTGAGCAGGTTGGCAAAGGGCTCGTCGAGCTCGAAGCCTCTGAACAGGCCGACGTCGCGCATCAGCTTGGTCCAGAAGCGCGAGTAGAGCAGGTGCAGGATGGCGTGCTCGATACCGCCGATGTACTGGTCGATGCCGCCCCGGCACCAGTAGCCGACGCGCTCGTCGACCATCGCCGCGGCGTTGTCCGGGCAGGCGTAGCGCAGGAAGTACCAGGAGGACTCGACGAAGGTGTCCATCGTGTCGGTCTCGCGCCGGGCCGCACCGCCGCATTTCGGACACGCGCATTCATAGAATTCGGGCATGCGCGCGAGCGGCGAGCCGGCGCCATCGACCACGACGTTCTCGGGCAGGACGACCGGCAACTGCTCGTCGGGCACCGGCACGTCGCCGCAGTCCGGGCAGTGGATGACTGGAATCGGGCAGCCCCAGTAGCGCTGGCGCGAGATGCCCCAGTCGCGCAGGCGGAACTGGATCTTCTTCTCGCCGAGTCCCTTGGCGGCGAGGTCGGCGGCGATGGCCTCGACGGCGGCCTCGTGCGCAAGACCGTCGTACTTGCCGGAGTTGACGCAGGCGCCGGCAGTCTTGTCGCCGTACCAATCCTGCCAGCCGTCGAGCGAGAAGGCCTGGCCCGGGGCCGCGATGACCTGCTCGATGGGCAGGCCATATTTCCTGGCGAAGGCGAAGTCGCGCTCGTCGTGGGCCGGTACGGCCATCACGGCGCCCTCACCGTAGCCCATCAGCACGTAGTTGCCCACCCACACCTCGACCTGCCGGCCGGTCAGCGGATGCGTGACGAAGATGCCGGTCGGCACGCCCTTCTTTTCCATGGTGGCGATGTCGGCCTCGGCGACGCCGCCCTGCTTGCATTCCTCGACGAAGGCGGCGATCTTCGGATCGCGCGCGGCGGCGTGGGCGGCCAGCGGATGCTCGGCAGCCACGGCGACGAAGGTGACGCCCATGATGGTGTCGGCGCGGGTGGTGAACACCCACAGCCTGTCGGCCTTGCCGTCGAGTTCGTACGGGAAGGCGAAGCGGACGCCGGTGCTCTTGCCGATCCAGTTCTTCTGCATCAGCTTGACCTGCTCGGGCCAGCCGGGCAGGCGGTCGAGGTCGGCCAGCAGCTCGTCGGCGTAGGCGGTGATCTTCATGTAGTACATGGGGATCTCGCGCTTCTCGATCAGTGCGCCGGAACGCCAGCCGCGTCCGTCGATCACCTGCTCGTTGGCCAGTACCGTCTGGTCCACCGGATCCCAGTTCACCGTGCCGAGCTTCTTGTAGATCAGGCCCTTTTCATAGAGGCGGGTGAACAGCCACTGCTCCCAGCGGTAATAGTCCGGCTTGCAGGTGGCGAGTTCGCGCTCCCAGTCGATGGCGAAGCCGAGCCGCTTGAGCTGCCCCTTCATGTATTCGATGTTGGCGTAGGTCCATTGCGCCGGCGGCACGCCGTTCTGGATCGCGGCGTTCTCCGCCGGCATCCCGAAGGCATCCCAGCCCATCGGCTGCAGGACGTTGTAGCCCTGCATCCGGTGGAAGCGGGCCAGCACGTCGCCGATCGTGTAGTTGCGTACATGCCCCATGTGCAGTTTCCCCGAGGGGTAGGGGAACATCGACAGGCAATAGTATTTGGGGCGGGAAAGGTCTTCGACGGCGCGGGCGGCGCCCGTCTTCTGCCAGTGTTCCTGGGCGGCGCGTTCGATTTCCGCGGGTTGGTATTTTTCCTGCATGGCCGGTAGGGGTCGCGAAATGGGCTAAACCGCGAATTATACGCGGATACGCGGTTTGCCCGTCGCGTCCGGCGCCGCGTCGCGGCGGTCGCGGGCGGCGTTGTCGCTCGCCCGCCGGGAGGTCAGGCGGCGCGCTTCTGCGCCGCGAGGTAGTTCTGCCAGCTGGTCTGCCAGAAACGGCAGGTGTTGCGTGCGGCCAGCAGGCCGAGCTGCGACATCCGGTTCTGATGCCGCCAGAGCCAGCCGATGCGCGGGATTTCCAGCGCTTGCGGAACGTGGTGGGCTTCCGACTCGGCCTCGACGAGGTCGATGAAGCGCTCCATGGCCAAGCGGTAATAGTCGGCGGTGTCGCAGCAGCCGACCAGTTCTTCGGATTCGCCGGCTGCGCGCCGCCACAGCTTGAGGGCGAGCTCGTCGCCGATGCCGGCCTTGCGGGCGATCCAGGGGAGTAGTTTGGGTGCTTTCATGCTGTTGCTCCTAATGTACTGGCGGTAGCCATCGCACTGTGTCGTGGACCTCGTGAGCCACTGTTTTGTTGCAGTGCAGCACAATTATATATCGACTGGTCGGACCTTTTGACAGATTTCTTGAAACGCTCGTTTGTTTGTTGCGCGGATACAACAGGAATCCCGCTGCAGTGCGGCCGTTATAATCGGTGCTGCCCCTCCGGAAAACCTTGATCCATGTCTGATCTGCTCGCCAATCTCAACCCCCAGCAACTCGCCGCGGTCACGCTGCCGCCGCAGCATGCCCTGATCCTCGCCGGGGCGGGCAGCGGCAAGACCCGCGTGCTGACCACCCGCATTGCCTGGCTGATTTCCACCGGGCAGGCCGGGCCGCAGGCCATCCTCGCCGTCACCTTCACCAACAAGGCGGCGAAGGAGATGCAGGCGCGCCTCGCGGCGATGCTGCCGATGTCCTTCGGCAACCCCGCGCGCAGCATGTGGATCGGCACCTTCCACGGACTTTGCAACCGCCTGCTGCGCGCGCATCACCGTGAGGCCGGCTTGCCCGCGTTGTTCCAGATCCTCGACGCGGCCGACCAGCTCTCGGCGATCAAGCGGCTGCTCAAGAATCTCAATGTCGACGACGAGAAGTTTCCGCCGCGCGAACTGATGCATTTCATCAATGCCCACAAGGAGCAGGGCATCCGCGCCGCGCAGGCCGAGGCCTACGACGATTACACCGCCCGCCGGGTCGCGCTGTACGCCGAATACGAGGCGCAGTGCCAGCGCGAAGGGGTGGTCGATTTTGCCGAACTGCTGTTGCGCACACATGAACTTCTTCAGCGCAACGAACCGCTGCGCCATCACTACCAGCAACGCTTCCGTCACATCCTGGTTGACGAGTTCCAGGACACCAACCGCCTGCAGTACGCCTGGCTCCGCCTGCTTGCCGGGCGCGAGGGCGGCGCGCCCGGTGTGCCGGGCGCCGCGCTGTTCGCGGTGGGCGACGACGACCAGTCGATCTACGCTTTCCGTGGCGCCGAGGTCGGCAACATGCGCGACTTCGAGCGCGAATTCTCGGTGCCCAACGTGATCCGCCTCGAACAGAACTACCGTTCGCACGGCAACATCCTCGATGCGGCCAACGCGCTGATCAAGAACAACCGCGGCCGCCTCGGCAAGAACCTGTGGACCGAGGCCGGCTCCGGCGAGCCGATCCGCGTGTTCGAGGGTTTTTCCGATCTTGACGAGGCGCGCTTCATCGTCGACGAGCTGCGCGAACTGGTGCGCGACGGCATCGAGCGCGACCAGATTGCGCTGCTCTACCGTTCCAACGCGCAGTCGCGCGTTCTCGAGCACCAGCTGTTCACCAGCGGCGTGCCCTATCGCGTCTACGGCGGCCTGCGCTTCTTCGAACGGCAGGAGGTCAAGCACGCGCTCGCCTACCTGCGGCTGATCGCCAATCCGGACGATGACACGGCCTTCGCCCGCGTGGTCAATTTCCCGACGCGCGGTATCGGTGCGCGCAGCCTCGAGGCCCTGCAGGCTGCGGCGCATCGCGATCACAGCAGCCTCTACAACGCCGCCGCCAGCCTGTCCGGCAAGGCCGGTACGGCGGTCGGCGCCTTCGTCCGGCTGATCGAGACGCTGCGCGCGGAGGGTGCCGGACTGCCGCTGCCGGAGCTCATCGAGCATGTGCTCGAACGCAGCGGGCTGCGCCAGCACTACCTTGGCGAAAAGGAGGGGCAGGAACGCCTGGAGAACCTCGACGAACTGATCAACGCTGCCGGCAACTTCCTGCAG